>JABFRC010000151.1 GCA_013141375.1 Methylococcaceae bacterium | reverse complement strand
CCGCAGGGCTACCGGCTGATCCCAGACTTTTTTTTGAGCCAGTCCAATTCCATGTTTAACTGCCCTATCTTGGCGTACAACCGCTCGGGGGCGCTCTGAGCATCCGCTGGCTTCGGCCCGCGGATGCCTTCGAATAAGTTACCCGCATTGTCTAATAAGTCTTTTTTCCATTGATTGACTTGGGTCGGATGCACACCGAACTCCTGGGCAATCTCATTAGCCGTTTTCGTGCCTTTCACCGCTTCCAAAGCCACTTTGGCTTTTTGGGTGCCGGTAAAAATGTTACGCTTTTTTTCACTCACAACCCGCTCCAGGTTATCGCAGGCTACCATCTTAAATTATTGTCCGGTTTTCGGGGTCCACTTTACTTGTGGGGTGCCTGAAATAAATGACGGCTAAATTTGGTCGCCGCTAAAGCTAAAAATCGAATCCCCATTTGATTAAACCTTCTTCAACGCTGATGTTTTAAAGCCTCCGACCAAAATCTGTAATAAGATATCCCGCATATCCACTATTTTAGAGTTAGTGTTATGAAACGTTTTTTGCTGCCAGGTTTATTGATTGCTTTACCGGTGTTTGCTGTCGACGATCGCCCGCCAGATCTTGGCGCAGTGCCTGAAGCTCCGGAGCCGCCGTTGCCTGTGCAAAGTGGCGAAGAAATGGAGCCGGACATCACCATCATTCGTAAAGGTAAAAGCACGGTTCAGGAATACCGTAGAGCTGGCAAGCTTTATATGATCAAAGTCATTCCTGATATTGGACCGCCTTATTACATGCTCGACTCCAATGGTGATGGCAAGGTGGATGTCCGTCGCAGTGACTTAGATCGTGATAGCAACGTCAATATGTGGAAAATTCTGGAATGGAAGTAGTGTGATCTGTGTCTGTCTATTCCCCTATTACTCGGTCTCAACTTGAAGCGCTGTTCGATGATTATGATCTTGGCAAGGTAATCAATTTCGAAGGCATTTCTGCCGGCATAGACAATACCAATTATCAAGTGACAACCAGTTCCGGCGAGTTTGTATTGACGGTGTTTGAGTCATTAACAGACAGCGACTTAAAGCCCGTTTTTCAGTTGCTTACTCAGGCCAATAAACACATTCCGTGTCCACTGCCGCAACCAAAGCGAAACGATAATCTGCTAAGTCATTTCAATAACAAGCCTGCCGCTGTGTTCAATTTTCTGCCGGGTGTTGATGTGAAAGAGCCGTCAATCGAACATTGCCGTACTTTAGGCTCGGCGCTCGCCAAACTGCACATTGGTCTCAAAGGAGTTGAGATGCCAGTGACACACCGTTATAACTTATCAGCATTTAAGACGGTATTTAAGCGACTCAAAAGTCATTTATCAGCGAGCGATATTGTACTCATTGAAGACGAGTTGTCTTACCAATCAAGATATAACTTTGCAAACTTGCCTGGTAGTGTCATCCATGGTGACTTGTTTAGGGATAATGTGCTGTACATCGGCGATAAACTCAGCGGCATATTGGATTTTTATGATGCCTGCAAAGGCCCCTGGCTAATAGACATTGCCATCGCAACGAATGATTGGTGTAGCGATAACGGCAGCATCCATAATGATAAAACTACCTCGCTGCTGGCTGGCTACCAGAGTATCAGGCCGCTTCAAAGTGAAGAGCAACGGCTTTGGCCGGTGGTGTTACGAGCCGCCGCATTGCGCTTTTGGCTATCTCGATTACAACACCGAATCCAACCTAGACCGGGCGTTCTCACTCAAGAAAAGGACCCGATCGAATTTAAAAGACTGCTCCAGCAGCATCGTCAACTACAATCCCGATCCGCCCCAGTTTCAACTCATTTAACCCCTTTAAATCTCAGGAAATCAGCATGATCAAATATTTGCATCTCACTTTTATACTGCTATCTATTATCAGCTTTATCGGCAGAGTGATTATTTCGGAAATCAGACCCGAATTACTTAAGGTCAAGATTGTTAAAATTGCACCGCATATCATCAACACCATATTACTGCTCAGCGGCTTTACGCTCGTGTTGCAAGGTGACTGGCTGTCTGGTGCTAACGGCTGGATAGTCGCAAAATTCATCGTGCTGTTAGCTTATGTTGGCTTTGGAATTGTGGCTTTGAAAGCCCATGGCCCAACAAAGTGGCTGGCGTTTTCCGCGGCGATTGCCAGCTTTGTTTATATCGGTATTGTTGCCGTCACTAAAAACGCCTGGTTTTTCTTGTAAGGCTCGCTAAAAATAAAACGCGCTGGAGCTAATTCGCCGCTCCAGCGTTTGCAACACGTCTCTCGCCTTACTGGACTCCTCAATTACAATGGCTTGCTCAGGGAACAACACTTGCCAGCGATGCATTAAGTGTTTTAACTGAATCTGCTCATTGGCGGTAAAGTGAATCGCCCCCACCAAGTCCGAAAACTCCGGCAAATCCGACCGGGAAATTGACTCTGCCAGGTTGGTTAACGTAGCCAATACACTTTCAATTACCGGCACTTGCTCGGCGATCCAGGCAGACACTTGTTTGGGTTGAATATTGACAACCGATGCCGTCGAGTTATCCGAAATCACCTTGATACACTGCACCAGCTCGCCTGTTGTAAAGCGAATTGAGGTCTCATAAAACGCTGAGGCTTCCATATCGCATAGCGCGACTGGTGGATAATCCGGCTGGGGAATTGACACCGTTTGTAGGTTGGCTGTGGCGCATGGCGGGGTAAATACCAGCGGCGGAAAATGGCGTTTCCCGCTATCAAAATCAGTGATTTTATCGATGAGCCAAACGCTACCCAGATCATAACGGCTATGCCCGGCAATACCCACATTCACCATGACCGGCGGTTCCGTAACGGCTAACCTTGCTTGGGTGTAAGCCACTGCCGCAGCCATGGCATTCTTGCCCACACCGGTCACCGTAAGACAAAGATTGTCATTGCCATACACAGCAAACGGCCAAATCGACGTATCTTTTTTCAGCTTAAAGTGTGAAATCAGCGGTGCCGCTTCACAGGGCAGGGCACAATAAAGAAAGCGTCGGAAAGGCTTTTTATCCATACTCATTCAGGCGATGTCAGCACGCTATCGGTTTGCTCAGCCACCGGTGTCACATTAATTACCGGCTGATCCAATAAATGCGACAGCCAGGCTTCCGCGGCTAATTGCTGGGTATTGAGTAAACTATTTGGGGAAAATCCTAGCCATAACACCAGGGCAGCCGGAGCCGCAAGCAACAACCATTCGCGGGGCCGTAAATCCAGTGCAAGCGCATCATTGGGATTATAAGGCCGCTTGAGTGGCCCAAAGAAAGCTCCTCGAAAATAAATCAGCATATACGCCGCACTTAACACCGCACCCGCCAACGCCGCCACCGCAATGCCCGCATGCGAAGTAAAAATGCCGATCAATAACAATAATTCTGCAGGAAAACCGCTGGTGCCCGGCACGCCAATACTGGCGAGCGCAAACAAAAAGCTTAGGCTAGCCAATCGCGGCATAATCTTGGCCAAGCCGCCAAGATGTACCATTTCAGTGCTTCCCAATCGATGTTGTAAAAAACCGGCGATCAACATCAAAGAACTGGCGATCAAGGAAAAATTCAGCAGCTGAAAAACAGCCCCTTGCACGCCTTGTACATTGAGAGAAGAAATCCCAATGATCACCAGGCCGACATGACTAATACTCGCATACGCCAGTAAACGCCGCAGATTGCTTTGCTGCAGCGCAATCAATGCCGCATAAATCAGCGTGATGGCGCCGACAATCCCTAATATCCAACTGTATTGCACGGCCGCAGACGGCGCCAGCGGCAGCGCAAAGCGCAGCATGCCAAACGCGCCCAACTTGAGCCCCGTCAACAAGGCCGTCAGTTGCGTTGGGCCTTCAATTGCCGTCGTTGGCAGCCAAGTATGAAAAGGCACCAAGGGCGCTTTGACGGCAAAGCCAAGGACTAACAGCAACAACACCCAGCCTTGCAAAGCGTCGGGCAAAGGCGTTTCGAGCAATACCGGAAAACTAAAAGTCAGCTCTTGCGGCACATGACCACTGCCGAAACCGGCATGATTTAGCGCCAAAATGATGATGGCAAATAACAGCGGCACGCCACCGGACAGCATCATCAAGGTGTACTTTGTTGCGGCATTACGGCGTTTTGGCCCGATTCCCCATAAGCCGATCAGGAAGAAGATCGGTGCCAGCGTCAGCTCCCAAAACAGGAAAAACAACAATAAATCCAGGGCGCTGAACACACCGATTGTCACGCCTTCCAAAGCCAGCAACAGGGCAAAATGCAGGCGCTTAAGATGGGCCGTCTGCCAGGAGGCCAAAATTGCCGATACGGTCAGCAACGCTGACATCGGCAAAAACAGCACTGAAAGGCCGTCCACACCCAGCATGTAAGACGCACCGATACTTGGAATCCACTGATAATTATCTACAAACTGAAAATGCTGCCCCTGAGCAACATTAAATTGTGACAACAGCCAAAGTGTTATCAATAACTCAACAACCGCAATCGTAAGTGCCACACTCCGTGCCAAGCGTTCAGGGCTATACCCCACCATCACCCCCCCAATTAAGGGCAAAAGCACCAACAGACTTAACAAGGGCAAGCCGGTCTCATTCATGTTTTTGTCCTTCAACAGTTGGCTCGTCATCCAGCGGATGAGTTCCGTGAATGGGAAAATGTTTGGTTATTGCCGCAGCACTTTGATCGACTAGGTTCAGCCAAGGCGTTGTATAAAAACCTGTGCCGATCAGCAACAGACTAATCGCCGCGGCAATGATGCGCTCTTTAACTACCGGATGATGGCTCGAGCTATAGGGTTGATGATTCCGCTTTGCATGTGCGACAAAAATTTGTTGAAAGGCACGCAGCAAAAAAGCCGCCGCCAACACGTTGCCCAACAAAATCGCAATCGCTGCCAGCCAACCGTATTCTTCAATGGTGCCTTCAATCAGGATATGGGAGGCATCAAAACCCGGCGTGCCCGGCATCACCATGGTACTCAGTGCGCACAGCATAAAAAGCAGGGCGATGGTGGTATTCGTGTTGAACAGGCCGCCCAGGCGAGGAATATAAGCAGTGCGGGTGCGTTCATAAATCAAACCGACACTGAACAACATACCGGCCGAGGCCAGACCGTAAACGGCGGAAAGTAAAATCCCGCCTTCAAGCCCATAGGCATTAAAGCAAAAAATGCCAATCACCAGCATGCCGGTATGACTCACGACCGCAAAAGCCAGTAACCGCCGAATATTGATTTGCACCAGCGCCAAGACCGCACCGTAAAAAATGCTGATCAGGCCTAGAGTGACAACAAACCCGCCCCATTGCTCGGCCACGCCCGGCACCATCGGGAAAATAAAGCGAATCACGCCATAAATGCCCATTTTCAAGCCAACCAGAAAAATCACTGCACTGGCGACTGTGCCTTGCTCTGCCAAGACCGGCAACCAACCGTGAAACGGGAACAACGGCATGCGAATAGCGAAGGCAAAAAACAGTAATACAAAAATCAGCACTTCATCGTGAAGATAAGCATTATTTTGCGTCAAGGTAAGCCAGTCGAAGGTCAGCGGATGCTCAGAATCAATCAAGCCAAAACCAAGCAGTAGGAAGCCGGCCAGACTCATTAACAAACCGCTACCCCAATATTGCAATACTAAGGCCACTGCCCAACGCCGGTTAAGACCGGTCCCTGCATGTGCGGTCAATAAAAGTAATGGCAGCAATTCCAGTACACCCCACAACCAGAACTGCAGCACATTTAACGCCGAGAAGGCCCCGATCAAGAGGGCTTGATAGCCCATCAGACAGGCAATAAACAAACGATCGGTCATATGCCGGGTAATTAAGGTATAGACCAGCGCCAGCAAGGTCAGAATCGCGGTTAATGGAATAAACAAGACATTACTGCCATCAAGCCCGACGCTGTAGCTCATCCCGAAGAAATGGTACTGCTCAAACCATTGCACATTCGTATTGTCGGCATCAAAGGATATTAGAAGATAAATGCTTAACGCCACATTCAGTAGAGCGCCAAAAAACGCGGCTTGCAGCGCATGCGGCACCGAGCGAGACCACAAGACAGCCGCAGAACTTAACATAGGCAGCAGGGTTAGCAATGTCAATAGTGGAAAAACCGCAGTTTCTGGCCATAAGCTTGGTACTGTTTCCATGTGTCCCTCAGAATGCGATAAGTAAGGTAATAAACACAAACAACACCAAATAGCGCGGCCTGAGAATGATGCGTTCAATGTTATTGGCAAGTCGTCCAAATTTGCGTTCTACACCAGCCACATCTTTTGGTGCGGTTCTTAAAATAAACCGTTCTTCAAACCAATGACTTAAGGCCGCAAACCATTCTGTGATTTTACCGGCAAGGCCAGTGCCCTGAGCAAAGTTGTCGTAGTCATTCTCTAAACGGGCGCCGAGCGATTGTTCTTCTTGCTGGGCAAACGACGATGCCGCACGAATCGCCGGCGCTGGAACACCTATCAGACGATCAATCACATAATCATCGAAATAACTTAAATCATGTGCCAGTCCGCGGATGGGTTTAACCAAGGCCCAGTCGGTAATTTGATCCAACCAGCAGCGCTGTAACGCCGCCGTATAAAGCCATCGCACTTTGGCGATACCTGGCATGAGCGGCTTGATAGGAGTATTGATTACCTGATGCATCAGTGCCGGCGCGGTAAAAAATTGATAACCGCGCACCACGGCATGCGCGGCCAGATGCCAACTGGCCAGCTGCCACAGGCCCAAGCCACATTCCAGAAACATCAAGCCCAGCTGGGCTGAACCGGCAAAAATAAGTGAGCTTTTAACATCAGTCTGGGTTAAGCCTACAAAAAAACTGTAAGCCGCAGTCAGCAAGCCCGTCACTATCAATAAAGCCATTCCTAATGGGGCTTGCGCAAAAATAGGCTGTAATAAAATCAGCAGAAAAACACCTGCATGCACCATCACTGCCCCATAAAATATGGCACTTGAAGGTGTTGGGCCTTCCATTGCCCGCGCGAGCCAAGGGGTAAACGGAAATTGCGCCGACTTGGCCATGGCCGCCACCGCAAAACACAGGGCGATGCCATTCACCTGACCGGAACTAAATTCTGTCGCAGCCGTATTCAAATCCAGCCAATCAAAGCTATTGATCCAACTGTAAGTGAGTGCGATACCAGCCACAAAGCCTGCATCGCCTATGCGATTAGTGACGAATACCCGAGTGGCATTTTGCGTGGCAACGGGACGATCGTAGGCATAGCCGATTAATAGATAGGAACACACGCCGGCAATTTCCCAGCCCATGAAGGTACAAACGGTACTGCCTGACAGCACCAGCCACAGCATCGCTGCTGCAAACAGACTTAATAGAAAGAAAAAGCGATGAAAACCGGCCTCCCGATGCATGTAATTAACAGCAAACTTACACGCCACGGTCAGCAACAACGCAAATAATGCCGCCAGTTTTACATTGAAACCGCTGGTAATTAAGCTGACATTGATATTCAAGTTGTCGCTTGTGAGCCAGTTACCGAGATGAAAGACACCGTCGTTTTCACCCAAAATGTCTGCACCCAACACCGTTAAAGCCAATAGGCTGGCCATACTCAGTGCCCAAGTCGCAATATCGGCGGTCAAGGGTTCTCGATATTCTCCCACCAGAAAACCGGACAGAGCACCCAGGCCGATAATTAACGCGCCAAGCAATGGAATAAGTGGAATAAATACCGCCAAGGCATCAAACATCTATAAGACCTCAACTAAATCAGGTTGGCGAATCAACGCCGGCGCCACCGGCAAGGTATATTCGCGATAGCAATCAGGAGAATTATCATGGGTTTGCAGCCGATCTGATCCTGCTTGCCAGGAAACAAACCCGGTGCCGGGTATAAAAATTGAAATCTCTCCGGAATCCGGGTCTTGCGTACTCAGATGCAACCAGCCACCGGCAATCAATTCGCGCAGGCTTTCCTGACGGGCATAGATGGCTTCAAGCACACTGGTTTTGGCTTCCACCACCAACTGCAAACGCATGGCTTCATGAATTTCCACCATTTGCTGCGGCAAACCGGTGCGTAAATCGCTACTGGCACCTTCCATGACGGCAAAAAAACCGGTGACGTTATGCGGTACTTTGGAGCCGCAACCGAAACGGTCATTATTCACTGTGGAGAAATAGTATTCCAGATTGATTCCTGCGCCGACCGGCCCAACCGCCAGCAAGATACCTTCGAGCGTTTTGCCTTCCGGGTCCTGGGTGGGATCGTAAGAAATCAAAAACACGCGCCGATCAAAAAAAGCGCCCTGAGTTAATGAACGACGCCCCACCACCGCCGCGGCATTGGTTGCATGCCCCAATTCCGGCCGAACTTGCGAGAAATCGATGGCGCGCTCTTCAATATGCACCAAGGCTTCTTTAGGCGTTGGTCGACGCGGCGCTGAGGCCAAACGCCGACAGCGTTCATGCGCTGACATCTGCTGAGCATGCGCCAGCTCTTGTTGAAGTTTTTGCAATGCGGGCAATCGTGCAGCGGGTAAATCGGCCAGATCGAACCATTGGATGCTTTCGTCGCAGGTATTGTGTTCGGCACCAACAAACCAGGTGTCTTGTGGGATTGAAATGCCGCGTTCGACCAGCAATTGTCGAATAATCGGTCGATTGGCCATCGCCGCAAATACGCGGGCATTGGGGCCGCCATGGCGACCGCTGCACGCGCCACAATCATAAGCGGCAAGATGCGGATTGTTTTGGCTGATCGAGCCGTGCCCCATCAATACCACCAGTTCGGAAAACCCATAGGTTAATCCAGTGTTGCGTAAAAATCCGGCGACACGATCGGCTTGTTCCACATCGGTAAAGCCCGGCTTGATGCGGCCAGATAATTGCTCGTCTGCACTAAATGACAACACTGTATTAACGCTGGGTACAAACGCAATTTTTAAGCCTGACAATAACCGGTGCGGGATTCCAGGTGACAAGGTTCTCGCCAGTAAGCCCGGCAACACGACCGGCGCAGTTGCATCAATGACCAGCTGGGATAACAGTAAATTTCGTCTTAAATCATGATGTAGCAGATTCTTAATCTTCAATACCCGCTGTCGACCGCGCTGATGGCGCTGCTCACTGATTTGATGACCTGACCGCACCTGCTCGTTGACTTGATGGGCTGGCGTGACCACCACCGGACATAAAGCGCTTACATTGTCATCGTCCAGGCCTTGGTAATCCATGGCAACGCCAAAAAAGCCGGCAGCTCCCAAGGTTTCGATAGCGGGATTGAGTTCTTCAAGGTGACGGCGAAAGCCTTCTTCGCGATCATCCATGCAAAAGATAAGCTGGGACGCTGGCCGAGTCTGGCGTTTAGCCCAGCGACCACGTCCAACATTGGCATGCAATGCCAGAAATAAGGCCTGACGATAATGGTGCTCGTAAGCAATCAACCAAAGCTTGCTGCGTTGATCGGCGCCAAACTCATCCAGCACGGTCAGGCATTGCAGAAGATCCTGTTTCGTTAAACCCTCGATATGCTCGGCATTGATACCTGCATGTTGGCACAAACGGAACAATCGCCATCCGCCATCGGCTGGCGTAAGCGCCTTATGAGTCGTCGCCAACGGACTGGACTGCCAAGTCCAAATCAAATCCGCTAGTTGCTGCCAATGATTGCGGTTATGGCGTTCGGAACCGGCATGCAAGTTCAGGGATTCTGCCATATGCGTCAGATATTCGGGCAAATTACCCTGGTACAAAAAGCTGCGCACCAGTAACTCGGACAAGTTTTTAGCAAAGTAATTCTTTATCGCACTGACTTTTGCCTCAATTTTCCAGGTATCCCGGCAAATTTGATTGAGCCACAAGCGGTCTAATGTCAAGCGTATCGCCAGATAATCGGCAAGTGTGGGCTTCACGTCGTTAGTGGCCTGATAGCCCGGATGTTGCTGACGCCAGTTAATGATGCCGGACCAACCCGGAATTTCCAGCGCCAATCGCTGTAAATAGCCTGGCCATTTATCCTGCGGAATATCAAGATGGCTCAACTCGACAATAATGGTATCAATAGCATTTTCAGGCAGTTCGGCGA
>JABFRC010000317.1 GCA_013141375.1 Methylococcaceae bacterium | reverse complement strand
CTCGGGTCATCATGACATGTTCGAGTGCTTTGGCTTTTGTTTTATCGGTCATAGTTACGCCTCAATCGGTATTGAGCAAATGGTAAATCCAGCCAACTGTAGTTTATTTAAGTTTTTAGTAGTAAATTAGATATTATTTAGAATTACTGTAACATATTGTATTAAATAAGTAAACACAGTTATTGCTTGACAATTATATGTTTTTATATAAAATTATTTGCGAAATAAGGCATAAAAGCGGGCAGGATAGGTGAAGTTGGCCAACCGTTTCACGGTCAGCCAACTTCACAATTCTTATTCGCGCTTGCAGCGCTCAACGAACATCCTGCCCTGCGGGATAACGTCAGAGAATAGTGAGGTGGAGAATGACTATCAACTCAACAGCCAACCGAAAAACCACCCCTCCAATCAAGGTGTGTTGCACCCCGGCTGAACGGCAGTCCATTATTGATAAAGCCGAGCAATGTGGCTTATCGGTTTCAAATTTCCTGCGCGCCATCGGTTTAGGGCTTCTAACCCACACTCTCTTTGACCACCGCAATATTGATCAACTGCTCAAAACGGATGCTGCTTTAGGTCTAGTCGTTGGCCTGTTAAAACTTTGGTTAATCGCTGATGACAATAACCGCCTGGATAGTAATCATGATCTTAGAAAGCAAACGTTGGAGGCCATTTCTGAAATTGATGACGAACGAACAGCAGTAAAAACCTTTCTACAGCGGTTGGTCAGGTCATGATCGCTAAAACCATCCCTATGAAAGCAGCAGTAAAAAGCCATTTTGCCAAATTGGTCGCCTATATTACCGATGCGCAAGACACTACTTTTCGTTTAGGGGCGGTGACTGCTACCAATTGCTACAGTGATGACACTGACTATGCGGTCCTTGAGGTTCTCAACACCCAAAAGCAAAATCATCGCGCGACGTCTGATAAAACCTATCACCTGATCATCTCATTCCGAGCCGGGGAAGAACCCAGTGCAGACACCCTTAAAGCCATAGAAAATGAAATATGCACAGGTCTTGGCTTTAAAGACCATCACGGGTCAGCGCCGTCCACTGTGATACCGAAAATCTGCACATCCACATTGCCATCAACAAGGTCCACCCAAGCAAACACACTATCCATAACCCTTTCCAGGACTATAAGACATTGGCAACACTCTGTGCCAAGCTGGAACAGCAATACGGTCTGGCAATTGACAACCACACCACACAGCAGAATCATACCGCAGGCCGTGCGCGGGATATGGAAGCCCATGCGGGAGTTGAAAGCTTGATCTCCTGGATAAAACAAAATGCCTTGGTTCAAATCAAGCAAGCTAAAAGCTGGGCAGAGTTACATAGCGTATTGTATGAAAATGGCCTGAGTATCAAGCCACGAGGCAACGGTCTTTCTATAAGTACAATGGATGGGACATTGGGAGTAAAAGCCAGCTCAGTTGCCCGTGATTTATCAAAGGCAAAGCTGGAACTCATTTTTGGATCATTCCAAGCTGCCAATGAACAGGCACTAAAAGCAGTCAAGATCAAACAGCGCTATGACAGGTCGCCGTTAACAAACAAGACTGTAACACCGGATCAACCCGGACGAATTAATCAGCCAACCCACATCAACAGCGCAGAATTATTTAGCGTTTATCAAGCCCAAATGGAGGAAAAAACCGCTCATAAAAAGGATGTCTTACATAAGGCAAGAACGCAACATCAAACCCAAATACAGCAAGCCAAAGACAATGCCGCTCATAAGCGCCGTTGGATAAAAACTCTCATTCAACCCGGCATCAATAAAAAATTGCTGCTGGGTTTAGTGAGTAAATCGCTTCTGGCTGACATCAAACAAATCAACGCAGATTACCAACAAAAACGGCAGCGGCTATTTAACCAATACGGGCGACAAACTTGGCTGGATTGGCTGCAAACGCAAGCCATCCGGGGCAACCTGAAGGCCTTGCTTTTGTTACGGCAGCGGCATGCCAGTCATGACCCACGTGGCAATTACCTTGTTAAGGCAAGCTGTTACAGCGAGGACACGCCAAGCGCAACCCCGTACGATCCACGGTTAGCCTTGGCCAAGATAACCAAAAAAGGCACCCTTTTCTATTTACACGATAACGCTGTTATCAAAGACGATGGTAACCGTTTCCATGTGGCCGCTAATGCCAATCAAGACGTCATAACGACTGCACTGATCCATGCGAAACAGCGTCACGGCGATCAATTATCCGTACAAGGGTACGAGCTGTTCCAGGAAAACGTGGTGCGGGCGTCCGTCAAGGCCGGACTCAACATCAGCTTCGAGCAAGCGCATCTGGAACGGCGGCGTGTACTGTTAAGTGCAGAGAAGGCGTTGTTTGGCGATCATAATTTAAAACATTCCACCCAATTACCCAGCCGGGGCATGAGGCGATGAGCATGGGCGAACTCAAAGTCATGTCAATCGTGCGGTGTATCTGCCTGTTACCCCTTTTTGTGGTTTATGGTGCCTGGAGGCTATTGAAATTTACCCTAGGTCTATGGGTTCTTCTTTTACTCGCCTGGCTGGTTCATACCTTGTTGGGTAGGGTAGGGGACGTCTTGTTGGCGCTGCCGGTCATCTATCTTCTGTCCCATCTTGTGCCAAACCCTCGTATTACAGATATTGCCAAATCTATTAGGCTCAAGCCTGGCTTTAGGCGACAGCCTAATGCTGGACGAAAAGCCCAGGTAGTAGATTTCAAACCTTACCGACGTGGTGCAAAACCATGAAAGACAAGTTCAATAATTCGGTCGGGCCATTAGCCAATCAATCAAACAGGACTTCAAAGCAAGCGCTTCGCGCCGTCATCGCCACCTTAATCCTGATGCTTGGTTTGCAAGCCGCCACCCAAGTGTTTGCGCTTAAATTCCAGTATCACCCCTTGTTAGGGATACACGTCAGCTACATTTATCCTCCCTGGGCGATAATTGGCTGGGCCTGGCATTGGGGCGATGCCTACCCGTCATATTTCCTGGCCGCCAGTCATGTCGGGATGGTGGTCACGGGTGTGGGGCTGCTGCTGCAAATGGTTGTGATCATGGTAGTGGACAATTCGGCAAAGGCCAGCGTTTACATGTATGGCTCTGCCAGGTGGGCGAACCTGAATGACATTCGACTAGCCGGGTTGTTGTCTCGACCCAGAAAGTTAACTGAAAGGCTATTGGGGAGAAAACCTTTAAAATGTGCCGGTGTGTTCGTCGGCGCTTGGCAAGATAAACGCGGACAAACCCATTATTTACGGCACAGCGGCGGCGAGCATGTGTTATGCATTGCCCCCACTGGTTCCGGGAAAGGCGTTGGCCTAGTGATCCCGACTTTGTTGACCTGGCCACACAGCACGGTCATTACCGATTTAAAAGGCGAGCTATGGGGCGCGACGACAGGTTGGCGACAACAGCGCGCCAACAATAAAGTGTTGCGCTTTGAACCGGCAGCCCAGGATTCTGTCCACTGGAACCCACTGGATGAAATCCGTTTGGGGACAGCGTTTGAAGTGGGCGATGTGCAGAACTTGGTTAATTTGATGGTAGACCCGGACGGGCGGGGCTTGGAAACCCACTGGCAAAAAACCGCCCATGCCTTGCTGGTCGGTGTCATGCTTCATGCCTTGTATCTTGCCCAAAAAACCGGTGAAAAAGCCACCTTACAACACCTTGACAGAATGCTCTCCGACCCGCAAAAAGCCTTGTCGGAGCTCTGGCATGAAATGCGTTTTAATCTGCATCGACAGGGCAGCCAGCATGATCTGGTGTCATCGGCGGCCATGGATATGATCAGTCGTCCCATTGAAGAGGCCGGTTCCGTGCTGTCAACCGCCAAATCCTATTTGTCCCTGTACCGGGATCCGATCGTAGCCGAAAATATCAGTCAATCTGATTTTCGTATTAGCGACTTGATGAATCATGAGTGTCCAGTCAGCCTTTATATTGTTACCCAACCGACCGACAAGAACCGGTTGCGGCCATTAGTGCGTATCCTGATCAATATGATCATTCGCTTATCAGCGCAAGGACTCACAATCAGTGAGGGTATTCCCAAAGCCTCCTATAAGCATCGTCTATTGCTAATGCTCGATGAATTTGCGGCATTAGGTAAACTCGACATACTGCAAGAGTCCCTGGCCTTTTTACGGGGCTACGGTATCAAGTGTTACTTGATTTGCCAGGACATTACACAATTGAAAAGCCGGGAAAATGGTTATGGCCCGGATGAGTCGATCAGCTCGAATTGTGCCGTGGTCAATGCCTTTGCCCCGAATCGGATTGAAACTGCCGAACACTTGTCGAAACTGACCGGGCAAACCACTATCGTCAAAGAACAAATTACCACCAGCGGTCACCGTGCCAGTATGCTGCTGGGCAATGTCTCCCGCACCACCCATGAAGTGCAGCGGCCGTTATTGACCCCCGATGAATGTATGCGAATGCAAGGGCCGGTCAAGGACGACCTCGGTATGATCGAAATTCCGGGTGATATGCTGGTGTTTATGGCAGGTTACCCCGCGATTTACGGTGTCCAGCCCCTCTATTTTAAAGACCCAGCCTTACTGGCACGCTCTCGCATACCGCCCGCCAATAAAAGCGATTACTTAACTAACAGAAATAAATCGCGCTCTTCCAGCCGATTCGATGAAAACCAGTTACCTGAGAAGGGTATTGGCGCATCAAGCCAGATTGATACCGGGCATGAACATTCCATCCACAAAGGGGAAAAAACCCATGTGCGCTCATCTGGCAGATAACAGCCAACATCCGTCTCGGTTTAAACGCTATCCGTCGTGGTATCACACCTTATTAACAAAGCTCAGCACACTGCTGGTATTGGCATTCTTCTGCTTAATCCTTAGCGATTGGATGGGCTTACGTTTTAATCATAGCCAAAGTGTTGAGCCAGGCTTTTACTGGGTGGTCGAGAAGCAACCTGCAAAAGGTGATTTTGTGTCGTTTTGCCCAGCAAAGGGTCCGATAACTCAGATAGCTTATGAGCGTGGCTATATCGGTTTTGGCAACTGCTCGGGCAAGACCGAGCGGTTGTTAAAAATAGTCTATGGCGTTACCGGTGACACCATCGAATTGACCCCAAAGGGAGTGGTCATCAATGGGCACTTACTACCTGTCAGTGCCACATTTAAGCAAGATGGCCTGGGGAGGCCATTAGCGCCTTATGGCCAAAAGCGTCATGTTTTGCAAGCCAATGAGTTGTGGGTGATGACGAACCGCAGTGCCTTATCGTTCGATAGCCGGTATTTTGGCCCGATCCTTCTAAATCAGGTCAGTGATGTTGTTAGGCCTTTATTGACTTGGCAGTGACATATGTAAACACACTGCCATGAGCCATTAACTTGATAGTGAATCTGGCCTGATTCAAAGCAACGCAGTTTATTCAATACGGGAGAAATCAAGATGACTACAGAAAATGTACACCCAATTGATTCTGATATCGCCTTACAGAAACTCAGCGATGCCAATATTCCTGGCTTTATCGTTGACGTTGATCCTGATGAAGCCGAGTGGTTAGGGGCATTTGTTGAGGATGCCTTAACCGAACAGGATGCCATGGAAGGGGGAGTGGATTTATTTGACGGCGAATCCGATGACATCAACTTAAATCAACTAATTGCATGGGGGTTGGTATGAATGCGAAACCCACCTTTTCGGAACAAGTCGCGGTAACGTTGATCGAACAACTCAAAGCGGGCACCGCTCCCTGGCAACGGCCATGGGATGGCAATATCCAGAGCTTTATGCCTTATAACCCAACGACCGGCAAACGCTATAAGGGCATTAATGCCTTGTGGTTATTAAGCCAAGAGCGTGAAGACTCGCGATGGTTGACTTATAACCAGGCACAAGCCCACGGTGCCCAGGTAAAAAAAGGGGAGAAAGGCTCAGTTATCCAATACTGGAAATTTACCGACGATATCATAAGACGCGACCATCAAGGCACCGTTCTTCTGGATAGTGAAGGCAAACCGATCAAAGACAGTGTTAAGCTGGAACGCCCAAAGGTATTTCATTCGGTGGTGTTCAATGCCGGGCAGATTGACGGCTTGCCTGAGATTCCAGTGCTTGATCGTGAGTGGGAGCCGATTGACCGGGCAGAAGCATTACTGACTGCCTCCGGTGCACAGATAAGGTATGTTGCCGGGGACAGTGCCTTTTATTCACCGTCAGACGATTTCATCCAGCTGCCACTGCGCGAACAGTTTAAGAGCGCCGATCGATTTTTTGCCACCGCCCTCCATGAACTTGGCCATTGGTCTGGTCATGAATCGCGCTTACACCGAGATCTCATACATCCATTTGGCAGCGTTGCATATGCTAAAGAGGAGCTTCGGGCGGAAATTGCCAGCATGATGCTGGGCAGTGAGTTGGGCATTGGTCATGATGTCGGCCAGCATGCCGCGTATGTGGACAGTTGGATCAAAGTGCTGGAGGACGACCATCTGGAAATCTTTCGGGCTGCCGCCGATGCGGAAAAGATTCAAGCCTACTTGTTTTCCCTCGAACAGCAGCAGACCCAAGCCTTACATCAGGAAATCGACAGTGCTAAGTCACAAACCAACTTTGCGAATGAACAATCAGCGGCACATACCGAAAAACACTACATCAATGTCCCTTATCAGGAAAAAGAGGAAGCCAAACGCCTGGGGGCTAAATGGGACCGTCAAAGCGCATCGTGGTATTTTACCGACCAAGCCGATAAAAGCTTGTTTGGCCGATGGCTTGAATTAACTCTGACAACTCAAAGGCTAACCCAGCCCCCAGATTCTGCCCAAACCCTAAAATCATCGGCGGCAACGCCTGAGTCCGAAGAAAGAACCTATCTGGCAGTGCCTTATTCAGACAGGCAACCCGCCAAGAAATTGGGCGCAAAGTGGGATAAAGCCGCAAAATCCTGGTATACCACCGAACGATCACTTTCCACATTTGAACGGTGGTTACCTGAAAACACCAAGCACGAACAAAGTCCCGCCATGTCGCCCAGAGAGGAATTTGCTGAGGTCTTGCGCTCGGCCAATGGCGATATTAGCGGTGAGCACCCCATCATGGATGGACAAAAACATCGGTTTAAAGTGGAGGGCGATAAGGCAAGCGAAAAAAGCGGCTTTTATGTCGGCTTTTTAGATGCTCATCCATCAGGCTACGTCAAAAACAACCGAACCGGGGTAGAAGTCAAATGGAGGAGCAAGGGTTATCTACTTAGCGATGCAGAAAAAGCCAAGTTGCAGGCGGAAACTGCTGCCAAACAACAAGCACGAAACCAGGAAATCATCGCAACACAATTAAAAACCTCTGCCATTTTAAGCCAGCTTTGGGCAATCTCCACCACCCCACCGGCTGGGCACCCTTATCTGGCCAATAAACAAGTCAATAGCGAGGGCTTGCGGGTTGTTCCGGCAACGCCGGTTGGATTACCTGATGATTCACCCATTAAAATTGCTGCTGATAAATATGCCTCCCTACAGCTTCTGAAAACTTATGAGCAACATCCTGAAATCCTGATTTTAACTGCAGGAGATTTATTGGTGCCGGTACAAGATACCCAAGACCAGCTCGGGTCACTGCAAACCATCGATCCCAATGGCAACAAACGCTTTATTAAGGGCAGCAAAATGGCAGGCGGCTTTTATGTCGCTGGTGGTATGGCTGCCTTGCAACAAGCGCCTGCTTTAGTGGTTGCAGAAGGCATGGCCACTGCAAAAAGTTTACAAGACTGTCTGGGTTTTGCAGTTGTGGCTGCATTTTCCAGTGGGAATTTAGCGGCAGTCGTTAGCCAACTCCATCAGCATTTCCCTGAAAAGCCGGTCATTGTCGCAGGGGATGATGACCGCCCATTGGAATCCAAGCAAGGCATCAATATCGGCCGGCAGAAGGCGGAACAAGCCGCAAAGGCGGGGGGCGGAAAAGCGATATTCCCGACCTTTGCAGAAACAGAAACGCAATTAACTGACTTTAATGATCTGGCTACTCAATCCGTCTTCGGAAAAGCAGGCTTGGATCGGCAAGTGAAAACAGTCGTTGCCATGGAAATTGAAAAACAAGCGAATCTGTTAGAGCAATCCCTTGAACTTATTCAGGAAAAAGCACAAAGTCAAACGCAACACCGTGCGATACAGATGTGAGGTTTAATTTTGTGAAATCAGCGTGTTGTTAATTTACAGACTGCTCAGAGAATAAGGATTGATAACCCTATTGCTGAAACATTGGATTCATGACTGCAAAGGTGCAGTTAATCCAAGCGATTGAGAATTCTAAACAACATTGAAGCGATTTCTAGACTCAGGGACAATAGCATTCTTTACTCTCGGTAGGGTTAAACTCACTATGACGGCCTACAAATGGCAATTTGCCGCGCGTTTTAAGTATCACGCGTTTGGCTGGAAATCAGATAAACCGATTCAGCGTATCAAAGAAGCCTTGTCCGAAATTAAACGGGTTGCGAAGAAAGACCCGGAATTAGCAGCGGCTGGTGCAGTCCTTTTCTTGGTAAAAGTTTCACCGGCTATCGAACAAGTTGACAGTTCTTCAGGCGCGATCGGAACCATGGTCAACCGGGCAATTGACACTTTGGTGCCCTTGATCGCCAAAGCCTCCGTTCCCCTTTCGATCAGGCAACAATGGCTGGAACACTTGTGGGACGCTTTACAAAATGACGATATTCCTTATATCGAAGCATTAGGCGATCACTGGCGAGACTTGTGCGCCGATCCTGTGCTTGCTTCACAATGGGCAGATGAATTCAGACCTACGGTGGAGAATGTGTCCCAGGCCTCGGGTTTTGCGTATTTCAAAGGAACAATTCCTTACCTGTCAGCATTGCATTCCGCCGGTCGGCAAAATGAAATCCTGACGCAGTTGGAACAACTGTATTTCAGTGGCTGGTGCTATCGACAATGGGGTGTGCGAGCATTATTGGCCTTGGATAGAAAGGACGATGCGTTGATGTATGCAGAAGACAGTAAAAAGGCTATCAATACTCCGTTATGGGCTATTGCCCAAGTTTGTGATGACATCTTATTGTCATCAGGCCTTGAGGAAGATGTGTTAACAAAAGCGAATCGAATATTGAATCTCCGGTTACGACCCTAAGCTGATATTTGCAGCCAAGCATTTTGGATTAGGGAAATATGCAAAAGCGGACAAGCAACCCTGTAATTTCGTTTCGAAGTCCATAATTGAAAATCGCGAAATTATTTGTCGCTTGCTCCAAACAAAGCCTGAAGCAAACGATCATAAAAAATGACTACCCTAATCCCTTTAACATACGAATTATAGGTAGGTGATTGAAAATACTAGTAATAAACCATTGAAGCAGAACAGGAAAGATCAATATATTTCGATGGATTTACAACACCTTCGAAAGGTGTTGGGATAAACGGGGTGTTAACCCGAGTTAAAACAAGCTGACTTTTGAAATTTAACGGTGAGTTGCCTAATGAAACCGACGGAATCACTACCGAGGCATGGTCGATATATAGATCCGGGATATGGTTTAAGGTGACTTCCCATAAATCACCGATTAATGTCGATTCGGTAGTGATGTCCGCTTCCTGAAAGCTATAGTTTTTTGCACCTACTTGCAGGTTTAGCACAGTGTGGGGGGCAACAATACCAACTTGCGCTTTACTGCCGATAGCCAAGGTAAGACTGACATTTTTACCGCTGCAGTCATAAAAGTTAGGGGCTTGAGCGGCTTCAGAGACGGCATGCGCGCCAAAGCCAAACACAGTGGTTGCCAAAACAGTAAGTATTTTAATATTCATAAGGTGTTCCTATTGATTAGTGAGGATCTAAAATTGTTTGTGGGGCTTGCAGGTGCGCCTTTAGTCAGCGGCTCCTGTCTAATCATGCTTCTTGAACTTAAATTTTCATAGTAAGACTCCTGACGATAATGTTGAAAGACTATGAGTTTTGCTGCCAAGGCAATTGCGCTCATAAACCTGCTATTACTGCATTTGAGTAGGCTTTCCGCCATTATTGCCGCCCCCTTTGCTGCCACCGCCACCACCGCCCGATGGAGGCGGTGGCGGTGGAGGAGGGGGTGTGGTTGGAATCGGTGCAGGTGCATTTGCAGCAGGCAAGCTCCAGCGTATTTCGTGTAAGTAGCCGTCGGTTCCTCGGTAAACGATTTGTTG
>JABFRC010000065.1 GCA_013141375.1 Methylococcaceae bacterium | reverse complement strand
CTTTAGCTGACTGTGTTTTGGCAAGTGCGGTTTTTTCGCTGGTGAGATATTGGTCGACTTGCTGGCTACTTAAGGCACCGGTAGTAGCAACCTGTTTGGCGCGACTGGCATTAAGCCTGGCATCGCCGAGCGTGGCTTCAGCTTCGGCTAATGTGGCCTTGGTTTGAGCAACATCGGCCAGTACACTTTCGTCAGCAAATACAGCAAGAAGTTGGCCTTTTTTTACTTTTTCGCCTACATCGGCAAGCACTTCCGCCAAGCGTAAATCGCTGACTTCTGAGCCTATGATGGCTTCCTGCCAGGCGGCTATTGATCCATTGGCACTTAATGTTATCGGAATGTCGCGAACTGCAGGCTGGATAACCGTCACGCTAAGGGCCGGGCTACTTTCCGCGGCTTTGTCTGTGGGTACTGTTTCACTGCTGCAACTGACGGTTATGCTCAGGCTTATAAACGCTATAAATGCACTGAGCAGGGGATTCGCGGTGGTTTTAATCATGATTTTTTTCCTGAAAAATCGGTTTTTTCGGTAGTGGTTTTGTTTTGTGGGTCAGCTTCATTGTGAGAGTTTTCGCCGATGGCATCGGTGTCCTCCCAACTTCCACCCGCTGCCCGGTAGAGGGCAATCCAGGCACTAACTTGTTCCTGCTCCAGTTCTTTAATCGCTAATTCGGCTGAAAGCATCGTCCGACGCGCTGTTTCTACATCCATCAGACTGCCCAAGCCTACTTCGAACAAAGATTGAGTAGCCTTAAAATTTGTTTGGTAGCCGGAGACTGCACTGCGGGCTTCGGGTAGGCGTTTGTCTACGCTATCCAAACGAACCAATGCTTCTTCAACTTCTTTGACGGCGGTGCGCACTTTGCTGCGAAAGGTTGATACGGAAGCCTCGTATTGCGCTCTGGCGACGTCGACATCGGCTGCACGTTTTCCGGCATCGAACAATGGCAGGCTGATGGTTGGCCCTATTGCCCAGGTTTGTGCCAACATCAAGGCCGCGCCATTGATATTCTGCAATGTCGGGGTGATGTTTCCGGAAAGACTCAATTTTGGAAAACGTTTGGCCTGTTCAACCCCGATATGAGCGCTGGCTTCGGCCACATCCCGTTCAGCTGCGGCCACATCAGGTCGCTGTAATAATACCGTTGCTGGCATGGACGCTATTTTGAAAGGCGGAGGTGTGGGTAGCTTTGCCAGTTGATTAGGCGATTGCGCTAACCATTGTCGTAACTGGGCTTCTTGCAGTCCGGTGATGGCAACCAGACCTTTGATGGCACGTTCACATTGAGATTGTTGCGCTAGCAAGATTCTATTGCCTTCGGCGGTACTGGCATTCGCCAATGCGACATCGGATTGCGCCTTGAAACCCGCTTGTTGGGCGATAACTGAGAGTTTGGAAGATGCGCGCCTGGAGTCTGCATCCGAGCTCAGTAGTTGTGCTTGCGTTTCACAATATCGGTAGGCCAGATAGGCATTGGCGACTTCAACAGCGACGGCTATCCGGGCATCATGCCAGCCGGCATTGCGGGATTCGAGCTGGCTGATAGCCGATTCTTGTTGGCGGGCAAGGCCGCCGAATAGGTCGATTTCCCAGCTGGATTGTAGGCCGATTTGATATTGCATCCAGACAAATGCAGGGCCACCAAAAGAGGATGACGAGCGCCGAATGCCCATGCTGGAATCCAGACTGGGCAGTAATGCGCCATCGGCACCGACAAGATTGGCTCTTGACTCTTCAATGCGCGCTTTAGCGCCTGCTACCGAAGCACTTTCATTTTGAGCTGCTTCCAGAAGGCGATTGAAGACCGGATCATTAAAACGTTGCCACCATTTTTTTAGGTCGGATGGATTTCCCTGATGGGCTAACTGTCTGACGGCTTCTGATTGTGGCGCATGCCATTGACTGTCTGTGGGCGGAGTAGGGGTATGATAATCGGGCCCCACAGTCGTCAGCAAGCCGCCGGTCATGCAGGCGGAAAGTGATAATGAGGAAAGACTCAATCCCAGTAGTCGGAGTTTATGATTATGCATGATTCACTGCCTGCGAGCGTCGTTTGACCTCACCTTCAATCATCGACATTGCGTAAGCCGCCAGACGTTCGGCCAGCACATCAATAGCTTCGGGAGAATTTAATAACTGCGGACAGATGACCGAAACGATGTCTTGGCCGACATAAAAATGCACGGCCATACCGATAATGGCAAATGCCAGTCGTTGTATGTCATCGTCAACCGTGTCTAGTTTCAGATGCTGTTTAAGTAATGAAACGAGTGCATCGTGTTGCGGTTTAATTTCGGCATCTATTTCTTCTTGCCAGGCACCGGTGGGTTCAATCATTTCCCGGAAATGCAGTTTCATGACCAGGCTAAATTCTTCACCTTTTTTGAGCGGCTCAAGAAAGTCTCTGAACAGTGCCGCCAGTGCTTCATCCAACGGCAGCTGGGCATAAGCCTTAAGATCGGAGTGACAGGGCGTATCGCCCATCGGTTCGGTGAAAGCAGCGCGATACAGCCCGGCTTTGTCTCCGAAGTAATAGCGGATGGCCGATATATTGGCCCCGGCGGCTTCGCAAATTTCTCGGGTAGTGGCGGCTTCAAAGCCTTTTTCAGCAAAAAGGCGTAATGCGGCCAGTACTAGCCTGTTTCGAGCGCAAAGAATTTCGGCTTCGTTTGCTTCCGTTGTCGTCATGGAGCCTCGCGGTGTGAAAATTAAATCAATCGATTGAATGCTAGTGTGTCAATCAATCGATTGATTGTCAAATTCTGGCGCAAAAAAGCATTTAAGAAGAGGGCGGGGAAGTGCGAAATTTTGGAGAGACAACAGCGCAGAACTGCGCTGTTGTTAATACGATGGGTGGTTTATGCTTTTTTGTGTCGGCCTTGATACCAGAAATAACCGCCAGCCAAAATACCCAGACCTAACGCGATCAATAACATGGACATTGGATTCAGTACTTTGATGGTGGCATTTTCATCCTTAAACTTAAATTTAGTGATTACGCCTAAGCTTGGATCCGATACGTCAATGGCAATCGATTTGGCCGCCAAGTTTAATAATTGCACTTCGCCGGCATCAAATGATTTGTTGTTCCGGGTATCCCCGCCGATAAGGACGGGGAATAATGGGATTTCACTTAGATGTGAGGTGGCTAATTGTTTGGCAAGTTCAACTTCCAATTCATGCGTGGTTTTGCCGTCGGTTTTAATCTCTACAGGTGGCTGACCTTCAATCTGTACTTTTATGGTGCCTTGCGAGGCTGTCTGTGCCTTCTTTGTTGAAAAGCCTTCCAAGTATTCGACGTCAGCGGCATAAACCAAATCTATACCGATTTGTACACCTTCTGTGCTAAAGCTTTTATCGACCAAGTCATAGCTTAAGTTTTGATTGGTATAGTCTTTAATCGTGATTGTGGTGATTGAAAAGCCTGCTTTATTAGCTATCGTCAGCTCTGGCTTGTCTTTGGCATGATTGACGGTGATACCTCGCCAGCTGGGATATAACTCAATCATGCCGTCGATCAAACCGGTCGTGAGTTTTTTGGCGGCCGTGGCGCCATCGGTGACAGTTGAGTTTAGAAAACTGATGCCGTTGGAACGGTATAGTTCGTTATCATCAATGCGCCATTCAACCGCGGAAGCAAACAGAGAGTCAGAAGCTTTTTTTGGAGCGCTGGTATGAATGCGCAGATTATCTTGCGCTGCAGGCGTAGCGGCGGCAAAAGCAGGTTGGACATAACTGCTAGATGAGAATAGTGCGATGGATAGAGCAAGGGAAAGGGGATTGTGGAACTTCATTGCCAACTCCGTGTTTATAAAACGGACACGGTAGCATAATGGGGCAGAATTAGGAAAATATGCTTGTTATCTCTAACATCTCTAAAATTGGATTTTTGAAGGCAGCCTGTTGTAAGGTTTTAGTATTTAAATCATAAAGTCTGGTCGAGCTGCCCTCTGGTTTTTTAATTGGAGCAATGTAAATCAATAAAATTCCTTAATACAGTGGCTGCAGCATTTTCGTTAATAATTTCCTGACCGGTGCCGCCGTTTTGTTCGAATAAAGCGATGGGAGCAAGTTTTACAGTGGGTGGGAATTTATCCGGGTAAGCAATGTATGTAATGGTGCTGGCGTCGACCGGATAAGGGTTAGTCGTGAATTTTCCCTCGGCAGCTTTGACAATAAGGTCTTGTAAATCTCCCTCTATTTGTACTTTGTCACGAGATGTAGTCGTTAAGATGCTTGCAGAGTTTTTGATGACGATATTGCCATTGTTATAAATAATGCATTGGCTGCTTTTTGCGTACTCAGGCAGAGTAAATCCGGAGTATTCTGTACGTTCAAGGCGGTAAATGATTTTGTTATTGACTGAGGCCGCGAATACATTTGCTTGTGCAATAAGCAGCGCCATAAACCAATAATAGGCGGTTGTTTTTTTCATTTTGGATTCCTGTTATTTTAAATGGAATGACATTATGCCTATGATTTTTCAATGAAAATACAAATGATTAGGATCCATGTCGCAGTTTTTCAGGTTACAAATGCAATTAATTGGTTTTTTAATGGACTAACGTTATTTATTTAAGCCTCATCCAAGCCCAACTCCTGAATTTTTCGAGTCAGTGTATTCCTGCCATAACCCAGTAATATTGCCGCTTCGTGGCGTTTGCCGTGGGTAAAATCCAGGGCGGCTTTGATCAATATGCCTTCCACCAACGGAATAGTATGTTTGGCGACTTCGCTTTGATTACCGGTTTGCGTTTGCTGTAACTGCTGGTCAATCCAGCTTCTTAAGGTGACTTGCCAGTCATTGGTTGCTGCACTTTTATCAACGGGCGTATTAATCAGTTCTGGCGGCAAATCGTGTAAATGTATTTCCCGGCCCGAAGCCATTACCGTAAGCCAGCGGCAACTATTTTCAAGCTGTCTGACATTGCCGGGCCAATCCAGCGATGCCAAAAAGGCTTCCGCCTCTGGTTTAAGGATTTTGACTTCGCTATTGAGTTCAACGGCTGCCTGCTGCAAGAAATGCTTTAGCAGAATTGGGATGTCTTGTTTACGTTCACGCAGGGAAGGAATGTGAATGCGGATTACGTTCAGGCGATGAAATAAATCTTCCCTAAAACTGCCTTGTGCAACCAGAGTTTCAAGATTTTGATGGGTGGCAGCGATAATGCGTACATCGACTTTGATCGGCAAGTGCGCGCCTACGGGGTAAAACTCGCCATCGGCCAATACACGCAGCAATCGGGTTTGTAGCTCAAAAGGCATATCGCCTATTTCATCCAGAAACAAGGTGCCGCCGTTGGATTGCTCAAAACGACCGGCGCGGCGGGCTTGTGCGCCGGTAAATGCACCTTTTTCATGGCCGAAGAGTTCTGACTCCATCAAGTCTTTAGGAATGGCGGCCATGTTTAAAGCGATAAAAGGGTTGTCGGCTCGGGGACTATGGCGGTGCAGGGCTTTGGCGACCAGTTCTTTACCGGTGCCGGATTCACCATTGATCAGTACGGTGATATGCGACCTGGCAAGTCTGCCAATAGCCCGAAACACTTCCTGCATGGCTGGGGCTTCACCGATAATTTCCGGGGTGCTTTCAATCGAAGTAGTTTGTTGTTGGGTTTCTTGTAACTGCCTGCCATGGTCGCAGGCACGGTGCGCCAGTTCGACGATATCCTTGATATCAAATGGCTTAGGGAGATATTCGAAAGCGCCGCCATGAAATGCCGAGACCGCACTTTCCAGATCGGAATGTGCAGTCATCACAATTACCGGTAATTCAGGGTGACTTTGTTGCAGTTTATCCAGCAGCCTAAGCCCATCCATGCCGGGCATGCGAATATCGGTAATCAATACGTCTGGGCAATCTGATTTTAAAGCCGATAACAAAAGTTCTGCATCGGCAAAGCTGCGCGTGTCGATGCCGGCTTTTTGCAAGGCTTTTTCGACCACCCAGCGAATGGATTGATCATCGTCGGTAATCCATACTCTATCAGGCTTATTCACAGCCGATCTCCACAGGTAAAAAGATTGAAAACACGGTGTTGCCAGGTTCACTGGCGCATTCAATTAAACCGTTATGCTGATTTATCAATGATTGGGCAATCGATAGGCCTAGGCCTGTGCCTTCTGCGCGACTGGTAATCATGGGGTAAAAAATTTGCGTAATCATGTCGGGATCGATGCCGGGGCCGTTATCAATAATGTCGCACTTGATGACAAGTTTGTAACGTTTTCGGCCGATGGTAAGGTGGCGTTGAATACGGGTTTTTATCGTGATATTGCCCTTACCATCAGTCGCCTGCACAGCATTTCTGACAATATTCAAAATGGCCTGAATCAGTTGGTCTTTATCACCCTGTAAATCCGGGATACTGGGGTCGTAGTCGGATTTGATGACCAGATTTCCGCTGGCTTCTGCCTGTACCAGTTGCCTGACTCTTTCCAGGACCTCGTGAATATTCAGCGGTTTTTTATTGGGCAATTTGTTTGAGCCCAGCATTTTATCCATCAGGCTTTGTAAGCGATCGGATTCGGCGATGATGATGCGGGTATATTCTTTCAGTTCTGGGCTATCCAGTTCCATGTCCAGCAATTGCGCGGCGCCTCGTAAACCACCCAGAGGATTTTTGATTTCGTGGGCCAATCCTCTGACCAATAAGCGAGCGGTATTTTGTTGGTTGAGAATTTGTTCTTCTTTGGAAATGCGTAAATGATTGTCAACCTGCTGGAATTCGACCAATAACTCATTGAATTGATCATTCTTCAATATAGGCGTGACACTTAAGTTAATGGTAATGCTCTGGCTGCTGCGGTTTAGCAATAAAGCACGGGCCATTAAGTGTTCTTGAGTAGCGGCAGCTTGCTGGATGTTTACCAATAACATAGGTTCTGATCCCTTAAAGATTTCAAGGGCTGATAATCCCATTAGATGATGCGCACTGTCAGTCAGTAACACTTCTGCTGATGTATTGATGTAGATAAGTTTTAGCTCGCTATCAAACAGCAAAATGGCGGAACTTAAGTGATCAAGAATGCGTTTATGCATAGCCTGGATTGATAAAAGTGGGGTTGAATACTTATTTAATCAGTAAGCAGATTGTGCGCCAACATGCTCAACTGAACATAAGAGTTAAGCGATTACCGAGATTTGTAGCAAAAAACCCAATCTGATGGCTATCTAAGTAAGGAATGGTATTGGAGTTTCGCACAATAATGGTGCGTATTGCACCAATAAGATGCGACTTTTAAGATGGGCTTAGAGGCAAGGCACCAAACCCATGGATTGACCAATGAGCTTGGTGTTAGCAAATTTTTCGAAAAGAGGAGTAGCTTATGCGGACGTTTTTTTGCAGCTTAAAAGCGGTAGCGCAAGAATTAGTAAGCTAAACAGCCATTGCACCAATTGTGCGTTGCCGAGGGTGTAAAGTAAGGACAAGCTTAGTCGGTCAGTCGTTGCCGGGTGTTCTGCAATGAAATCGCGACTGATGAAAAAGGCAGACGTTTCGCCAATAATTAATGCGCCCCCCATTACAAGTAACAAGATGCCTAATTGTGTGTTTTGCACTCTTTTGGGGCTTTGATGGCCCAGCAGATGATCGATGCCAATATGCTTGTCCTGATTGACTAAAAAAGTGGCGATTAAACCCAGAATGCTAACTACAGGAACCGCCGCTGTTTGAATCGGGAAACTGAGATAGCGTCCTTGATAAGCCAAACCAAAGGTTTTATAAACGGCATAGCCGGCAAACACGATATACGAGGCGTATAGCCATTGACTTAGTTTCGGGTTGATCGATGCATGGCTCAGCAAGGCGAGAATTCGTTGTGTAACCAAGCCGCCAATCAATACATTTAAGCCTATCAGCAAGACAGATTGTAGGCGTTGCCAATCACTGTAACTGGTGTACCAAAGGATATGAGCCTGATCGACCAATAAGGCAGCTAGAGTTTGTATAAACAGCAGATAGCCGAAAGTTTTAAGTGTTGATAATCCGTTAAGTTGATTTCTGCTGAAGAGGACAACGACCAGTAATATAAACACGGCAATCGCAGTGCTTTTAAGCCATTCCGGGTTTTCGTGAACTGAGCCGGTTAATGGAAATACTTCTTCCCGATCAACGTCATAAAGCCCCCAGTTGGCGCCGACAACGCCTTCGAATGCACTTTTCCAGGGTTGGTTGAAGGCTTCAACGATGTTGTAGTCAAAGCCGTTTTTATTAGCGACTTTAATCAATTCGCGAATAAATTTAGCTTCGTTTACTACGCCGGGAATTGCTCCGCCTCGTTGTTTGCCTTCACCCGGCCAACCGGATTCTCCTATTAATATCGGTTTTCCAGGGGCAATCGATTCAGCTTCTTTCTGAACTTGTTTGTAAATTCGCTCAATATGTTCAGGTGCCTGATCGACTGTTATTGGCTTATCTTCCCAATAAGGCAGAATGTGAATGGTGATGAAATCCACTTCTTTGATCAGTTGCGGGTGTTTCATATATTCAGACCAGACATCCGCATAAGACACGGGTTGTTTAACTGAACGTTTAACTTCGCGAATATATTCAATGATCTGTTCAGGTTTAAGATCACCGCGCAACAGCACTTCATTACCAACCATGACGCGTTTGACGACGTCCGGGTTGGCATTGGCGGAGCGGATCAGTTCATTGATCTCCCGTTTATTATCTTCAGGAATGGCATTCAGCCAGGCACCTTGAATCATCTTCAATCCATATTTACCCGCTAAACCCGGTATCACCGGCATGTTGCCTTCCGAGCTGGCATAGGTGCGGATGGTGTGGGTGGTTTCACCCATGAGTTTTAGATCTTCATCAATTTGTTCCGGGCTGGGAAAGCGCTTTTCCATCGGCCCCTGGCCTTCTCGATAGGGTGCAAAAGACATACTGTTAAGTTTGCCTTGAGGAACGTCTGATCCTACGTCTTGCGGGAGATTGGTTAACCAGGAAAATAAACCGTAAAGCAATACAACAAGGGCTAGAGATAAACTCGATTTCATAGAAAAGGGAGGGTGAAGAGGTTTAATTGTTAAGAGAAGTAATAAATCTGGTATTTATCTTCTCATACAAACCTGATTTTTAATATGGACGGGCTGAAAGCCGGTTTATTGCGACAAAAAATCGTTGACGGCGCTTGCCAGGATTTTTGCGGCGGTAGATTGGTCAAATGGGGCATCTCTAGGGAAGCTGTCATCTGCCACATAAAAAAGCGTCATGGGTTTGCGTGCGCCTATCAATAAATGCAGCGAGTCATGAAGCTGATGAATAATGGGATTGTCGATAAATTTGTCGTCATAAACGAGAGCATAAGCAGCAAGACCGTTTTTTGTCGGGTTTTTTAACACAGTGACAGTAATTGATGGATGACCAGGTAAATGCTGGATGGTTTGATCGCCCAAGTCACGAGCGTATGACAAGGCTAATTCAGGATGATGATAGAGGCGTTTATGATCAAAGGATCGTCCCACAAACAGACGCACATTATGGCCTTGGTCATCACGATAAAAACGTTCCAGCCAATCATAACTATCGAAGGTCTCTTGCCCCCAGATAGGCAAGCGGTTGCTGGGGATGGAGTTGATGCCGTTTAATACCGCATTGATATGGCTTACTGTACGGCCATCATTTTTGGTTAAACCCAAATAACTATGAATAACCGTTGGTACCAAAGCGAATAACAGCAGGATGGAAATGGGCAAGAGGTATCGAGTTGAAATCATTGCCTACTCTCGATGGTTGGCGGTATTGGTTCGGGCGGATTTTTTCCCAGAATGAAAATAATCGGCAAGGCGATCATAAACGTCAGCAGACCTGAGAGCTCGTGGGCTGACGTAGCCAGTACGTCCAGGCCAAACCAGTTAACAAGCAAGGTTAGAATCAGTACCCGCATAATGTTGACACCAATGGCAAGCGGCACAGCGATAAGCAATACCAAAACCCTGCGCCAGGCTGAGTGGCAGAAATAGGCAGTCAGAATGGCAATCGTGATGGCAGCATAGAGTGTCGAAAAGCCGCTGCAGGCATCCGCCACCATTAATTGACCACCTTCTACTTCCAGTGATGTACCGCTGGAAAATACCGGAATGCCCATTAATTTGAGCAGCCAGGCTACGCATTTTGTCGCGACATGACGAAGTATTAAATGAATCGATTCGGTAA
>JABFRC010000260.1 GCA_013141375.1 Methylococcaceae bacterium | reverse complement strand
GAATAAACACCCGGCGAAGTTTCCTGCATACTTCTGTTAACAATCATCGCCGCCATTGGTTTCATACCTTGATTCTCAAAATTGCCCATCGGCGCGGCCATGCCTTCCATATAGTAATACACGGTTTTATCGGTCGGATTGGCAACTACGACGGCGTTGCGTTCGGGCGTCGGCACAATGGCATCGGTCAGCAACAACTCGGATTGGTTGGGTGCGGTTTGACCGCCCGGAAAGGTCGTGACCGACACCTGCGAATTTTTACTCAAGGCATCCAGTGACAACATGCTGACGATTTCATTGGCGGTCGAGCGAACATAGGCAAAACTGTCGGTGAATGCTATTTGATCAGGCTCAGGACCCACTTCGATGGTTTGGGCCAAACGATTTAGCGAAGCATCGATGATGAAGACCTTGTTGGCGGTTTGGCTGACCGCAAATCCCCAGCGACCATCGGGGCTAAAGCGCAGCGCTTTCAAGGCCGCCCCGGTCTCAATCGGCGTGGACAGCTGTTCGGCGCTATCCAGCACTAGCAAACTACCGTTTTGCGTGGCGACAAACAGCGATTTGCTTAAGCCTGAAAAGGCCAGCGACACTGGTTTGAATGGCGTGTTGACGGTCTGTTTAATCGACAGCTTTTCAATATCGACAATAGTCAGTGATGGCTCGTCAGCATTGCTGATAAATGCAGTGCGGCTGTCATCGCTGAAGGCCACTTCATGATGACCTGCACCGCTTGCCAGCGTTGTCACTACCGCCAGTTTTTCGGTATCGACGATACTGATTCCACTTTTCGATGCCTGTTCAGCATCTTCCAGGCCCACCCATAAATAGTTGCCATCCGGTTGCAACGCCAGGCGAGTGGGCACTGCAGCAAACTTCAAAAAACTAATCGCTTTCCAGGTTTGCGTATCAACCACGGCCACTTCGCGAGTTAATGGCGTGGCAACGTACAGTTTTTTATTATCTTTGCTCAAGGCCCAATCCACACCAGGACTATTCAGATTGACGCGGGCAATCAGCTTGCTGCCGCCATAACCATTGATGGGATCAATCACCGAAATACTGGCGTGGTCATTCAACGACAGCACAAAATAGGAATTGAAGTTGATTTCGGGTTTAAAGGTCAGCTGACTTTGCAGGTATGAGTTGATCCGCTCTTGGCAAGACACGGCCTTTTCTTGAGAATTCTGCCGCTCCATCCAGACCGCCGGATGCAGACCTTTAATCGGCTCTTGAGTTAAAGCATCTTGAATCGTGAATTGCACACGGGCATTGTCGCCTTCGCGAAGCGGCGTTTTCGCATGTTGCTCAGTCGGATCAATAGCCATGGCAATATTTAAGCCTTCTTTGACGGCCTGGCTTTCTGCAGGCTGGTCGAATTGCGTTAGCGACAAATCGCTGAACATGAATATGATGCTGATGACGATTAACACGACCAAAACTGCATTTCGATAAAACGCTTTCATGATTATTTCCCTGTTTGCATTAACCCTTCCAATACAGATAATGAGTGCAGCCTAGTTTGGCTGCACTCGGATCTGGCTTTTAACAATTTGCTACTGGACTCTAAAAATCCCCCACAGGCCGCCATCAAACTGGAATGACGTCTGGTCGCGATATAGGTAGTCACCAGGCGTTTTAAAATAACCGCCAGCACCGTTGGTCAGCAGCAGATTAAGATGACTGCCCGGACCAATGCCCGGTTCTGACCCCATCCATTCAGACCAGTTATTTACTCCCATCACTGTCGAACCATTCAGGAAAGGTTCTTCCTGCCAACCGTGACCGTGTACATGAAATACATGATTCCGTGCATGACCACCCGTTTGCAAGACTCGCATCCTGACTTCTTCACCGGCTTTTGAGGTGAAAATGGGGGTTTCTGAAGCGCCATGCAGTACATCACTAAAGTCTCGCTTATTGGTGAACTCCAGTGGTTCATTGGCTGCAAAACCCATCCGCGCCCAGAGGGGTTCTGTTTTGTAATTAAATCCCTTTTGTCCGGAATCAGTATAACCTTCTGCCTGGGCAAGATTTTTCACGGCTTGTCCATTCTGCTGCAAATTCAGGTCATCCTGAAAAATCAAGACATGCTCGCGAAATTGTTTAACGCCGTTCACTAAAGTAATAGTTGCCGAGGCGCGTGATTTAGTGTCTTCCACCCATGTCGAACCCAGGGGTTCGATGATCATTGCCGCAATCGCCCCTTTGCTGGTTTGTTTAATTCTATCAGCCGGCAACAGGTTGATAGCACCATATTCAACGGGTTCAGCAGAGCGCCGTTGCGGGTTAATTTTCGCAGCCGGATCGTTGACGATAATGTCCCTGCCTGCATACCATTTATAGTTAACTGTTGCGCCAGGCGCGGCCGTGGCCGGCGCGCCCTGAGTCCAAAGTTTGCTATTAAAGCCGACATTCAATCCGCTACCCGATAAGGTATCAAACTCAAGCAATTGAGGAGACAGTCCGACATAGCTGGAAGGCACTATGTCATTGTTATTGAAGCCTTCGACTATCATCGGTAAGGTATTGTAACCATCAGCCTGTGTGGTGCCTAAATCGGCTGGCAAATGATTGACCAGGGCCAGAGAGATGCAGTCGCCGGCATGGGCACGAAGTATCAATGGTTCAATTGGCACACCGGGTTTCAAGCGATTGGTCTTCTGACTGAAATCGCCATCACGGACATACATGATCGCACCTGGATCATTCAGTCCGGCACTGGCGTTATAAACCAATGGTCCGCCCAGCAGATCTTTTGCCAAAAAGGCATGCACTTTAAAATTGAGTTTAGGCGCATTACTGGGACAAATGCCCGTCATTGACACACACTTGGGATCAAGCTGAACGCCTTTGGCGTTTTTGGCACAGTTCATCGGCGGCAATGCTTTGCCGGTTGGATTGCTAGGCAATTTGGCCAACGTCGGTGCCGGATATTGCGCATTGAATGAGCCTTTACCGTTATAGGTTCTCATAATGCCCCACAGGCCATTCCAGATATCGTCGGTTGCTGCACCGGGAAAATAAGCGATATCCGCCCACGGTGTATCCCCTCTAACCTTGTCTACCGCCGCCACTTCGAACTCGAAATGCTCAGAAATACCTACCATTTGAGAAGCTTTATAGCCGGAATTTTTCAGGGAGGGCTCAAATAACCATTTCAGATTATGTGCACTGAAGTTATGACCTTCTTCATGAGCGCCTTGTAAAACCCTGATCTGCACTTTATCACCGGTATAGGTTTTTAATAACGGCGTAAACGGATCGCCAGGCATCACGTTTTGAGTTAAGGGCGTATAAAAAGTCGGCTGACTATTTAATCCGGTAATCGCCCGATCGGTGCGTGACTCAAAGGCGAAGGCAAGGTCGCCTGCCACGCCCGGTGTTTGCTTACTGCTGCCGTTATTGACACGCAACGCAATCGGCTCATTGCGATAGTTGACAGTCATGGTGCCTGGATCTTCAGCGGATATAGCCTCAGGACACGGTCTAGGCACTCCACCCGGGCATTGGGGAGCTACTTTAAGTAAGTTATGAGGTCCGTCTTCATTTATTGCTGGAGGATTCACAGGGCTTCCATCATTCCGGAATGCAAGTGAGAAATCGCCCATTTCCAGCATAAACTCACGGTATGACTTTTCACCATTACCCGGCACAATAATGGCTTGCCAGGTAGTAGGCCCGCCATCCTGGCGATTACCTAACAAGGCGCCGGTTTCATTATGTTTCCAAATTGAACCTTCCGGTTCTACCACCAGTCCGGCATAGAGTCCCGGATGTTGATGAGTTGACGGGCCAAAATGATCGTGCGTGAAGACGGTGCGTAGCGTTCTGTTTTCACCCAGATTGTTCATCACATCATCGGCATACCAGCGTTGCACGGTAGTTTGTATACAACTGCCATTGCCTCTTTCAAACCCTGTTAAATCACAAACAGCCGGTTTGGTATTCCCGGAATCAGCATCTTGCCATTGTCCGGTAGGTTCATTAATGGCGACCAGACGCTCATGAATTTCTTCAGGACTAAAAGTGCCGTCTTCATAGTTCCAGCCATTACCGGAGCCATCGGAAGATGTCACGTCAAATTTAACCAGATGAATGTGCTGACCGATAATATCGGTCGGTGTCGTCACCTGAAAATCATCCTGTTGATAGACATTAGGTACAAGGTTGGTATGTTCAAAGGTAATACAATCGCCAGTGTTTGCCCTGAAAAACATAGGCTCCGGCGGCCTTATCCCATTCATGGTATCAGCCACATCATCCCAAAGCGTCATCACGCGCTGTTGCGGAAAATGCCAGCCTGCCTTATTCATTTTGACATCCAGTTGAATGGCCGCTGCATGATAGAAACGATCTTTGCCGGTTACAGCTTGCTGATTGTCGTTAATACAGGGATCGGCAAATGGCGCACCCGCGATGGCAGGCAAGCCATTGACCTTGAATGAGCCGACACTACCATCGGGTTTGGGGGTGTTGTAGCTTTTCGGGCCAATAGTCGTATCATCGCCACCATGAAATATCATCGCCTGTCTTTCCCAAGGCGTACCGGTTTCAGGCAATTTTTTGGCGGCCAATGTATTGATGATTCTGTTGAAGTTGTTGCGATCCTGGAAACTGGTTGCTGTGCCATCAGTCACCACATGCCGCGGCAAGCCGCCGTCAACAACGGTATCCAGAGGTGGATGCGGTGGGCGATGACCGGCTACCCCGGCAATAAAAAACGGGTAACCAGGGTTACCCGACACCACATCCGGCAATTTAATTTGTCCAGTCGGAACGCCGGCAATATATTCGATTTCTGCTTTGGCACCCGGTAAGGGTGCCAAAGCCATCGATGGCATTGGCACCAATGCTGGAATTGGGGTGCCTACCTTAATTTCATTATCGGGCAAGGCACGGGAACCAGAAGCCGGTCTGCCTTCGCCATCCAGTACGGTGCCGGTTTCCAAAACATCATGCACTCGCCAGAATTCCCACATACCTTGGGCAAAATGAGGATAAAAATGGCAATGAAAAATAGAGTCTCCCGGTGTACGATTACGGTTACCACTGCCGTGATGAGTAATTTCGTATGTGTAAGCGCTACCCGGCCCAATGCTTTGGCTATCTAAATACGCGGAGTTATCGTTATCAGGACTGTGTAACCATTGGTGGGCGTGTAAATGAAATATATGGTGTTCTTTAGGCCCCGCATGTAAATTTCTAAATTTGACGCGGTCATTCAAATAACTATGATGGACATTGGAAGGATCATCGGGAAAGTATGCCTTGGTAGCAAACTGCGGATTAGCCACCACGCCCATACCATCAGCATTGATGCCCGCCGGTACATCAACCACCATCGCCGGATCACCAAGCACCCACGAGGTTAAAAAGAATTCCTCATATTTACACTCGATACAGTCTTTCATTGGACCGAGTTTCAAGCGGTTGGCAATAATTTCCGAACCAATACCGCCAGAGCCGTAATTTATGGCAAACCCGTCTCTGACGCCATGCAAGGTGTGAATTAGCACCGGATCGTTAAACCAGGCGGGAAAGGCCTGGACTGCCTTGATTTCGTCATGAAAGATGACGGTAAATTCGCGAAAGGGATCGCTACGGCCGGGATAAACCGCATTCAGGGGCTCTTCATTGGTGCCAAATGGGCCTAAGTTAGTGCCGGTGATGATGGCGTTAATATCGGAATGAACGATATTGCCGCTGCCATCAAGCATGTTCAATATCGGCGTTCCGGCAAATGGATGTGCGGCGGTACCTTCAATTCTCCAGCTATATGGCGGAATTTCGGCGTTGAAGGGTTCAAGAATTGTGACATTAGCCGAGCCATCCGGATTAACTTGATTAATCAGCGCTTTACCCATTTTTCCAAGCAAGGTTTTACCGACATCCGCAGCGACAAAGCCGATATTACTGCTTATTTTCGATAAGGTTGCGGTTGCGGTGGGACTGCCATCCTGATTAGTTATCAAAATGAGCTGCTCAGCAGGCTTGCGGGTATCCACGGCCGGATAAACCGCGGCGTAATCAATGACGGGGTAATATTTGCCATCCGACTTCGTTCCATCACTGGTCGCCAATGCCAGGTCCTGTTCGGTGACCTGGCTGCGATACCATTGGGAACCTTTGTTTTCGACATTGACCGCACCGAACAAGCCTTGCGAGAGTGAGCCGCCATCGCCTTCACCACCGGTAGTTGCAGCGGTGCTATAAGCAAAATAAGTGCCTTCTTTTTGGGCGTAAAACGTATAGATTTTACTCTCACCAGGATTTGCCAGACCGTTAGGATTATTGCCAACATTGGATGCATCCGAAATGATGTCTTTGACCTGCATGCCCATTACATGAAATGAAGCAGACCGAGTAGATGGGGCATCGTCATTTTTGGTGCTGACGGCATTAGGACCTGAAACATCGGGCACTACCGGATTCAGTAATGATCCGGTTAAGGTGGGACTTAGCAAATTAGTGAAGTGGACAGTCAAACAATCGCCTTCGTTAACGCGCAGCACCAAAGGTCGGGGCCGCTTGTCGGGACGTAACATTGCATTACCCGGTGAGGGGTTTGCACCTGTTATTGCCACCACATCACGTTTCAACGCGAAAATCATTCCCGAAGGGTTCATTGCCCCCAATCGGTTGTAATAAAAAACTTGGTCTAAGGCAACGACATCGGCATTCACACAGGCTTGAGCCAGCTGATTTGCACCTAACATCAGTAAAAGTAAGCTGCCCTTCATCATCAATCCTCGCATTGCGCGAAGATTATCCTTAAGGCATGCATGGCTAGGCAGGGTGGTTATTATTTTTGACATGGCTTATCCCTCTTTACAACAGGCTGAAATAACGATCAGACATGGTCCTGATTATTGTTTTCCTATTAGGAAGAACAACCATCGAAGGGCGCCTCAATTTCTATGAATTTCACAACTAGACTTAGTTGTTTCTGGCGACCCCATGAAGTCCCGCTCAAGCAATTCCAGATGCCACTGAAGTGATAATTTCTGTAACAGGTTGATATTTAGCAACGCTAACGGACCATGTTTCGTATAAAGCACAAGCCGCGCCAAAAATATTTTCCCTTAACTTTCAATGCATTAAAAACGACACACACGAAAATCAAAGCATTTATTTACAAAAGTGTAAAAAAAACGGACATTAATTTGATGGCGACTGTCAATTGATATAATTCAAAACATTGATTTACATCAATTAAATATTCATTAATAGGATTGTAAATATTAACGACACTTATTAATGCCATAACAAGCGCCTAGCCATTTCAACTAAAAATAGCTCTTAAGACGTTGATTTTTATTATAAAAATATTTTTATAGCGATTTTTTTAAGTGTAAAAATAACTGACACTTTTAATCGACAATCACTAAAAACTGATTGCAAAACTCTCATTGGAGGACGGGGCATATAAGCCACACAGGTATTTGAATTACAAAATGTAATGGAAAATACGAGGAACAACTTGCGGTTTAATATTCAGGAAATTTATCGGTATCGAGCTGATCTGTGACTAAATCTTTGCACTGTTTAAATCGCATTAATTCTGCACGAGCTTAGCCGGTTAACAGCGGAATACTTTTAAGCGTATGAGTGGATTATCTTTGAGGCGTTCTGCCAACAAACCTAAGCGTTCAATCTGGATTTGCCGCAATTTAAGTGTGATATCTTTCGCTAAAGAATTTTAGTGGCCACTACGAACTTGAGCGGTTGCCAGGAATATCTCGCAAATAAAATTAAGCAGGGCAATACATAACGACAACATCGCCGCCACAAACAGTGTGGCGATTACAACCGGCAAGTTGATTTTGAAAAATGCCCCCAGAAATAACACGCCTACCACAGCACAAATCAGTAATAAACACAGCGTACATAAACCAATCGCCCAATGTATCAATCGGCCTCTTCGAGTTAAGGAAATTAACTCGCCCTGAATGCATTGATCGTCATCCTGGGTTTCCAACGATTTGCCATGCAAAAATCGTGATCTATCAATAATCCTGCCTAGTCGAGTGGTCAGTACAGATAAGACACTCGCGACACCCGTCAACAAAAAAACAGGCGCTACCGCAAGCTGAATGGCATGTGCAATTGTGGCAACAGGGATTTCAGTGATCATTTATAAGCCTTCATTTTTTAGCTGAGGACCCACTACTCTACAGGGAACTTCGATAAACTCATTCCGCCCGCACTGAGTTTATCGAAGTGCTGGGATTTTGAGGTTCCCTATATTTTCGCAGTGCGTAGTGGTCATTTGACAAGTACGGTTTTGAGTATAAGTTAATTTTTCATGCCTAAAGTTGCCAAAACAACCGGCAATTCAACGTCTCATCATCATAAAGAATAATAATCCGGGAGAAAATATGAACGCGTTCAGCCTGGCGCCAAGCCCATTATACCCTCGTATCGAAGACAATTTATCCGATCAGATTGTTGATGTTTTTTACGAAAAACTACTTGATGACTACGCCGTCTACCGGCTCTTTAGCGGCAAATCGATAGCAGAACAAACCGCACCACTAAAAGTATATTTAAAAGCAAAATTTGCGGGACTAAACAACTCCAACCGTGAAGCAGAGCTACTCGACGAGTATTTTATGGCGGCATTTGCCAGATCCAGTGTAAAAAGCACTCCGATGGCGAGCGACTTTGATTTTTTGATGGAAATTGCCGGCGGTAAAGACACTCGCGTGTTGACCTACTTATGCGATGCTCATACCCACTTTTTAAAATTCAAGCCGGATGATTTTCATTACGATGTCTTGATGAAGCATTTAAGCGACACCCTGACAGAACTGAGCATTGAAGAAGGCTTGCAACATGATCTTATGGAGCTGGCGGAGAGTGCTAGGAACCCTGTACTCGGCAGGCAATCGGAATGATAGGCGAATATTGAAAATGGTGGGCACAAACGCGGTGCCCACCCAACGGCTATATCTATTTTGACTGTTGATAATACTGAGCAAGATCCTTAATTTCAGTTTCACTCAGTTGCTGAGCAATCAAGCGCATGCGACTGTAGATGTCGTTATGACGTTGACCGGTTTTATATTCAAGCAAGGTTTTAGCCAGATAATCGGCGCGTTGCCCTGATAACGCGGGAATATCCAGTTTTTCACCCTGGCCGTTAGCGCCATGACACACAAAACAAGGCGGTAGAATTCGTTTGCCATCGCCTTCTTCGACCATCTTTTCGGCTTTAGCTAACTGCTTACCCGCTTCTCCGACAGCCGGCTTTAAGCTGGCAAACCACACTGCCAAATCAGCGGCATCCTGGTCAGATAATCCCTTGGCGATAGAAGTCATTACCGGATGGCTACGCTGATCACTGGCATAATCGCGCAGTTCTTTGTAAGTGTAAGTCGCCAGCTGCCCAGCCAAAGACGGAGTTTCCGGCATGGCACTGACACCTTCCTCACCATGACAAGCAGCACATGTTTGGGCCAGCTCTTTACCCTTTTCGGCATTCCCGTGTTTAACAAAATTGAGTGTTTCAGGCGTCCAAGCAATGCTGGATGATGAAGCTGCAAACACAACCGTTGGGGCAATAAATGCTAGGAACAATATGAAAGTTTTCATGTTTAATATCCCCACACGCTTGAGCCAAAAGTTTTCATAAAAAAGAATTGCAGAATTGGATAACCAAAACTGATTGCCATCAACACGGCGATAACTTTATTCCAAAGCATCAAACCATTGAGGTACTCAGGCAGTACACCGACGGCATGAATCGGCTCGGCGTATTCGATCTCGGCGGTGAATTCGCCGGCAAGTGGTGTCAGCTGGGTTTTAACTAAGTTGTAAATGAACAAACATGCTGAACCCAACAAAATCAGACCGCCTAAGATCATCATCAGTTCATAAGGCTTCCACGACAAGGTCAGTAGATTGTTATACACCACAGTGGAAATTCGCCTCGGCTGACCTAACAACCCCAACACATGCCAGGGTGTCGTCAACACGCTCATGCCGATAAACCACGTCCATAACTGCACCAAAGCCATCGAGTTTGAAAACAGCGGCTTGCCGACCAAAATTGGCCACAAATAATAGGCGATCGCCAAATACATAATGACGGTAGTCCCGGCAAAAATCAGATGGAAATGGCCTGGGACCCAGGCGGTGTTGTGAATCATCGCATTCATTGCATAACTGGCATTCACAATGCCGCCGAAGCCGCCGAAGATTAGCATCAACAACGCCAAAATAACTGCCAACACCATCGGATTGGTCCATGGCAAGGTACCTATCCAGCCGAACAAACCTTTACCGCCGCGCAGTCTGCCGGCAATTTCCAGCGACGCAATTACGGTAAAGCCTGTCACTAAGGTAGGTAAGGCCACCACAAAAGTACCGATACCGTGCAGTAACTTCCAGCCTTTAGCTTGTTCCGGATCCATGTATAAATGATGGAAACCAATCGGCAACGCAAATACCACCAACACGACAAATGCCAGTCTGGCCATTTCATCGCTGAATAAAAAGCCACCGGCTTGTTTGGGTACAAATACATAAAACGCGGTGTAAGTCGGAATCAGCCAGAAATACACAATCGGATGTAAGGTCCAGGCGAACAAGGTTTTAGCTAAGCCCGGATCGATGGTATCAATCCATCCCAAAGAAAAAGGAATCAATTGAAAGAGCACTTCCAAGGCTACACCGGCACTGGCCCAGAGCCACAACAAGGCATTGGCGGCTGTGGCAAACATCGCTAAGGGCACGTTTTGACCGGGATTGGCTTTTTTCCACTGGGTGAACATCACCAGCATGATTGCGCACCAAACCCATGAACCCACCACCAGCAAAGTTGCGCCAATATAAAACGCCGCATGCGCGACTATCGGCGGATAAAAGGTATACAACACTGACGCTTTACCGCTCAGCAATGGTAAAGCGGCCAGCACAACGCCGATTAAAGCTAGCCAGAAGCCGCCCCATGCCAGCGGTTTATTCCAGACTGGTTGTTTAAGGCTGGTACTGGCAATGTAGTAGCCAAAACCCATGATAAAGAAGGTTGTCAACACAAATGCCATCAACACGCCATGGGTACTGACGGAAGCAAAATAAACAGTAGGCGATTCCAATGAGGGAAATAAGCCGCTACGTTCCAAGACCTGATATTCGCCCATAAAACAGGCCACAATAAAAGCTGCAAACGCCACCCATAGATGACTTAAGGCCAGTTTTTTTTCTGCTGCGTTATTCATTAGCTGATCCTCCCTTTGGTGCAGACGCTGGCGCATTTTGTTTGGACGTCCATTGTTCTTTTTCGATAACCGAGATATTGCTCCACATGTGGTTATGGCCTAAACCGCAATATTCATTACACAACAGTGGATATTCGCCCGGTTTAGGAAAGCTGGTTGTAATTTCAGCCACATAACCCGGCACGATCATCGTACTCATATTAGTCATGGGGATATGCACACCATGGACAACATCCATGCTCACCCAACGAAAAGTAATTGGCGTTTCAGCAGGCACATCAATGTGTTTTGGGAAAAATGAATAACGTCCGGCAACCATACGAACCACAACATTGCCTTTGTCATCAATTTGCACGCCAAGGTTTTCTTCAGCAAATTCTTTGCTTAAATGCAGGCTGGCAGAATCGATGGTTTCGACTTTACTGGGTGGATTAACGCCATGAAAAAATGCATCAAGGGTAATAATGCCGACCAATAAGGAAATAATTAAGATGGAAATGCCTATCCATTTCCGTTCCAGATGATCGATATGAATTGCATTAAGTTGAACCAGTACCTCTCGATATATCTGCAGGCCTCTAGCTTTTATAGTGTCATTTTGCATACTTCCCCCTTAGCCGCGCGGCAAAAATACGCCGTAATACAAAAACAGCCAGGCGAAAACCATGCCTCCCACCACTGCAGCCATCAGCGCAAAGGTTCCAATGGGGGAACTTTCGAGAATGCTTTGACGTTCTTCTTCTGACATCTGTTCCATATCCAACCTCTTATTATTTATATAATTACTCCCAAAGCCATAACAATCACCCCACAACGACAAATCAGTCAAAATGACGCCCAAGTGTTGTTCAACTTTGTGGTTAAAACATCGCCATTTTATCCGCGTAATAAATCACATACGCAATTTGTGGCATTGTCATTATGCACCCATCACATTATGTAATCTATTAATTACAACAATAATAAATTGGTGTGTTTTCAATAATTAAGTTGGCTGCTTATGCTGACTAAAAACAAAGACCTGCAATTTTGCATTGACAAAAAGCAAAAAACCCACCTTCAGTTAACTGAAGGTGGGTTTAAAGAGAATCAATTGTAAGAATAGCGAACGATAATCTTAGTGATTTTAAGCTTCGGCTGAGGCTTTTTTGATATCCGTCTCGTATACCAGAATAGGTTCCGATTCGCCAGAAATAACACTGCTATCGATAACTACCTTGGTAATATTGTCCGATGAAGGCAGCTCATACATCGTGTTCAACAAGACATTTTCAACGATTGTTCTAAGCCCTCTCGCTCCGGTTTTTCTCTCCATCGCCTTTTGAGCAATCGCACTAAGAGAATCACTACGGAACTCCAACTCTGCGCCTTCCATTTCAAAAAGGTGTTTATATTGTTTAATCAACGCATTTTTGGGCTCAGTTAATATCTGAACTAACGCTTCCTCATCAAGTTCTGACAAGGTCGCCACCACTGGCAATCGACCAACAAACTCGGGAATAAGGCCGTATTTAATCAAATCATCAGACTCAACTTCAGCAAATAATTGACCTACATTTTTAGTGTCGTCTTTGCTTTTAACATCCGCTGAAAAGCCAATGCCGCCTTTTTCAGAGCGCGCTTTAATGACCCTATCCAAGCCGGCAAATGCACCACCGACAATAAACAACATATTGGCCGTGTTAACTTGTAAAAAGTCTTGCTGCGGATGTTTTCGTCCACCCTGCGGCGGCACTGAAGCAATGGTACCTTCAATAAGCTTTAATAATGCTTGTTGAACACCTTCACCGGAAACATCACGAGTAATTGACGGGTTATCAGATTTTCTGGAAATCTTATCTATTTCATCGATATATACAATGCCCGTTTCTGCTTTCTCAACGTCATAGTCACATTTCTGAAGAATCTTCAGAATGATATTTTCAACGTCTTCTCCGACATAACCCGCTTCGGTTAATGTGGTTGCATCGGCAATAGTAAATGGCACATCCAATAATCTGGCTAAGGTTTCAGCCAACAACGTTTTTCCTGATCCTGTCGGACCAATCAGCAAAATGTTACTTTTGGCTAATTCGATGCCATTTTTTTGATTTCTACTGCGTAATCGTTTGTAGTGATTGTAAACAGCAACTGCCAGAATTTTCTTTGCATTTTCCTGTCCAATAACATAAGCATCTAGTTCTTTCTTTATCTCTTTTGGCTTAGGTAAATCCGCGCCACCAAAGCTAGATTGATCTTCTTGTAATTCGTCCTTAATGATGTCATTGCAAAGCTCAACGCACTCATCACAAACATAGACAGCAGGACCGGCAATCAGCTTTCTGACTTCGTTCTGACTTTTTCCACAAAAAGAGCAATACAGCAGTTTCTCTTCATCTTTGCCATTCTTGTCAATACTCATCACATCACCCCTGAAAACATCGATGCCGATGCTTTTGATTTATAAGAAGATTGAATATATCTAATTAAAAAAGGAATACCAAACATTATTTATCTGACGAAGAAATTCGACTTGTGAGCACCTGATCAATCAATCCGTAGCTCACAGCGTCATTAGCGCTTAAAAAATTATCTCTATCAGTATCCTGCTGGACTTTTTCTATCGGCTGACCAGTATGATGAGACAAAATCAAATTTAATTTCTCTCTGATATTCAAAATTTCTCTGGCATGGATGTCAAAATCAGATGCCTGCCCTTGAAACCCGCCTAAAGGCTGATGAATCATCATTCGTGAATGCGGCAAGCAATAGCGTTTGCCCTTTGCGCCACCAGTCAATAACAAGGCTCCCATACTAGCAGCCTGACCAATACACATTGTGCTGACATCAGGTTTAATAAACTGCATGGTGTCATAAATTGACATACCAGCAGTTACAGAGCCACCGGGAGAATTGATATATAAGTGAATGTCTTTATCAGGATTTTCTGATTCCAAAAACAGCAATTGGGCGACCACCAAATTAGCCATATAATCTTCAACCTGGCCAACTAAAAAAATCACTCTTTCTTTCAATAATCTTGAATAAATATCGAATGAGCGCTCGCCACGAGCAGTTTGCTCAATAACGATAGGAACTAATCCACCCGCTGCATGAGGGGCTATAATTTGTTGATCAAAATTATTGTGCTTGTTCATAACATTCCCTTAAGCGTCTTTGCCTAATACATCATTAAAAGCAAACTCTTCTTCAGTTAAACTTAGTTTCGATAACAGCCAATCAACGGTTTGCTCTTCAAGCACTAACTGTTGCACATCAGCTAAACGATTTTCGTCAGAATAGTACCAATTGACCACATCATCAGGACGCTCATAACTCTTTGCCAAGTCTTCTATAGTTGAACGAACTTTGTCAGCGTCAAGCTTAATATCATTCTTACGGATAATTTCGCCAAGAATAAGACCCAAGGCCACTCTTCGCTTTGCTTGTTCCTCAAAGGAATCCAAAGGCAAATTTAAGTCTTCGACTTTTAATTTACGCTTTTTAGCATTTTCAATGTATGGTTTAACTAAGCTATCAACTTCCTGATCTACCAACACTCTAGGAATTTGAATCTTAGTGTTTTCATAGAGAGCATCCATTAAGGAATTCTTGAGTTTGCCACGCAATGCGCGCTCAAGTTCTCTTTGCATATTTTCTTTGACGTCTTGACGAAATGAGTCGACTGAGCCGTCTTCTATCCCATAGGCTTTGATGAATTCATCATCAATTTCAGGCAATACCGGCTCTTCTATGCTAACCAACTCAACTTCGAATTGAGCTAATTTTCCCGCCAACTTTTCATTGCCGTATTGCTCTGGAAATGAGATTTCAAAGGTTTTATTTTCACCAGGATTCAAGCCAATCAACTGATCCTCAAAACCAGGTATCATGCGTTTTGAACCCAACTCAATCTGATAATTCTCTACTTTACCATCGGTAAAGTTTTCACCTTCAGAGACACCGGAAAAAGTAATCGTTACAAGGTCATGTTCTTGTGACGCACGCTCAGCCACTTGCCAAGTCTTGCGCTGTTCCTTCAGTTTAAGAATCATGCCGTCAACATCAGCATCTTGCACAGACGAAGTTGGACGTACAATTTTTAACTGATCAACATTTTCTAGCGAAATCTCGGGATATACCTCGAATTCAGCAATATATTTAAAACCATTAACTTCTTCTGCCAGCTCAATTTGAGGATAGCCTGCTGGTTTTAAATCTTGTTCTTGCAATGCTTTTGAAAGGGTTGTCTGAATCAAGTCCCCTGCAACTTCCTGACGAATTCTTTCACCATAAAGTTTTTTAATTACCTGCTGCGGCGCTTTGCCTGGACGAAAGCCATCAACCTTAACACCACGGGCCAGAGATTTCAGGCGCTCAGTAATTTTTTCCTGAACAACATCATCAGGCAGACTTACAGTCATTTTTCTGCTTAATTCAGAAGTCTTTTCGACAGAAACTTGCATTTCTTTACCTCAAATAATTTAGTATGGATTTTATATGGAGATGCTTAGCAGCATGAAGAGTTGAGATGACAAAGAATTGTCATCTCATTTTAATTAGTGGTACGAATGGAGAGACTCGAACTCTCACAGGATAACCTACTGGAACCTAAATCCAGCGCGTCTACCAGTTCCGCCACATTCGCACATTGAATGGGGATTATAGCCGCATTGATACTAATGCAACAAGCTATAACTAAGACTTCTGCCAAAAATTGTCAGTCAAACTGCAAAATCTATCGCTAGCGATTTAAATATTATTGAATTCGAACTATCCTTAAACTTGCGAAAGAAGAACAACTTTCAAGTTATCAAAAGGAGTATTTCAATGAACATCTCACTATCCACTAGCGCCAATACATTAATCAATCACGCACAACGTAAATCAGCCGATGCAGCACAGACAATTGCGGCATTACCGATACAAAAAGATGAAGTAGGTAGCGCAGAATACAACGCAACTGATTTGATAAAACCAGTTTTAAGCCTAAAAGGTGCTGAACTGGAAGCTAAAATTGCCGCTAAAATGCTTGAGACTGATAAAGCAGCGACCGGCTCATTATTAGATATACGCGCATAACTAAATACTAACAGTGACAATAAAACCGAGCTGCCTAACCTCTTCAGCAAAGTGATTAATTAAATCTGCTGACAAACATTCCAGATTGCCAGCCTCTGGCTGAAGCGAAGGCCTAGCGAGGGTATAGAGAAAAACATCCCGCAAACTAACACCAGCGTTAATCTTTTTAAGCGCTTCAAGCAATGCAGCTCTTTCGGAGTCAGGAAAACCCGCCCCATCATAATCAACTAAACAGATCTGTAGCTTTGTTAAACATAGCTCTGCAGATATAGCCAAATTCGCCAAACTCAATTCACAGCTTTGTCCTGCATGATTAATCAATTGCCTACCCCTGTCGGTAGCGCTATCAAACTTAAACCAAACCTCACCAGAGTATTCGTTAAGTTTTTTCAATCCTTTTTGCACAGCTTGTTTGTGCACCAAGCTTCCATTAGTAATCAATACAAAGCGACTATCAGGAAAGACTCCCAGCTCCTTAGCCACATCCCCAATCAGCGTTACCGCCTTACAAAACTCATTGAGACTAGTTGGCTCACCGTTGCCGGAGATGGCGATATCTTTAATAACGCGATTGTCTTGATCAACCTGAAAATCATCATAGAAATTGCCTTTAAGCACATAATCAAGAAAAAACCTGAGCTCCTTCTCTAAAAGCTCAAAATCCATCTCCGGCGCCGCACCCACAGTTAGATTGGGTACTTGACAATAAATACACCGCCAATTGCAGGCATTATTGGTATTGAAATTAACCCCGATCGACAAGCCATCTGATCGTCTGGACAACACGGGGTAGACATACTTTAAACCTGCGACAGCACGACAATGATTGGTTGTCGTAAGCACACCAGTATTTAAACGCTGAGATTGCTCAATTATTGTCATAAGCAAATCCAATTAATTTGAGATCAATCTCAACAGTCTCGCCTAACAATTCACTACTTCAATTTAACCAACACTTCACCGCGCCCAATTTCCGACATATCGCCGGCATACCTTTGCACGCGATTAAAGGCAATTGAAGCATCGGCAAATTTGGAATTCAGCTTTTTGAATGAAGCGAACAAAATGGGCAAGAATGCCAATGTATGAGCACCGCAATCGTTAAAGCTGGCTGACAATTGCGGCTGATTCCAAAGCAGCAAAGTACCTCTGCGCATTGCATACCCTAAAAACCGACCAGTTTGTCCCATAACAGCAATGGTTCCGGCCGTCATTCGCGAACCGCAATAATCACCGGCATTGCCTTCAATCAGGATATTGCCGCGGCGCATGTGATCTCCAGCCCGTTCGCCAACGTTACCCTTGACCAAAATAGTGCCGCCTTTCATGCCCATTTTGTTGCCGGGCAACGCACCACCCAGAAAATCACCGGCGTTGCCGCTAATTTTGATGAAGCCCTTTTTCATCTCACAACCGGCGTAAAGACCGACATTGCCATCCACGATGATTTCACCGGACTTAATACCAAAGCCCAAATAAGCACCGGCATCGCCTTCGACTTTGATTGAACCATCTTGTAGCTCCTTGCCGATAAAATCCAATTTAGCCACGCTATTTTTAATAACAATGGCTTGAGTATCGGAGCCGGATATCGTAAATAATTCATCAACCCGCACCTTACGTTTGCCGGTTTGCAATTCCAATGCGGCTATCTCTTTTGGCTCCAAGCCTTCAAGCAAATGCGGTACCAATGGTGACATATCCACACCCTGATCGGGTCTGTGCTTTAGCGTAAAGGTTAAGGCACTCATGCCATAATCTCCTGTAAGTGAAAATGGAATGGGCCTAGTTTTCCGCCATAATTACCGGCGCTGATACGCTTAATGCCGTTGGCAGCACCTAAATCACACACAGCTTGAATGCCCACGCGCATTGCTTTGTCTATATCTTCTTTCGTTAAACCATCGATTACGATTTCCATCACTGATTCAATTTCGGGCGATAGATCAGTTTTGGTCGCGCCTTTTAAGGTCGGGCAAAATGCGTCATTGGTTGATGCACCCAATGATTTGTATTTTGATCCGACTTTTGAGCCCGAACGCACCACGCCACCTGGAAACGGCATGATGACATTGGGAATTTTGCGCATTTCTTCGATTGCCGCTTCGCAAGCCGCTAGGGCTTGCGGTTGTGATTCAGCCAACACCAAGAAGTTGCCACCCCCGACTGCTTCAACTTGACCGGTAGTGGCTTCTGCTAAAAACTCACCATCCATTACCGGAATTCGCCAATAACGCTTGCCGTCGATCAATTTAGATGCCTGGAAGCCGTCGCCAAAATAACGCAGGTTCTTGCCCAAAGCGATGCGAGTCCCCCCGTCGATGCCAGCAAACAAGGCCGATGTCGGCGATGTCAATACGCACTGCCCTGCCCGTGTTTCCAGCTGTTTAGCCAAGCCTTTACCGCCCATCGCAAAAATCATGATGGATACGCCAGGACGACCGTCGGGGGTTTCTGACGGATCAAGCACACGTTCAATGCCTGCCTCGCAACCGCAAGCAATGACCGACGTAGCAAAGCCGGTCATTGCTTGGGCAGAAATCATCGCCCATTTTTCATTTTGCGCAGTGATGATGGCGCGTGTCGCCTTCATCGGGAACGCTTCGGCAAAAGTTGCGTCTATAGTTACACCGTTAATAATCATGCTACATCTCCATTCAGCGGATGCACCGTAATACTGCCGCGTCCATCTTCGGTGATTTCATCATCACTGATCTTAAAATTACCCAGCTTCATGGTCAGATAGCGATCGAAATAATCTTTCAATCCCTTTTCGACCGACGGATCGAAGTCAGGTTTCACAACGTGAGTTGTTCCCCATTTCGTAGAAACTACTTTGCCGTCAACTACAACTAATTGACCGTCTTTAAACACGTAATCGGGTTTTTCGAACATTTTTTGACGATCTGCGTTATCGGTATACACAGTAATATCCGCCCAATTGCCTGCACTTAAACCGCCGCGATCTTTCAGACCAATCAGCTTGGCCGCGCCGGCGCGAGTCATGATGGCGATTTCTTGCAGCGTGTACTCACGTTCTATTGAGGCCAACGTGGTCATTTTTTGTGCTTCGGGGTGAAGCGTAGCAAGCACGTCGTTGCGGAACGTTCTGTCCATCAGTAAGCGGATCAAATGCGGATAACTGGTGAACGGCGCGCCATTGGGATGATCGGTAGTTAAGAAAATGCGCCACGGATCATTGACCAACAAAAAGGTTTCCAGACCAATCGCCCATTGCAGGGCATTGACGAAACTTTGATCTTTGTACTTGAACGGTATCACTCCACAGCCGGCGTCACATTCAATATCCATAGTCACCCATTTATTGGGGCTGGCAAGTTTGTGATTGGCATGTTGACGCATGTTGTCGCCGGAAGCCGTGACCGTTTGACCAAACAGAATCTGTCCAACATCAATTGTGATATTTTTGTTGTTGTTTACCGCTTCGGCAATTTGCGCCGCGCCGGAGGAAAACTTGAAATCACCTTCGGTACCGTAGCTATGAAACTGAATATGCGTTAAGTGCATCGGCAAGCCGCCAATACCCTGAATAGTATCCAAGGTAGTTTGAACATTACCCGGAACACCAAGGTTACAGCCGTGTACATGCAATGGATGAGACACGCCCAGCTCTTTTACAGCGGTAGCCAATACTTTCAAAATCTCTCGTGGCGTCACACCGTAATGGCTGTTTTGCTCGTCAAGATCCAGTTTGCGCTGGTTAAATTTGAAGGCATTGATACCACCGGGATTAACTACCTTAACGCCAATTGCTTTGGCGGAATGCATGGTCCAGGCAACATAATCGTTAATGGCTTTTTGATCTTTTTTGGCTGTCAGCATGCGCAGCAAATAGTCGTCGCTGCCCAACATCACGTAGCCGCCTTTATCCAGAATCGGAATATCGCCCATTTCCATATGGGCTTGGCGGGCATTAATTGGCAATACGGCAGGTTCAAAACCGGCGGTATAACCCATTTCGGCATAACGATAGCCGGTAACGAAAGTACTCGGCATGGCATGACCACAACCGGAACGGCAGATATGCGTGCTGGCCACAGGATCTTGACGATGATCTTCAGGCAATAAGGTTCTGGCAATATTGCCTTTGCCGCCGCCGATATGGGTGTGCATATCAATCGCACCGGACATAACGACTTTACCTTTCAGATCGTATTCTTTATCGATCAGAAAATCGCCAGTCGGCTTGTTGACGATGCGTCCATCCTGAATGTAAATGTCTTGCTGTTGCCCATCAATCCCGCTGGCAGGATCGTAAACAACGCCACCTGTTAATCTAATTAACATACTGTTTCCTCGCGTAAAGCGTGTTCAATCGCATTCAGTACGTCCGCCGTACTGGGTAAACCGGAATCGCGTAATTTTTTCAAGCGTATGGCGACCACGTTATCCATACGATAAGCATGACCGGCATGATCGATGCCCGGCGTACCGACAGGAATAAACACATCCGGCTCTTTAGAGAAAGTCATACCGGAACGACCCAGCACTATCAATGGTAAACTGGTCGCTGGCGGCACCGCATTGGTATTGAATGCATGCACCCAAACCAGAACATCCGCTTCACCACTATTAATCAGCAAGTTGGTGTCATTTAAAAACGGATCATATTCAGGATAACCGCGGCTAAAACGGGTACGCGTAGGATAACCGGTCGTCCAGCCACAAACTTGGTTGGCGGTTTGGTCACCTTCTTTTCCGGCCAACGGCAAGCCCGAACAGCGAGCGCCTCTATCATTGATATCTTTGATTAATTCTGACAAGGTTTGTACGGTCAGCTCAGCTTGGCGATAAGCCAATGCGCCTGCCGCCCAAGTCACCACGCCATAAGCCGCTGACTTAAGCTTCTCGGCCACGATTTCTAAATCGGCAACAGAAATGCCTGCAACTACTGATGCACGTATTGGCTGGCCTTTAACCAAAGCTCTCAACACTGCAATTACTTCCGGCAAATCTTGCGTTGCCGCCTCTAAAACTAATGGTTTCTTGCCATTGGGGGAAGTTGAGGCATTGCCAGACGGCGCTTTGCCCAGATAAATCACGTCGCGCGCGCTAGTATCCTGCACAAACATGGCTTCTTTATTCCAGAGATAGCGCTCGAAAAAGCGCGGCGCAAAGTCTTCAAGATCTGTACCTACGACTAGTAACACATCGCAGCGATTTTTAACTTCAGCCAGCGTGGTATTCATCCAGCCAGAATCCTGCAACGCCAGGAAGTTATTTCTGGCACCGGCAAAATTGATGTTATCCACCACGGCACCACTTCGATCAGCCAACGCCAATAAAGCACGCATGCCATTCACGTCAGTCGCGCAGCCGCCGATGACAGGCAAATTGGTATTTTTTAGCAACTCTGCAGCCTTGGCTACAGCGACTTCCAAACTGACTTCTTTACCATCCACTCGGGCACTGGTGTCAGTAATGGCTTGTTCAAATGCAGGTGTATTCACTGCGCAGCCATTTTCAATTACTTTCAGCGATACACCGTCAACACGGATGGTTAAATCATCCGTGCCGATACCGCAAAAAGGACTCGGTACTTCTGTAAATTCAGTCACACGCTATCCCCTGGTTTAATGCTTTACACTCAAGGCCCTGCCACTTGGACAACATGTCCGCAGAAACCCAATCCAACGACACACCGGGCCACAACCCGTTTTTTGGCGAACATTCTAACCTGAATTATTGGCGTTAACACGGTTTTCACCACTACAATGCAGCATCAAAGCGCAGACTCAATTATTTATAAACCACTCAATCAACACTTGAATAAAGAGCATTACCCATGACTTTAAAGCACCACATCACGGCGATATTGCTGCTGTTTCTCTTTACCACTGGTTGCTCCAACGCTGAGCAAATCAGCTTACGACCTTTCGTAGCCGGCAGTTATAAACAAATACTGTCGCAAAACGCTAACCAACCTTTCGTACTGACACTCTGGTCAATTACTTGCCCGTCTTGCCTGAAAGACATGGCGTTAATAAATGAACTTCACAAGGCCCATCCCAAGCTCAAAATTATCTTACTAACCACGGATGACTTATCAGCAGGCGAACAAGTCTCGAATATACTGTCAAAAAGCGACTTAGCATCCCTGGAAAATTGGGTTTACGCAGATGAAAACACCCAGAAATTACAATATGAGATTGATCCAAAGTGGTATGGTGAATTGCCCAGAACTTATTTTTTCGATGCTTCTCATCAGCGAACCGGCATCAGTGGCGTAATATCAAAACAAGATTACGAAGCGCAACTGGCCAGCATTCTTAAGTAAGGATCACTGCGATTTTTGACCCTGCCCTAAAAACTTACGTTAAAATGCCCTTCGCTTTTCAATCTGCCGGGTTTGTTTTTATGCTAAAAAAAATCTTGTCGCCACTTATCGCCGCCGGTTTTCTTACTGCTTGCGCCACCAGTCCAACCGGCAGAAGCCAACTCATTTTTTTACCCGAGGCACAGATAGACCAAATGGGTCTGCAAGCCTTCTCTGATTTAAAAAAAGAAAAACCCATTAGCAACAATGCTCGCTATAACCAGGTTGCCGGCTGCATTGCTCAGGCAATTACACAACCATTGGGCGGCAACTGGGAAGTGGTCGTCTTTGAAGACAAAACACCCAACGCCTTCGCCTTACCAGGCAATAAAATCGGCATTCACACCGGCATGCTGACACTGGTCGACACCCAAGATCAATTGGCCGCTGTAATAGGCCATGAAATCGGCCATGTCCTCGCCAAACACAGCAATGAAAGAGCCTCGCAAGAAATGGCCGTCAGCCAAGGCATTAATATGGTGCAAGCAGTCAGCCAACCGCAGACGGCTATCGGCCAAACTGCCATCGGTCTGCTTGGCGTCGGCGCGCAATATGGAATCCTAATGCCCTACAGCCGCACACATGAAAGCGAGGCAGATACTATTGGGGTCGACTTGATGGCCAAAGCTGGATTTGACCCCAGACAAAGCATCAACTTATGGCAAAAAATGGAGCAAGCTTCACAAGGCCAGCAACCACTGGAATTTATGTCGACGCATCCATCGCATGCCACGCGCATTCAACAACTCGAACAACGTATACCGCAAGCCATGGGCTATTACCAACAAGCACAAGCTGCCGGAAGACAACCGCACTGCATAAAATAATGACGCCAAACCTGAAATATTTGCACCCCTACCCGTTTGAAAAGCTGGCGCAACTCAAACAAGGCATCGTGCCGCCGACCGATCTGCGGCATATTGCCCTATCAATGGGTGAACCGACCCACTCCACGCCTCATTTCATTCAAGAGGCGTTACTGGCACATTTGCACGGGCTGTCTAACTACCCGACCACCAAAGGCATTCCTGAATTAAGAACTGCAATCGCCAACTGGCTGAGCGCGCGCTTTCAAATTCCCGAGACGGTCATTAATCCTGAAACACAAGTATTACCAGTCAACGGCACGCGAGAAGCCTTGTTCTCGTTTGCGCAATGCGTGATTGACTCGACACGACGTCCCGTCGTCGTCATGCCTAATCCCTTCTATCAGATTTATGAAGGTGCCGCCTTGCTCGCCGGGGCCGAACCTTACTACTTAAATACATTGGAAAAATCCGGCTACTTGCCGGATTTTGATACGGTTCCGGAAGAGATATGGCAGCGCTGCCAACTGATTTATGTCTGCTCACCCGGCAATCCGACCGGCGCAGTCATGAATGAGGCGGATTATCAAAAGCTGATTCAGCTGGCTGAAAAATACGATTTCATCATCGCCTCGGATGAATGCTACAGCGAGCTTTATGACGACGAAGCCAATCCACCGGCCGGCTTGCTGCAAAGTGCTTACTTACTAGGCAATACGGCATTCAAACGTTGCGTCGTGTTCCACAGCTTATCCAAACGTTCCAACGCGCCTGGACTGCGCTCGGGCTTTGTGGCGGGTGATGCCGATATTCTGCAAGCATACTTTCAATACCGCACTTATCATGGCTGCGCGATGCCGTTACCCACGCAACATGCCAGCATCCGTGCCTGGCAAGATGAAAAACACGTTCAGGAAAATCGCCGACTCTATCGGGAAAAATTTGCTGCATTCATCGACATCCTTGGTGATGTTTGCACCATTACCAAACCACCTGCGAGTTTCTACGTCTGGATGAAATCACCAACATTAGACAAACTCCATGGCCGCCGGAAACACGACAAGCTGCCTGGCGCAACAGCCGCGAGCGAATTCGCCCGACAACTGTTTGCGCAATTCAACATTACCGTATTGCCCGGCAGTTACTTATCCCGTGATTTTGACGGGCAAAATCCTGGTCAAGACCACGTCAGAATTGCGTTGGTTGCGCCGCTGGAAGATTGCATCGAAGCCGCCCAACGCATAAAACAATTTCTTAACTCTCTGTAAAAAAACCTATGTCACAACTTGAAAACATCATTAACGAAGCCTTTGAACAGCGCGCTGACATTACTCCAAGCACTGTTTCTGCTGAAATCCGCAACGCCGTAAACGAAGCTATTAACCTACTCGATAGTGGGCAAGCCCGCGTCGCAGAAAAAATCAACGGCGACTGGGTGACCAATCAATGGCTAAAAAAGGCCGTGTTATTGTCATTTAGAATTAACGAAAATCGCTTAATGGATGGCGGCAATACCCGTTACTACGACAAAGTGGAATGTAAATATTCTAACTATTCAGAAGAAGATTTCTCCAAAGCCGGCGTGCGCGTAGTACCTAATGCCGTCGCGCGTCGCGGCTCTTACATTGCGCCCGGCGCGATCTTGATGCCGTCTTACGTCAACATCGGCGCTTATGTGGACAGCGGCACCATGGTAGACACTTGGGTCACCGTCGGCTCTTGCGCACAAATCGGTAAAAACGTACATCTTTCCGGTGGTGTGGGCATTGGCGGCGTATTGGAGCCATTGCAAGCGGGCCCAACCATCATCGGTGACAACTGCTTTATCGGTGCTCGCTCAGAAATCGTTGAAGGCGTTATTGTTGAAGACGGCTGTGTAATCTCCATGGGCGTTTACATCGGTCAAAGCACTAAAATCTTCAACCGCATGACGGGCGAAGTCAGTTTTGGCCGCATTCCTGCTGGCTCGGTCGTCGTATCAGGCAACCTGCCTTCAGCCGACGGCAGCTATAGCCTGTATTGCGCGGTCATCATCAAACAAGTAGATGAAAGAACCCGCAGCAAAACCGGCATCAACGAGTTGTTACGGGATTAAATTTTATTAAGGTCTGAGAGCGTTTCAAATTCTCCCAGACCTTAAGCCCTGCATAAATCAAGCAGTCAACGTCAACCACTACCCTTTTCGCCCACTGTGATCCGACCTAAAATTTTATTACGCCTGATCCATATCCAATGGGTTTTAGTATTTCATGGCCTGGACGAAATCGTCTTAAAAACGCATTTATTCCGTCCAATCCGCTATTTGGCTATTTTTTCACCTTACTATTGGCTAAAGCGCGAAGCAGAGCCGCGTGCCGTCAGAATCAGGCATGTGCTGGAAGACTTGGGCCCCATTTATGTCAAGTTTGGCCAGGCCTTATCCACCCGTAAAGATTTGCTCCCGGATGATATTGCTGACGAACTGGTTAAGCTGCAAGACCGCGTACCGCCCTTCCCTAATGAAGTCGCTCGCCGCATCATTGAAAGCCAACTTGGCATGTCAATTAGCGAAGCCTTCGCCGAATTCAGCAGCGACCCACTTGCGTCTGCATCCGTCGCCCAAGTGCATACCGCAACCTTGCATAGTGGCGAAAGTGTCATCGTTAAAGTCGTTCGGCCAGACATCGAAGAGCGCATCCGCTCAGACATTGGTCTGCTTTACGAACTAGCCCGTTTTGCCGAAAAATTCTGGAGCGACGCCCGACGCTTGCGCCCGATGGAAGTGGTTGCAGAATTTGAAAAAACCACGTTGGATGAACTCGATCTGGTCAGAGAAGCAGGCAATGCGGCTAAATTACGCCGCAATTTTGAAAAATCCGACATTATTTATATCCCCGAAATTCACTGGCCATTAACCCGTGAAAAAGTCATGGTAATGGAACGCATCCACGGCGTGCCGGTCGGCGACATTGAACAACTTAAAGCCGGTGGTGCAGATTTCAAATTACTGGCCGAACGCGGCGTGGAAATCTTTTTCACCCAAGTTTTCCGCGATAATTTTTTCCATGCCGACATGCATCCCGGCAACATTTTTGTCGATCTCCCGGCCAAATACATTGCCGTTGATTTCGGCATCGTTGGCTCGCTGTCATTGTCCGACCAGCATTATTTAGCCGAAAACTTCCTGGCATTTTTCAACCGGGATTATCGCAAAGTCGCGCAAATGCATGTGGAATCAGGCTGGGTGGCAGAATCTACGCGCATTGAAGAATTTGAGTCGGCCATTCGCAGCGTTTGCGAACCAATTTTTGAAAAGCCGCTAAAAGATATTTCCTTTGGGCAATTGCTTTTGCGCTTATTCCAGACCGCAAGACGTTTTGATATGCATGTGCAGCCGCAATTGGTGTTGCTGCAAAAAACCCTGCTCAATATTGAAGGTTTGGGCCGCCAGCTTTATCCAGACCTGGACTTATGGCAGACCGCCAAACCGTTTCTGGAAAAATGGTTCCATGAACGCATGGGCCCGAAAGCCAAGCTTGATAAACTGATCAAACAATTCCCGGAACTGAGCGATCACATACCGGAAATTCCGGGCTTACTCTTTAAAGCACTCGAAAATGCCAGCACGGCAAGGCGGCAGTCGGAAGCTCAGCATCGCGAAATCGTTATGCTGCATGAACAATTAAATTCCAACAACCGCATTACTCGCTGGGTCATGCTGCTCAGTGCAGCCATTATCAGCGCGGCAATCTGGTTTCAATAACCCTCTCTACAACAAGAAAAATCAGGAGTAAGCACTATGTCAATTAAACGTATGGTCGATCTGGATTTATCAGGCAAACGCGTGTTAATACGCCAGGATTTGAATGTACCGGTAAAAAACGGTCAGGTGACTAGCGATATTCGCATTCAAGCCAGCCTTCCCACTATTGAAACCGCCTTGGCAAAAGGCGCCGCAGTCATATTGCTATCGCATCTGGGCCGCCCGGTTGAAGGCCAATATGATGAAGAATCTTCATTAAAACCAGTCGCTGAACGCTTGGCGAGTTTGCTGGGGAAACCGGTCAGACTGGAAAAAGACTGGATCAACGGTATTACCATTCAACCTGGTGAAGTCGTTCTGTGCGAAAACGTGCGTTTTAACGCTGGTGAAGGCAAAAACAATGATGAGCTGGGCAAAAAAATGGCCGCACTCTGCGACGTGTTTGTGATGGATGCCTTTGGCACCGCGCACAGAGCACAGGCTTCAACCCATAGCGTCGCCAAGTTCGCCCCGATTGCTTGCGCCGGTCCGTTGTTAGCCAGTGAACTGGATGCGCTGGGCAAAGCGCTGGAAACCCCTGCCCGGCCGCTGGTCGCTATCGTTGGTGGTTCCAAAGTTTCTACCAAGTTAACTGTATTGAAATCACTATCGGAAAAAGTCGATCAATTAATTGTCGGCGGCGGCATTGCCAATACTTTTATTGCGGCGGCAGGCTTTCCGGTCGGAAAATCATTGTACGAACCCGATCTGTTGGAAAACGCACGGCAGTTAATTGCCGAGGCAAAGAGCAACGGCTCGGACATCCCCATCCCTGTCGATGTGGTCTGCGCCAAAGAATTTTCAGAAACCGCCGTGGCAACCGTCAAAAATGTTGCCGATGTCGAAGCTGATGACATGATCATGGACATCGGGCCCGAAACCGCCAAGCAATACGCCGCCATTTTAAAAACCGCCGGTACTATCGTCGGGAACGGCCCGGTCGGCGTCTTTGAATTTGACCAATTCGGCAACGGTACGATGGCTTTAGCAACGGCAATAGCCGAGAGCCCGGCTTTTTCAATTGCCGGTGGTGGCGACACCTTAGCTGCCATAGACAAATACGGCATTCAGGATAAAGTGTCATATACCTCTACCGGTGGCGGCGCCTTTTTGGAATTTCTGGAAGGCAAGGAATTACCAGCAGTTTCTGTGTTAAAATCACAGAGTTAGCTTCATCTTGCCAGGTTTTTTTGACCTGGCCTTCGATACAAACCCCTTCATTTAGGAAATAAAATGGCCAGAGTTACAATTGAAGATTGCTTAGGAAATGTTGAAAACCGTTTCAAACTGGTATTGCTTGCCAGCGAACGCGCTCGTCAACTTCAGCATGGTGCGACCGAGTTTTTACCGCGCCTTAAAGACAAAGATACCGTTTTGGCATTACGCGAAATTGCCGCCGGTCATGTCACACCAGATAACATTGCATCATTGCACCGCATTCCCGATAGCCATCAACGTGATCGCGAACAAGAGCAATTGCACCTGCAATTAACTACATTCTAAACCGCTTACTGCTATGTCCCTGGTAGCCGAGACAATTGATACCGAACGTCCCCAAGATAAATTGGTACGACGTTTGTGTGACTCTCTGTCCGGTTATCTGGATTCAGCACAAATTCAAGATTGTGTTCGCGCTTACGAGTTCGGCGCCAACGCACATTCCGGACAATTTCGTAAAACCGGCGAAGCCTATATCTGCCATCCGGTATCCGTGGCCATTATCCTGGCCGACATGCACATGGACGCCAGCGGCATCATGGCAGCGCTATTGCACGATGTGGTTGAAGATACCCTAGTCAGCAAATCCGAACTGGCTGATCTGTTTAACTCAGAAGTTGCCGACTTGGTCGATGGTGTTACCAAACTCACCCAGATTGACCATAAATCCCACGCCGAAGCACAAGCGGAAAACGTCCGTAAAATGTTTATGGCGATGGCCAAAGATTTGCGCGTCATCATTGTCAAATTGGCAGACCGCCTGCATAACATGCAAACGCTGGTCGTAATGGCACCTGCCAAACGACGCCGCATCGCACGAGAAACATTGGACATCTACGCGCCGATTGCCAACCGTTTAGGCATGCGCAGTATTCAGCAAAAGCTCGAATCGTTAAGCTTGGCCGCCATGTATCCGATGCGTTATGCGGTCATTAACAAAGCCATCAAAAAAGCCCGCGGTAACCGACGAGAACTGGTGCAAACCATTGAAAACTCGATAAAGAACCGACTGAAAGAATCGGGTTTGCCCTGCGAGGTCGTCGGCAGAGAAAAAAACATTTACAGCATTTACAAAAAAATGCTCAGCAAAAATTCCCTGGCTGATGTATTTGATGTCTATGCCTTCAGAATTCTGTGCGAGAACGTGGATAATTGTTACCGGGTTTTGGGCGTCATGCATAACCTCTACAAGCCCATTCCAGGCCGCTTTAAAGACTACATTGCGTTGCCCAAAGCCAATGGCTATCAATCATTGCACTCCATCGTGATGGGGCCGTTTGGCGTACCGATAGAAATTCAAATTCGCACCCATGACATGCATCGCATGTCGGAATCCGGCATTGCGGCGCATTGGCTGTATAAGTCCGAAGATGACAAAGCACCCAAATTTCAGGATCGCGCCAATGAATGGCTGAAAGATCTGCTGGAGATTCAAAAATCTGCCGGCGATTCGCTCGAGTTTATCGAAAACCTCAAGGTCGATTTATTTCCACAGGAAGTGTTCGTGTTCACCCCGAATGGCGCGATCATTAAACTGCCCCGCGGAGCAACTATTGTCGATTTTGCTTACGCCGTGCATACCGATTTGGGCAATGCCTGTGTATCCGCCCGAATTGACAAGCAACTGGTGCCGCTACAAAGCAAATTGGAAAATGGCGTGACCGTGGAAATCGTCACCGCCCCCTGGGCAAGACCCAACCCGCTATGGCTTAACTATGTCATCACCGCCAAAGCCCGTTCAGGTATTCGTAACTACCTAAAGCATTTCAAACAGCAAGAGGCCATCTCTTTAGGTCGTCGTTTGCTGGAAAAAGAATTACAGGCGCTAAACGCGCATTTGGATAATATCGACGAATCGAAAATCCAGATATTGCTGAAATCGCTGGACCTAGCCTCTATCGACAATCTGTTGGAAGACATCGGTTTGGGTAATAAAATGCCTTTACTGATTGCCAAACGCCTGACTCAAGATGATGTCAGCGCGGCAGTCAAACTTGATGATCATGAAACGTCTCACAAAACACCGTTGATCATCAAGGGCACTGAGGGCATGGTCATCACACTGGCGAAATGCTGCCGCCCTATTCCGGGTGATTCGATTATCGGTTTTTTTAATCCCGGCAAAGGCATCGTGGTTCACCATCACGCCTGTCACAACCGTAATGTTGATCGAAAAAAACAAAACAACTGGCTGGATGTGGAATGGTCGCCGGATGTTGTCGGCGATTTTTCTGTCGAACTGCGCATCAGCGTGCTCAATGAACGCGGCGCATTGGCGACCATTGCCTCAACCATTTCGAATCTGGATTCCAACATCGAAAATGTGACGGTGATTGATCAGGATGATCGCATCTGCGTCGACCTGATTACCCTCACCGTCCAAGATCGCGTCCACTTAGCCAAAATCATCCGTCGTTTGAAAGAACTGCCCATCGCCTTAAAAATCACCCGGGTTAAAGCTTAAGCGTCTACCCGTTCAACAACTGGAACCTACTGTTAGCTGCGCTTCCAGGATGTTAAGTATAAAATATCGACATCTAACTCCATAACAACCTTAAGCCCATAACCATGACTAAAGAAATCATCCAAACTCCGCTCGCACCTCAAGCTATCGGCACTTATTCTCAAGCTGTAAAAGTTGGCCGCACTGTTTATTTATCCGGGCAAATCCCCTTAGTTCCGTCGACGATGGTTTTAGTCGACGGCGATATCGCCGCGCAAATTGCTCAGGTCTTCGATAATTTACAAGCCGTTGCGGTGGCTGCAGGCGGTAGTTTTTCCGACATCGTTAAGTTGAACGTGTATTTAACCGACCTTGGCGACTTTCCGGTCGTTAATGAAATCATGGGACGCTATTTTCAACAGCCTTATCCAGCCAGAGCCGCACTTGGCGTGGCTGCCTTACCTAAAGGTGCTGCGGTAGAAATGGATGCTGTGATGCATTTGGAACCCCAGGAATATCCGCTGTAAATCGCTAATTCTATTCGCTCGTCAATGTCCGCAACTAACAATTTGAGCAAATCGGTTGCAACATTGACGGGCATTGGCGCCCAAACTGCTCATCGCCTTGAAAAATTGGGCATCAGAGTTGTTCAGGACTTGCTTTTCCATCTGCCACATCGCTACGAAGATCGTACCCGAGTAACCCCCATCGGTTCTCTGACTGCCGGCATGAGTGCGTTGATAAAAGGCACAATCGAATTTACCGATATGCTGCCAAAAGGTCGCAGCAGCTTGATTTGCCGCATCAGCGACGGCTCCGGATTTATCACGCTGAAATTTTTTCATTACACCGCCAGCCAGCATAATTTATTCAAGCCCGGCACGGTCATCAGCTGTTTTGCTGAAGCCCGTTTCGGTTATGCGGGTCTGGAAATGGTGCATCCTGAATACAAAATTCTCAGTGATCCCGAGCAAGATGTCACCGATTCCAGACTTACTCCTGTCTATCCGTTAACTGAAGGCTTAAATCAGCACCAGTTACGCAAGGCCATCAAGCAAGCGTTGGCGCTTTGCAATGCTGACTTGGCCGATTGGATTCCTGAGTCAGTGTTAAAACAATTCAGCTATCCCTCCTTAAGCGAGGCCATACAGACCCTACATGCGCCTGATGAATCGGTGTCTGTTGAAGCGTTGCAAAATGGCCGCGTTCCCGCATTAAAACGGCTGGCTTTTGAAGAATTATTAACGCATCACCTGACCCTACAGCAAACGCGGTATAAGACCAAAGCCTGGCAAGCGCCGGTTTTTATCCGCGATCCGATTAGCAGCACCCACTTTTTGAACTCACTGCCCTTTCACTTAACCGGCGCACAACAAAGAGTCATTGCCGATATTGAAGCGGATTTCAAACACGCTCATCCGATGATGCGTTTGGTTCAGGGGGATGTTGGCTCAGGTAAAACCGTCGTCGCCGCCTACGCGGCCATGCTGGCATTATCGGCCGGATATCAAGTGGCTGTAATGGCACCCACCGAGTTATTAGCCGAACAACATTTTCGAAATTTCACTGGCTGGTTTGATAGCTTTGACACCCAAGTGCTATTTCTAACCGGCAACATCAAAGGTAATGCCCGTAAAATCGCCTTGCAAGCATTGGCTGATGGCAGTGCCGGTATAATTATCGGTACGCATGCCTTGTTTCAAGAAGCAGTAACCTTTAATCGTTTGGGACTGATCATCATTGATGAGCAGCACCGTTTTGGCGTGCATCAACGCATGGCACTGAGGGAAAAAGGCCAACAAGGCGGTATCAGGCCTCATCAACTGGTGATGACAGCCACCCCGATTCCTCGCACCTTGGCGATGCTGCAATATTCAGATCTGGATATTTCCATTATTGACGAACTACCGCCAGGCAGGCAGCCAGTAGTCACCAGCGTGATTCCGAATGAGCGCCGCGACGAAGTGGTCGAGCGCATCAACAACTGGGTGACTAAAAAAAAGCAAGTCTATTGGGTCTGCACACTCATCGAAGAATCCGAAGTTTTACAGTGCCAGGCCGCCGAAAAAACAGCCGAATACCTGATGCAGGCATTGCCGAATGTGCGAATTGGTTTGATTCATGGCCGGATGAAATCCGCCGAAAAAGACGCGATCATGCAGGCCTTCAAACAACACAATGTTGATTTACTGGTCGCAACCACAGTGATAGAAGTCGGCGTTGACGTGCCCAATGCCGGCTTGATGATTATCGAAAACCCGGAACGCCTAGGGCTTTCGCAACTCCATCAGTTACGCGGCCGCGTTGGTCGAGGCAGCGATGCCAGCTTTTGCCTGCTGATGTACCAATCACCATTGTCCGATACCGCCCGTCACCGATTGGGCGTATTGCGAGACAGCAACGACGGCTTTGTAATCGCCGAAAAAGATCTGGAACTGCGCGGTCCCGGCGAAGTCATGGGCACCCGACAAACAGGACAAATGCAGTTTAAAATTGCCGACCTGAGTCGCGATGCAGATTTACTGGATAGCATCACGCAAATTGGCGAACAGTTTTTTATCAATTCACCCCACGCAATCCAGCCGCTCATCGATCGCTGGTTGGGCCATGCTACCGAATATTCCGAGGTTTGATCGCGCTTGAGCACCCGAAGCTATTTATTTATTGAAGCACCAACATGGCAAAAGAATCGTCAAGGAATTCGCCACACTTTGCCTATTGCAGTGCAATCCTGGACTTATGAACTCGGCTCTCTTACGCAGCGTTTGCGAAATTTCTACGGTAACCGCGTTAAAGTAACGGTGTTATTTCAAGGCTGGCAATCACCTTTTTTAGATGAAAGACGACTGCTGAAAAGCCCGGAACATCATTACTGCCTGGTTCGTGAAGTCATGCTGCATGCCGATAACAAACCATTGATTCTAGCCAGAACCATCATTCCCAGGCACACCATAAAAATCGCCAAAAGCAATTTATCCCATCTGGGTAGCCGACCACTGGGTGAGGTGATTTTTTCTTATCCTAAGCTGCAACGGCTGAATTCAAACATCAGCTTAATCCAGCCCAATATGTGGACTGAGCCAGCGCGGGAGAAAGGCAATATCAAGGAAGCAATTTGGGGAAGAAGTACAGTTTACTCAATCGCCCAACGAGAAATGCTGGTGAGTGAGTTTTTTTTGCCGGAAATATTAAAGATATTGTAAAAAAATGGGTATTTGGTTTTAAGAGTTGGCGAACTAACCAGTTCAATTAACTTATGTCAGCTGTGGTGGGTTACCAAACGGTAACCCACCTTAGACCCTCTAATTAACCCTTTTTATTTTTACGCCGCATAGCGCCAAACCCAGCGAATCCCAAGCCCAACATAGCCAAAGTTGCAGGCTCTGGTACATTTGGCTTTGTGTCTGTAAAACTACCAGCTTTTAGAAACACCGCAGAGTCAAGAGCTGTATCCTCAGTATCAGCGATAGCTAAATTTATAGTGTGTTCGCCTGCTGCCAATCCTAAAATACTGGCCACTAACACTTTTGTAAAGCCGTCGTATTGAATGTTATAAAGGGGAGTAGTCTGGCTGTTATTTACATAATATCCACTATTAGGGCCAACACCGGTAAACGGATTTCCACCATTAATAGTATTGATTGAAACCGGAGTCGTAGTGCCTGGAACAAGAGCTATATTAACGCCATCCACAAAAAATCCGAACACATCATTGTATTTTGAATTAACGAACTCGTTATATTCTTCAGATGCAAATTGATATTGAAAGAAAAGATCGCCCGTGTTGCTTGTAAATGAAAATGACAGTTGATTCTGGTCATTAGTTGTAGAACCTGAAGGAAGTAAACCATTCAACTGAGCATTTGTTCCTGTCCCGGTAGACGCAGATATACCCGCTGAATTATTAGGGCCAGGCGCTAATGTTGCATTACCGCTTGTTAAAATCACACCCGTATCAATACCCAAGCCACTGCTTAATCCATCTGTAAAAGTGCCTTGCTGAGTAGGCGCCCCAATCAATGATGCACTTGTTACTGTAATTCCGCTTCCTGCTAATGTATTAGCTAGTGAAGTTGCATTTGTGCTAGTAGAAATCACCAAAGCATCAGCGCTTTGGGAAAACAGCGGCATTACCAATACTGGTAAAGCATAAAAAAGACGTTTCATTAAATTTCTCCAATAGATGTAAGTTGTACCCATATCACTAATCCAAAATCAGACTCTTCACTTTTCATCACAAAAGCAATTAGCCTTCAATAATCTACTAGCACTATTCGAGCCATAAATAATATATTATCATAAGCAATTGAATTTAATATATTTTAAATTTAATACCTCCTCATAATTGACTTTTTTATTAACCAAAAAAGAAAGAGTGTAAAAAATTCTGACATTTAATTTTATGCACGACAATACAAAAAAATCTCAAGTAATTGATAAATATAAATAAAATTTAATTACATATCCAATTGCAAAGAATCCTGACACTATTAATTACAGCGGCGTATTAATCGAATTAGCCCGAATACAATTAAAATAACCCTATGTTTTTTAAATGTATTTAATGTTTTTTCCCAAAAATTTAAGTGTAAAAAAACCTGACACATTACAAGAAAATAGATACGACCAAACCTATCGCAGAAGAAATAATTGCTCGCAACAATTCCTTCAGAAAAATCCATAAACGCCAATGACTATCAAAATTTTGAATCGATACAAACCTTACCACAACCACTCAACACTGCCTCAAGCAAACCTTCCTGCCCCGTCTGAAAATGAATAGCATCAGTCTCTTTACGAAGCCAGGTGAATTGGCGTTTGGCCAGTTGCCGGGTGGCAGCGATGGCTTTTTCGGTCATGGTTTCAAGATCGTATTCGCCTTGCAGGTAAGACCACACTTGCCGATAACCGACGGCTCTGATGGCCGGCAATGCTTCAGACAAATCGCCGCGGGCAAACAGCTTCTCGACTTCTTCAATTAAACCCTGCTGCAGCATCTGTTGAAAACGCTGGGCAATCACTTCATGAAGAATTTTCCTGTCTTCCGGTGCGATGATTAGTTTGATTCTGTGGTAAGGAATTTCCTGGCTTTGCGCCTCGTTAAAAAACGACGTCAATGGTTGGCCGCTGATTTCATACACTTCCAAAGCGCGCTGAACCCGTTGCGGGTCATTGGGGTGTATTCTGGCTGCAGCTTGCGGATCGACTTTGGCTAAGCGTTGATGTAACGCTTCTTTACCCAACTGCGCCAGTTCTTCATCCAATTTGGCGCGAATGCCTGCATCGGCTTCCGGCAATACCGCCAGACCACTATTTAAAGCATTGAAATACAACATGGTGCCACCGACCAGAATCGGTAATTTGCCACGCTCAGTTATGTCGGCCATCAGCTCCAGCGCCAGCTTTCTAAAGTGACCGGTAGAAAAAGAGTCCGCAGGATCAAGAATGTCGATTAAATGATGTGGGATACCGCCTCTTTCCTCTAAGCTCGGCTTGGCCGTGCCTATGTCCATGCCTTTGAATACCAAAGCCGAATCGACACTGATGATCTCACCGTTGAGTTGTTGTGCTAGTTGGACTGCCAATGCAGTTTTGCCGGACGCGGTCGGGCCCATTAAAAAAATGACTGGTGGATTGTTTGAGTTTTGCATAAGAAGCGAACTAATCTACTGACCGCGAAGAAAAAACTTGTCCAATTCCTGGGTAGACAAAGCCACCCAGGTCGGTCTGCCGTGATTGCACTGCCCTGCTCTGTCGGTTTGTTCCATGTCTCTGAGCAAGGCGTTCATTTCGTCGATGGTCAAACGGCGATTGGCGCGCACGGCACCATGGCAGGCAACGGTAGCCAATATTTCATTGGCTTGATCTTGAATACGTTGACTGCTGCCATGCTCAAGAATATCCGCCAGCACATCTCGAATCAGTGTCTCCGTATCATGATCAGCCAGCAATACTGGAATAGACCGCAACACTAAGGTTTCCGGGCCTGATCGATTCAGTTCAAAACCCAATTCGGCAAAAAAAGCATGCTCCTGTTCGGCCAAATCAGCTTCCTGAATACTCACCCGGAGTTTAATCGGCAATAGCAATGGCTGACTGGGCACCGCGCCTTGTTGATGCTGCTGTTTTAAACGCTCGTAAGTCACCCGTTCATGCGCGGCATGAGCATCAACCAGAATAATGCCGGTCTTGGTTTCTGCGAGTATAAAAATACTGTGCAAATGAGCAATAGCATTACCTAAAGGCCTGTCTTCATTTGGCTGCTGAACCGGCGTTGCATAAGAGGGGGACGCTATTTTGAGATACAACGAAGCATAAGCTTGAATATCTTCTTCAACTCGCAACGGCAGAACTGTTTGCTGCACGGGCCTTGATTGATATGCCTGAGTCGGACGCTGCGCGGCTAAAGAAGACTCCGGCGCGGTTAGTGGTTGCAGACTATCCAAGTGCTGCACTTGACCGGGCCTGACTTCTGCCAAAGACCGATGCAAAGCAGAAAATAGAAAGTCATGCACCAGTCGCCCTTCCCTGAAACGAACTTCCAGCTTGGCCGGATGGGCGTTGACATCCACCAGTGTCGGATCAAGCGTCAGATACAACACGAATACCGGATGGCGACCATGGAACAACACATCTTGAAACGCCTGTTTGACGGCATGGGCGACTAGCTTGTCGCGAATCAGTCGGCCGTTCACATAAAAAAACTGCATATCCTGCTGGCTGCGGGAAAAAGTCGGCAAACCCACCCAACCGCCAAGCTGCAAGCCCGAGGCAGCAAAGTCAATGCTAACCGACGACTCAATAAATGCCGAGCCGCAAATCCCGGCTACTCGCTGCGCCTGTTCATTAGATGTAAGCGCAGGCTTAAGCTTGAGCACTTCTTTTTGGTTGTGCGTTAAGGTAAACCCGATGTCAAAACGACTGAGTGCCATGCGCTTGATCAGGGTTTCAATGTGGGAAAACTCGGTTTTCTCAGCCTTTAAAAACTTACGCCGGGCGGGCGTATTGTAAAAAAGATCGCGCACTTCAACCGTGGTGCCTTGCGGATGCGGATCAGGCTGCGGATCAAAATCCTGTTCGCTGCCATCGGCGTTTACTCTCCAGGCACAGTCGCTATCCGCCACCCGCGAAATCAGCGTCAGTCGTGCCACCGAACTGGTACTAGCCAAGGCTTCGCCGCGAAACCCCATGCTGGCGACTTGTTCCAAATCTTTCAACGTCGCGATTTTGCTGGTTGCATGACGTGACAACGCCAAAGCCAAATCTTCTTTATCAATGCCGCAACCGTCATCGCGAATTTTTATCAAGCGCGCGCCGCCCTGTTCGATGTCGATAACAATTTGGGTGGCACCCGCATCAAAACAGTTTTCCACCAGTTCTTTAACCACCGAAGCCGGCCTTTCAACGACTTCGCCCGCGGCAATTTGGTTGACAAGTTGAGTGGGGAGAGAATGAATGCGCATCAGTCTAAAAAATCAGTTAAGGGCATAAAGTCCGTTCGTGCATGTCGAAGCATGAATGGACTTTATGCCTTGCCCCAGTCGCCCCCTTCCACAAGCTCAGGGCGAACGGTTTGGAATGGTTCAGCTGATTTCTTGCATCAGCCGGCCGGAATATTTAAAGCTGCTATTCTATACGAGCACCTAAATTCATAACAGTTAAGGAGACAACTCTATAATGTTCAGTACCATCACCAAGCCGCTAATCATGGGGATATTAAATGTCACGCCGGATAGTTTTTCCGATGGCGGCAGATACACCGCCGTAGATGCAGCATTGGAACAAGCCGGGCGCATGCTGGATGAAGGCGTCGGCATTATTGATATTGGCGGTGAATCAACAAAACCGGGTTCTGATCCCGTCGACAGCGCCGAACAAATTCGCAGAGTGTTACCGGTGATTTCCGCCATCCGGCAGCAACATGACATCCCCATCAGCATCGACACCACTTGCAGCGCTGTTGCCGTCGCGGCAATAAACGCCGGCGCCACGATGATTAATGATATTTCCGGCGGTCTCAATGATCCGGCAATTTTGACCCTGGCCGCCCAAAACAATACGCCTATCATCCTGATGCACAGCCGCGGTACACCAAAAACCATGCAGGATAATCCGCACTATGAAAATGTGGTTGCCGAAGTGCTTGCCGAGCTCAAACATCGCATTGATGCGGCGCTATCCGCCGGCATTCCCGAAGAACTGATTGCTATCGATCCGGGCATAGGCTTTGGTAAACGCAAACAGGATAATCTGGATTTACTGGCACATCTGCATGCCTTTGTGGCACTGGGATTTCCGGTATTACTGGGCACCAGTCGCAAGCGCTTTATGGGGAACATTTGTAATGTCAGCGAGCCTGCCGACCTGATAACCGCCACCGCTGTCACCACCGCGCTCGGGGTAATGTCCGGTGTAAAAATATTTAGAGTCCACGATGTCAAAGAAAACCGTCAGGCACTTGAAGTCGCGTGGGCAATCAAACAAAGCTTTTATTCCTGGATTTAAAGTCAAAAAGCCCGGATGCCGATTGCATCCGGGCGCTCAATCTATCAAGAAAAGAACTTACTGGCGTTGATCAATGTATTAACGATACCCCAACCCAGAGGAATCGCAACAGCTAACCAAGCTAGCCACACGGTTAACGGCAAGCTCGGTGAACCAGAGTAAAACACCTCATCAGCATCGTGCTCGTGCAACTTTGTATACATCAGGCGTTTTTCTGCTTCCAGCTCTTCTTCGGTCATAAACCACTTGTCGGCAACAGGCCTGATCAGCAAATTACAAATCAAACCGATCATCAATAATCCGGCCAAAATCAGCATGGTCTGGTTATAGACTTGTTCCCGCGGCAAGCCTAGACCCAGCTGGTATTCGCGCATGTAATTGACCACTACCGGCCCCAAAATACCGGCAGTTGCCCACGCCGTCAGTAATCGACCATGGATGGCACCGACCATTTGCGTACCAAACAAGTCGGCGAGATAAGCCGGAACCGTAGCAAAACCGCCACCATACATACTCAGGATCAGAGAAAACGCGGCCACAAATAAGGCTTTATTTCCCGACATCGCCAGGCTGGGAATGCTGACATACAACAAACCGCCCACTATGAAAAAGACAATAAATGTTAGTTTACGACCCAACCAATCGGACAAACTGCCCCAGACAAATCGCCCGCCGATATTAAATAGACTTAACAAGGCAGTAAACCCGGCCGCCACACTGGCAATAGCGGCAAGTTGGGTTTTATCCAATTCACTAAATGGTTTATCGACGCCAATTAACTGGCCGCCGAACACTTCCTGCAGCATCGGCGATGACATACCTATTACGCCGATACCGGCGCTGACATTCATGCACAACACCGCCCACACCAGCCAGAATTGCTTAATCTTGAATACGTTTTTGACATGAACATGACCGTGAGTCACCATCGCTTTGCCTTGTCCTGCTTGCGGCGGCGTCCATCCCACCGGTTTCCAGTTATGTGCGGGAATGCGATAACTCAAAGCGCCGGAGATCATGAATACGAAGTAAATCAAGGCCATTGCCACAAAGGTTTGCATCACGCCGACATCGGTTTCGGTCGTAAAATGCTTCATCAACAAGGTTGCCAATGGCGAACCGATCATCGCTCCGCCGCCAAAACCCATGATTGCCATGCCTGTCGCCATGCCGCGACGGTCAGGAAACCATTTAATCAGCGTCGATACCGGTGAGATATAACCCAAGCCCAAGCCAATTCCACCAATCACCCCGGAACCCAGCAACATCAACCAAAACTGGTGTAAATAAATACCCAGCGCAGACAGCAGCATACCGCCACACCAGCAAAATGTACTGACAACACCGGCTTTGCGCGGACCAACACGCTCCAGCCAGCCGCCCCACAAGGCAGCAGATGAGCCAAGCAGCACAAAAAACAGGGTATACATCCAGCCCAGCGTGGCGATATTCCAGTCGCAATCGGTGACAAATAACTCTTGAAAAAATCCGATCTCGAGCCCGCATTTGACGCTTTCTTTTATGCCAATCGCCTTGGACAAGGGCAGCCAAAACACCGAAAAGCCATAAGCCATGCCTATACATAAATGAATTGCTAGAGCAGCTGGTGGCACCAACCAACGATTGAAACCTGGACCGGCAATTGTGCGTTCTTTGGATAAAAATGAAGGTTTAGCGTTTAAGGTCATGATAAATATCTTGAGTAACTAATAAATCGAATGAAAATCAACGAAAGCTGAAAATTCATGATATTAACTGGAGCGCTCAATTATTGCCAGAACTCGAGCAGATAGAAGAGACATGTTTGCTCGATTGGCGAGCAAACATCAATAGAGGTTGGTTACTCCATGCCTGCATAAAATTGCAGGGCATTGCATACAGCTTATTTAGGAAAGAACTGAACAAATTGATTTCGCTCATACCCTTCGACTGCGCTCAGGAGAGCGCTCAACAAGCTCACTACGAACGAAATCAATAAGTTACCGCGTACTGAGCCTGTCGAAGAATTTATGCATAGGAACCGCAGGCGAATTAGCCTAAAAGGGTTGAAGGGGACGTTGATCAATTTCAGGTAAGACACCAATAAATGTGGTCTCAGCAGGGGATGCAACACTGTTGTTAAAATAAGAAACCGCCTTGGTAAAGGCTGCCATTCCTGCTTGATGCCCCACCTTTCGACCGGCAAAGTCATCGGCTTCGGGATGAATTCCGCCCCAAAGCCTGGATCGACCTGACTGATCAGAGGCATCAAAATAACTGGCCCACTGCAGCTTAACATCCTGGGATGGGCCATGTTCGTGGATCAAATAAGTATCTTTGGGGATGGCGTATTCATAAAGCCCGCCGGGAAAATATTCGCTGCCCGTAATAGCCGCCAGCACTTCTGCAGCCGCACGGCTAAAAGTACTATGTCCGGAAATATAGCCGGGAAATGCCGGAGTAACGAATGTAGGGCGCTGATAAGGCACCCATTCGGTGCCTAAAATCCATTTAACACCGCTGTAATCATCTTTTTGATTAGCCGGTGCGCCTGGCCAGGAATATAAGGCGATGTCATTTATTTTTGCACCTGCAGCAACCAAGGCAGCATGACGTTGTCCGGCTGCCGAACTTTCGGCAGTAATCAACTCAACCAAGCCTGGTTTAAGGGGTAAGCCGTGAGCATGATAATGAGGTTTAGCAGGATCGGATGACTGACCTTGTTTGGCCATATAGCGAACCATCGTGATGGGACGTACACCATCATATTTACGCTTTGCGCCCCAGGCGGCAATGGCCGCATCATGGGTCGCACCATTCAATGCAAAATAGGTTTTTACATCCCATTCCAACGGATCGAGTGTCGACCCGCTGCCTTTAAATCGGCGTTCAAAACCGGGAGTGTCGGCCACATGATTGGCGATCGCATTCCAATGCCCCGGAGGGGTTTCAGAGGTAGGACCATCCGCCCACCATTCAGCTAATACCCGGCCAAAATCCCCACGTTTTACCAATTGCGGCACATAAGGTTGACCAGTGATTGGGTTTTTTTCGTAACCTGTACCTGCATTTGAAGCCAACTGATTATGCCCAAAAGAAGCCGGTGAAATATCTACCACTGTTTGATCATCTGGTGTCAACTGACTCGCCAATTCAATCAGTTGAACTACTTCCGCCTTAAATTGGGCATCGCCTAAACCGCCAAGTAAGGGCTGTGGACCTGGATCAAGATACAACTCTGTCGACGCTGATTTGGTAATTGCAAAGGGTTTGACACTTCCCCATTGAGAACCGATAGAAGTCTGAACCTTGTCAGGCAAAGTGATGCCGTTTTGAGTGACTGTTTTGTCCAGTGCCAGAGGTTGCCATCGATTGGGATCAAACGAATCGGTAATTTCAAACCCCGGCTCCTTGACAATTAACGGGCTATTGACCGGCTGATAGCTTGGATCCGCATAATCACTGGCCTCATTTGACCCATCAGACATCGCTTCAGTAAGTATGCTGTGTGCAATTCGATTGCCAACCGCCGCAGGCGCGTCGCCTGTTATATCTGCATAGTTCTTATCCAAACCCAGAATATTCATTTGCTTATTAAAGCTGGCTTCAGAAACAACTGATCCCAGCGAATGCTGCTTGGAATACCGCTCAGCTAGAATGCGGTAGGCTGCAAAACTAATGGCTATTTCCCTGTCATGTTGCTTATCACTAGAATTGATGGGCTCCGCTGTCGAATACGGTTTAGCCTTCATGTCATAAACCGCCCAGGCATCGTACATGGCCGCTGACAAATGAAACAAATTGCGGGCATGTACCGGTGGGCGCGGGTTGTCGATACGAATTGCAGAAAGATTCACTTCATTCCATTGCCTGGCGACAGATTGACTCTGTGCTGGTTTTGACCCGCAATAAAAAGTCGCAACCCCATCTTTGAATTGATGACCGGAAGCATCAATACGGTTACTTTTATTTAGCGCTATTGACGCATCGCAATGCGCCTGAGCTGCCAGACATGTTGCCAGTTCGCTTGTGGAAGCGGAATCGGCACATTGACCGGATGCGACCATGCTTGAAGAATCCAGTGCGCATTTTGCTTCTATACGTTTGTATGCCGCCACTTTAGCTTTCAACAACGTTTTAGATTGCTGCTCTGCGCATGCTTGAATGTCGGAGACTGTTGTAGCCGTCCCTTTTGAAAATAATTTTTTGCTACAACTTCCGTATTCGGCAATTTCAGTACGCACCAGACTTGCCAGTTGCTCGGCCAAGACTAATTGGCAATTCGCCGTCTTAGCATCGACTTTGCTGGACTGCACTTTTGCGTTTATGTCATCACCGAAAATTTTGCTTAAATCTACTGATTTGGCAAAGGCAGCATTCACATCCTGAGCATTTGCAGGCCCGAAACTGGGAATTTCCTTGCAGTTTTTTTCTGCGACAGCGACAGTTTTATCTTTTGCACGCTGAAGCACCTGGCTTTCAATCGCTCCAAGACAGTTTGCCAGGTCAAATGCCGTGGTTTTATCGTGATTTTTTTTGCTGACGCAAGCGATTGTCGCTTTACTTGCAGTCAAGGCGACACTGGCACCAGCCGCTTGTAAAGATAGGACACACTGTTTTTGGGCTTTGCTAGGCTGACCGGCCGCGGTAATCTGCAATGAAGCGAGCAGCAAAATAACAATTGAGGCCCCTGTTTTATAGAAAGTCATGCGCTTAATTTCCTGATTTTCGTTATTGTTGTATGGTCTAGAGAACGGGTACGACTGTTTGGAGAGCCTGCACCGCTGTACCGGGCATGCAAGAGGTATAAGTCGAACAGTCTCGCAGGATGGGTACGACGGCATGGATGCTGGGGATAGAGCAACGCATGGAGCAGTTGCCGAGAGCTCAGTGAAACCCATCATAAATATCACCAAATGCGATGGGTTTCGCTGCGTTCGAACCATCCTGCATTTTTATATTTTACGAATGCCGACAAATGTATACGTTATGGTTAAAGCCCCTTTTTTATCAGCGGCTCCCAGTAAAAAAACTTTGGCTTTGATTGATAATTTTCCGTCTAATTTTCCGTCTTTGCGTTTTTTGCCGGTAAAGTTGACCTTATCCTCCTCCAGACTCACCTCAATCCCTGATCGAACCCGAAGATCTTTTTCGATCACGCGTAAAAGCCCACGCACTGACACAGCATCTGAATTAATTTGGTAAGTCGACTTTGCTTCAAGCCACTGCCCGGATAATTCCAGCGCATTACTGCTGAACACAACCCGAGGCAGCATCTCATTGTTGGTAAAATCAGCGAGCAAGATTTGGTTGGGCTTTTTGAGTGTCACTGCCTTTCCGGCCAGCTTACTATCGACCCGCAATGTTCCGGCTAAATTCCATTGCCCGGTAATATCAGCGCAAGTGGTAAATGAAAAACTACTGAGCAACAGTGCCAGCAAAAACGATCTCGGACGAAAATTAGAATAGTTAAATGAATGCATAACTAAATACAGGTGCAAGGCATGATATGAATGCTGAATTTTTGGACCGCTATACCACCCCGGCCATCACTGACCTCAACCTCGACGGGAATATGTTCATGAGGTGAGTTGGCAACTTTCCATTGAATAACGCCGCCAGCTGTAATCGACATGCCCACCGGTGCTTTGGATAATGTATAGGTTAATTGATCACCATCCGCATCTCCGGCAATCACCGGATAGGAATACTCCCGAGTCGCCGTTCCTGAGCCAGCGGCTGAGGAACTAATAATCGGACTGCGATTGACCGTACCATCAGTTTCCACATAAATGCTTACTTCATCAGGAGCACTATCAAAATATCCATCGTTAACAACTAAACTCACCCTGTATTCACCTGGAATATCCGGAAAAATTGAGGGTTTGGCTGTTGTGAAGTTTTGCAATTGGGCAATGCTGCCATTGGGTCTGCCGGTAATTTTCCAGACATAACTCAAGCCGTGCTGATCAGCATCACTGGATGTTGAACCATCAAAACTAAATTCTGAGCCTACCGGGCCACTCTGGCTGATAGACGCATTGGCTATGGGACGCTGATTACCAGCAGGTATTTTTGCCAGATGGTAGTTAAATTGAAAATTTGGTTGGGCAAGCTGTGGCGACTTTAAAGTCTTGACGACTACCTTTTCCAATGCCTCACCCGCCAGGGCACTGACCGGATTGGCAAAGGCAAAATGGACAAAAAAGCGCACTTCCGAATCCGCTTCAATGGCGCCTTGTTTTAAGATCACCGTATAGGCAGAGCCTTCCGGCACTAAGCCATCACTTTGTTGCAGAGTAATCGTTGTATCCGCTGGTAACAGGCTGTCCACGACCAAGGCAACCGGTGCATTGACAGCCTGATGGGTAATATTTCGTAACATCCCAGCCCAGACAAACTCTTTGCTGGCCGGGTCATAGACAGGTTTTTCATCCAACTGGGCCGAAAGTTGTTTGCCTAAATCCAGGGCATCAACATTAGCCACCGGCAGCATTGTCACTAAGCAGACAAGCAATAAGCGCCTGATGCCACACACCTTTTCAAACAACGTTGCAGAAGCCATGTCGTTCAAAGAGGATTGTAAAAATCTGCCGGAAAGCGTTTTCATGTTCTTCGAATAGTTTTACTTATGTGGCGGAATATAACCGATGCCGAAGGGGTTGAGGCCCACGCCTATGGCTTTGCCTGTAAACACTGGAATCGGGCTGCTGTCAGAAATAGTGTAAACCGTCACATCACCTTCAACCGATCCCGGCTCATGTCCGGAATGGGTCAGGTACAGTTTGCTGCCATCCGCATTGATGGTGAGGTTATGCGCCGGCTGCAATCCTTCCAGACTCGGAAATGCTGTAGATCCGGCAATCTCTTGGGTTTGGGTGTTGATCGCCCAGAGCATGTCTTTATTACCATCTGCTGCTGCCGCTTTCGGCAGGTTGCTGGTGTAAAAGAAGTGACCATTGGGTGTCCAGGCCGCACCATGCGCACCGGGAATATCCAGAGTTTTAAGAAGCGCCAATTTTTTATTGGGATCCATCACATAGACTTTACTGGCATTTTGAGTAGGCACAAACAGCAGCTTGCCATCGTTTAATACGCCGACATGCGGATCTTTACCTACCTCCTTACGAGCGATTTCCTTGAAGGTTTTGGTGCTGTACTGCACGACATAGTCAGGGTCAGTGGCTGCACCAACGCCTACAATCGTGGTAATCGCCCATTTACCAGCTTTGTCCAAAAGAATATCGTGAGGTTTGCCGCCCTTCTCTTTTAGATCGGCCGGGATGGGGATGGTTTTCAAGACTTGTAAAGTGCCGGGATTAATGACGGTGAAGGTTTTATCAACGTCATTGACTGACCACGTCTGCTTGCCGACGCCATCTGTCCACATGTGAAACGCGCCTTTACCCGCCGGCACGGCGTTGATGATATGGTAGGTATCGGCATCCAGTGCAATGATCTGTTTGTTGGCCCGGTCATTGACCAATAAACGATTGTATTTGGCCGAATAGTTGACGTACATCGGTTCAGGCGGACGCGCAAACTTACCGGCAACAGAAACGTTACGAATCAAGGTATCGGTATTTTCATCAATGATGGACAGCGTACCGGAGGTGCGGTTAGCCACTACGACGCGACCGGGAGTCGCCGCCCAGACTATCGACAATGCGCATTGTGCTGCAATCAAAGCCGACAGTGTTATCAGCTTGGTTGGTATTTTTATCATGTAATTCACCTGTTGTTTAGGTCTGAAGATAGGTAGTTCAAGCAGGAGGGTGGACATCGTTGTTCTGCCCACCACTCATTGCCTGATTCCATGTGGGCACCCAAAAAGGTGCCCACCCTACGAACTTATTTTTTAAAGCTTTGCGCCACGTCATGACACAAATCACAGCCAATCGGCGTACCGGCTTTAACCGTGATTTGTTTAAACTTCATGGTCTTGCCGGCCGTCAACACACGATCCACCGGTGTTTTCGACAAGCGCGTACCTTTATGGTCTTTGCCATGGCAAGCAGCGCATTGGTCTTCGCCATCCAAACCTGGTTTTTTGGCCCATTGGTTATGGAAACCACCGTCTTTGTTGACCCAATTCGGATCATTAATCGGATGGGTATTATGGGGACCGGCCAAAATTGTTGGATTGCCTGCTTTATCCGGATAATTCACCGTGCTACCAATGCTATCCACTTTATTAAAGGCATCTTTGGTATGGCAAGCAGTACATTCCAAAATAGTGCCGGTGTGACCTTGCAATTGCATCGCCGTCACGTTGTCATTGGCATAAGGGTCCGGATTTGGCCAAATCGCATGCGTAGGCCCGTGGCAACTTGAACAAGGCAGTTTGGCATGATGATCCAGACTGTTTCTGAATATACCTCTTTCGCAGACATTTTTTCCTGATGCCAATGTGTCCGAGAAGGTGCCTGGCGGACAGGATTTACCATCTTTTTCGACTTCAACTGGTTTAAACGTGTTATTCGAATTCGGCAGCACTTCATCCGTTATTCTAGGCGTCAGATTTTCTGCAAATCGTTCGTTTTTTGCAGCTAAAATATTGAATTTGCCCGTGGTCATATCGTAACTCCGACGCAACACCGGTTCTTCGCCTATACCGCTATGACAAGAGGCGCAACTTGGCAAACCATCCCGATAGGAATGACGCGGCAAATGTTCAAAACTGGTCGTGCCATTATTATCGGGTGGATTGATGGAGTCATTCGGACCGGTAGAACGAGTTGCCATCGCCGATCCGCCAGCAAGGACAGCCATGTCTCCATGACAATCTATACAGTTGACGCCTGCAGACGTCATTACGTCACGTTGGTATTTATCCTGTTTACCCTGATGACAAAAAAGACAGCTGGATTCCGGAGTACCGGAATCTTTAACTTCCAACAAGAAGGGATGCAAAGGATCCGCTTTCTTTGTTAAGTCTGCCATTTTAAAGGACTGATCTACAGAATCACGCTCAATACTGCCCGTGAAATCTGCATTAAGTTTGCCTAACATTCTTCCATGCGTGTTATGCATGGAGTTGGAATATTCCGGGCACGCTCCAGCAAGACCGATTTTTACTTCTCCTTTATCATTGGTAAGTCCAACTGTCATTGGCCCCCAAGTTTCATTAACCTTAGGATCGGAACGATGACAATAGGCCCCACAGGAATTGGGGGTGCCGTTGGTATAACTCATCAGTGTAATGCCATCAGCTGGCCATGGCTTATTGACAGTATTAAGGATTCTAGCAAAGCCATAGATAAAATCATGGAGCTCAGCCACATTCAACATGGCCGCTTGTTCAATGACATCACGCTCAGCTTTACGTACTGGATCGATATCTTCGGGTTTAACAAATTGGGGAATATGGTCAACGAATGGCTTGTATTTTTCTAAAGGACTTCCCGCTGTGCTGGCTTCGACATCAGTCTTAAGTTTGTTGTAAACCGCTTGATCGGCACCAATTTTGCCGTAAGTATGACATTCCGCACAGTTAAACTCGGTACTTACTCCCATCACTGCATCACCGGTTGCCAAGACTTTACCGTCTGCTTCCGCCTGCACTCTCATAACAGGATAAGCGTTATGGCGACCCTGATCATCGGTTGGGAATAAAGCAATACCATTTGCAGCGAATATATTCTTGTCGGCATCGAAAGCATTAAAAGCCTGGGGCTCATTAACCTTATATGGGTCGGTAACGCCAGGCATCGCCACCCCATTGGGCTCATTGTAGCCAAAAAAAGTTTGCACCCAGTTATCTGATCCTGGCGGTACCTCGTCCCATCTTGACCAAGGCGCAGGATCGTAGAATTGTTGACCTTCATCCGGCAATATTTCGACCGCACCAAAAGTTTTTTCCGTTTTCGCAACATCAAATTTACCAAACACGCCAAAACTGCATGACGCTTTAGTAATCGGATGATTAGACCCTGCAGCTACTCCCAGTTCCTCACCTCTAATGGTAACTTTACTGTCTTTGTAAGTCTCACCGGTATATTCGCAAGGATCAAAGTAATCGGTCTTTTTGATGCTTGCCGCGCTATACGCTTTGTTGACCGGGTAATTTTGACTGGTTGAGTTGATTGATCCGAAACCGACAGGGTCTCGGGGGTTGGATGCTGCTGTAAAGCTTAATTGAACATCATTTTTTTTCAAAAATGCTGGCTTATCTTTCGCACCTACAGAACCTTTTTTAAGTACCACCGCATTTAACCAACTTACCGGGTACATCTGCGACATGCCTTTATAAGTCAGGTCATGAAATTCCATACTAAAAGGTGTAAACGGTAATACCACATGTTCTGAGCTGTCTGCACCATTTGCCGCCTTGGCTTGTTCCGGCACTTTGGCTGGTGCTGTCGGTGGTGTTCCTACCGTGACATTGACATGATCAGCGCAACGACGCCCGCTTAAATCAGTGGCAATAAAGCTAACGATGTAAGCGGTATTATCACGCGCATCAAATTTGATATTGCCGGCAGAAGATGTGGTTGGACGCGCGGATGCTCCGCCGCCGAAGTCCCATTCATAATTTAACAAGGTGCCGTCAGGATCTGTTGCAGAACCACTAAAGTTAAGCGTTTCCCCAAACTTGATGACCTGATCGGCGCTGGGAGTGTCGATCTTACAAATTGGCGGCAAGTCACCTTTGAGGCAGCCGGGCGTTTTCGCAAGCTTGCCCACTACCGAAGCACCACCAGCTTCCAATCTGACTGAACACGGCTTAACCGGCAAGTCGGCTAGCGAGAAACTGAATTTGCCGTTGACCGGCGTTGCCGATGCCAACCATTGATCCGCTCCGGCATCATATAAGTTCACAGCAGTCGTTGCTTTGCCCGACACGTCAAGCGTATGCGTAGCAATATTATAAGCAAGCTTGCTGATCGCGGGCTTGGGCGCGGCAAATGCAACCTGCCCGGTTGCAAAATAGATTGCCATCAACGCCGATAATTTCAGCGCGTTTGGCAATGATTTAAATGCAGTCATAGAAAAATTCCTCTGATTATTATAATTGCCTTGATGCACGAAAAAACTCGTACTTACCGAAGATAGAATCAGCAGCGCCGCTTAAATATCAGCAATTGCTAATTCTTTTCGTGCAATAAGACCAGCAATAAATAAGCAATATTTATACCTGGAAATGGAAGATGCCTGCAATTTGGCGCAAATAGGGTGTATCGAATAGGAGAATAATATCGATATTTTTTAGATAAAAGGCTTTAACAAACTGTTTTCAAAACAAAAATAAGCATGCTTTCCAACAAGAAAAATTTTAAAAAATAATTCGTATTCTTTACGATTATTATTGCAGCCACACCACATTAAGTCGCCGCAACACCGATTCTTTTAATTAAACTGTGTTATATAGCTCATTAATTCATGTCAATTGACTTGGTTTTCACTGATTTACAGCTGACTGAACTTAAATGCATCTGCATTTACAAACCTAATGAATCGCTGATTAAAGCCTTCGACACGCTCTCGGCAAGCAATAGCCGAGAGCGTCATGAACGAAATCGATTTGTTCAGCGCATCTCTAAGGACTTGTCTTAGCTTGTGTTGCTTGCTTGGCTATCACCATCCGAGCCAAACGCCGCAAGCCTTCTGAAGAAATTTCCAGGCCCACCGGCGCACCGATGTTTTCGAGTTCGTGGATCACGTCGGTAGCATCGAGAAAGGTTAAGTATCTAAGCGCTTGCAGGCCTGGCAAATCATCGCCGAGGGTTTTGAGTATGGGCGCCAATCTGACCCAGGTATCGGTAAAAAACACCCTGACCGGATCTGAACCGTCATTAGTCTGACCTTTTATGCCGGCCTGTACCGCAGTGCGGGAATCCAGCAGGATCTCCGTCAGTGTTTCGCGAATCTCTGGCGATTTGCTTTTGTCAGAAGCTTGTTTGATGGCGTTACTAAAAAATGCATCCCACTGCTGCCAGGAGGTTTGCCATTGTTGCTGTTCGGCGGAATTTAACACCGGAGCGGGTGTTTTTTCGACGCGCTTATTGGCGGCATCATATTGCAGTTTTACTTTGATGCCTTTTTCTCCCGCCTGTACTTGGTTGAATTTAAGTGAATCAAGCAAAGCGTGAACTTCTGCCACATTGTTTTGAGGCAAAAATTTATTCAGTGTTTGATCGACATTCCTTCGCGAGTCGTTTAGATCGATTTTAACTTCGGCCAGCCGGGGTTCGGCAAAGCGTTTGATGAGGTCTTGAAGCTTCTCGATGTTCAGCCTGTTGCCTTGCTGGTCGAAAGCCTGGGCATGCGTTACCGGGAATTTAAGCACGGCGCCACTGGCATCGAGTGTGGGTTGCTGCAGTGTTTCCAATACTCCATTCCATTGCAGCAAGATTAAACATTGACCACCCAAATGTGTACCGACCAGCGCATCAACCTCATTGAGCATGCGCACCTGACCTTGCTGGCCGCTTAGGTTAGGGTTGGACAATGTCAAATGGCCGCAACCGTGGCGGTCTTTCCATAGTTCAGCACTGTGATTATTGCCTTTGTAAACCTGGCTGATCAACGCATTTTTGATAAAGCTGTAATCGATTTGTACCGGAATACTGCGTGGGTCGGCATGGGTCTCTGCTGTCACTAACAGCAAAGAGGCGAGACTAATTGCAACAAATTTTTTCATCGAATTTTCCTGGAGTTTATTCATCGGGCTACTGTAATGCATATCGAAATCCATGAAGCTATTTAAGTTCATGGATTTTGAAAGATACCGCTTGCTAACTGAACAAACCATTAAGGTTGAGGTTTTTTCCTTAATTAATAACTGATGTTACGCAGTTTAGATTTAAAAAATTCTTGTGTCGCAAGCGACGTAATTTGAAACGGGTTCTCGCACCCGAAGGCGAGATACTTTCTTTTGCGCGGCCTCGGCAACTGCTCCTGCGTTGCTCTACCTCCTGCATCCCTGCAGTCGAAAAGAAAGTATCCAAAGACAAATCTGCCGGGAGCAGATTTGGACGCCAACGGCGCACGAAGTGCGAGCGCCCGGAAGGCGCGAGTCAGCAGGCCGCCCGGACACCGCTTGTTTCCTGCGCGCTGCCGCTGTCATCGGAGGTTGTCAAATGGGGCTCCTGCCCCATTGCCAACGCACGGCATCCATGCCGTGCCCTTACGGGCTATTCCCGATGCCAACGTCAGTGCTCGGCGCGGTATACGGGAGTTTTGGTTACGCTGCGCGTAACATCAGTTAATAGCCGGGGCCAGCTGTGCCGTGATAGACGGCGGGACGCGCTCCGG
>JABFRC010000008.1 GCA_013141375.1 Methylococcaceae bacterium | reverse complement strand
GTTTTTATATTCCGAACTTTAATGGCAACCCAAGCAAAATGTATACTGGCGACTTTTCGCTACAGTTTGATTCTACCCGAACCAGCAATGGCGGATCCGGGTGGTACTTGAATAATAACGCAGGTTTTACTCTGGCTACCTATGATTTAGCAAATTTAAATGCAACCGTTAATGATGCAAATAATTGGCTATTAACTGGCGACCTGTTGGTGGCACCAAGCTTAGCAAACATGCTGGCAGGGCCCGCTTATACTTACGTGGGTAGTTTTCGGTTAGGGGTTGGTTCGTACAGCGTATCCTCTGTGCCAGTGCCCAGCGCAGTTTGGCTCTTCGGTAGTACAATTGCCGGTTTTATTGGAATTAGACGTCGTAAATCTGCGTAGTTTCTAGATCTCTTTAAAGGGAAATTGGCCAAGGATGGCTTCCACACCACATTCCTGCTCTTCCCATTCGATTAGCCTTGACCACTGCAAGGCCTAACGATTATCCCTTTTTATCCAGATAGAAAAGAAATTTCAAGTTCGCAAATCCCTTAGAAAATTGGAGAGAATCTACTTGAAGCGATAGTTTGATTACCATATTGCCCCTAAACATGAAAAATCAGCAATAACTGGTTACTTGAAAATTTGTTCGATCACTAGGGGCTGTTGCCGTTTTACATGGGTAACAAAATAAAAGCGCAGGCCAAAGCGACAACGCTATCAAAATTGCGTTTCAATTTGTTATATCGCGTCGCGATGGCTCTGAAATGTTTCAGTCGTGCAAATACATTTTCAACGAGGTGGCGATATTTGTAGAGGCACCAATTGATTTCAGCAATGTCTGCTGAACTACCCGTCACCAACGGCAGCTTTGCGGCGACGAATTCTGAGCCCTGAATTTGCCAATAGGACCACGTCGCCAACGGCTGCTTTGGAGACCTCCAGTTCGCAGAATCTGGATTGGGCTGACTGGCCGGTTTGGAGAAACGCGACCGTCAAGTTTGGGTCGGTTGGACACGGTGACGAACGGCCGCTTTGAGGTATCGGAATTCAATGACAGCTTTCCGGCGATGAATCTTAAGAGCCAACGGTCGACAGGCTACCCATTTTTTGCCTGTCTCATTTCTCCAAACCGGCCCAGCCAAATCCAGATTCTGCGAACTGGAGAGCTATAAAGCAGCCATTCGCGATCTCACTCAATCGGCCATTATGTGAAGTTTCCTTTTATGTACAGTGTCTCCATTTCGAATAGTTGACTTTAAGAATTAAGATGATTGGGCAAAGCTGCCAGATAAAAGCTGGTCATAACTTTTGCAAACTTCAGGAGTCAATTTTTGTTGCCCTCCCTCAATCGCTGATTAGCGAGACAGCCAATGTTTCGGTCAAATTGGCTACAAATAAGCATTGTGGATGTCTTGGGGTATCAGTCTTTTCAAGGTAAGCCTAAATTTATCTTTAGTTCGATTATGTGAATTATTCACGTTGTCGTTTTTTAGTTGAGTTGCTAACTTTATCAGGATGAGAAAGGGTCTCCTGCACCTTATTCAGATTAGTTGCGCGTTTTGCTGAGCCAAATATGCTTATCATTGACAACTGAAGCAAGAATTATCCACATATTTTGTCGATAAAAAATTCATTTGCAAAGGTTATTTTTAGTTATGCACGTTGTTGATTATTTGATGTACTGCTAATTTTATTTTTAAGGTTAATTAATGGTGGTAACCCCCGGTTTTGCCGGGGGGGGCGATTTAGCTTTAGAGACTGCTGGACGACATTAAGTATGGTGACCATGTGGATATCCCCCTGAAAATTAGCGAAAAAACTTACCAAGTGACTATCGAGTCCATGTTGGACGAGATTGTAGTGATCGACAGAGATGGCAAGATTCTGATGGTCAATGAAGCGTGGCGACAATTTTCCAAAGAGAATGGCCCCGAACCCGGTAAACCGCCCCTAGGCACGGAAGTTGGAGATAATTACTTGGAAGTATGCCTACCCAATACAGGGATTACAGCAGGTAATGATAGTAATGCCCGCGATGGCATTCAGGCAGTACTGGATGGTCGGTTACCTGTCTTTAGCATGGAATATCCCTGCCACACTCCCAATCGGCGGCGCTGGTTCAAAATGCTGGTCTTGCCCTTGAGTAGCGATCAGCAGGGGGTAGTCATTGCGCACAGCAATATCACTGAATTCAAACTGACTGAAGAGGCGCTACGTTTGAGTGAGGAGCGCTGGAAATTTGCTTTGGAGGGTTCAGGAGATGGCGTTTGGGATTGGAACTTCCAGACCGGTGAAGCGCTGTATTCCAAGCGCTGGAAGGAAATGTTTGGCTTTGCCGAAAGTGAAATTGGTAACCACTCACTGGAATGGTCGAACCGCGTCCATCCGGACGATATTGCCGGTGTAATGGCAGCGATCCAGGCACATATCGACGGCAAGACGCCATATGTTACCCACGAATTTCGCATGCGTTGCAAGGATCAGAATTACCAATGGACTCTTGGCCGCGGCATGGTAGTTAGCCGCGATGACAACGATCAACCGTTGCGTTTGGTTGGCACTAACACCGACATCACAGTACAAAAGAGAATGACGGCAGCGCTGCAAGAAAGCGAAGACCGCTTTCGAGGTCTTGCCAATGCGGCACCCACTCTGATTTGGGTGGCAGGCACCGACAAGCTTTGCAACTGGTTCAACGATACTTGGCATGCATACACCGGTCGAAGCATGGAGCAGGAATTTGGCCATGGCTGGACAGAAGGTCTCCACCCCGATGACCTTGATCGCTGTATCGAAATCTATGTTTCTCATTTCGATGCACGCCAATCGTTTCAAATGGAATACCGTCTGCGCGGACATGATGGCGAGTACCACTGGTTCATTGATGTTGGACGCCCACGTTTTGATGGCCAAGGTGAATTCGTTGGTTACATCGGGATGTTGACAGATATTTCGCAAAGAAAGGCGATTGAAGTTGAGCTGATTGAAAACAAGCAAAGACTGACACAGGCCCAGCAGATTGCTCATCTTGGCAGTTGGGACTGGAATGTTGTCGATGACCACGTTACTTGGTCAGATGAAGCGGCGGAAATTTATGTTCCTGACAATAAGTCGGTCACCCCGAGTTTTGAAGGATTCAAAAGCTCTCTTCACCCGGATGACTTTGATAGGGTGATGGGGGCAATAAAAGCAACCTTTGATCAGGATACCGCCTACGATATTCAGCACCGCGTAGTCTCAAAGTTGAAAGGCGTAAGATATGTGCATGCGCAGGGCAAAGTCTTCAGGAATGCAGATGGAAAAGCAATACGACTCGTCGGCACTGCTCAGGACATTACCGAACGCAAACTCCTTGAAGATGAACTCAAGCGTCAGGTGAGTACTGATTTTCTTACCGGGCTGAGTAGTCGCAGTCATTTTATGGAACAAGGCGAACTGGAATTAAGTCGTGCAAGCCGCTATGACAATTCGCTTTCCATCTTCATGATGGATGTTGATTTCTTTAAGTCTGTCAATGACAGTTATGGCCACAAGGTGGGTGATACTGTGCTTAAGAAATTGGCCGAAGTCTGCGGTAGCACCCTGCGTGATGTTGATATTGTGGGACGTATAGGTGGTGAGGAGTTCGCCATTTTGCTCCCGGAAACGGACAACAATGAAGCGGCAGAGGTTGCTGAGCGTTTGAGAAATGCTATTGCCAATGTAACGGTACCTTTGTCGACTGGGGGTCAGTCGCTGCACTTTACTGTTTCGATTGGTGTGGCTTCACTTGCGTCCAAAGGTGACAACTTGGAAGTGTTGCTGAATATGGCAGACAAGGCTCTATATGAGGCCAAGAACTCAGGACGAAATAGAGTCTGTGTTTCGCAATAATGTTGGAACAGTCCTTGCGATACCTGCTTTTCTGTCTCTTACGAATGACGGGTTTAGTGCATCGAATTCCTAAACTTCAATGTCGTTTAGTGGCCGACTGCCGGAGACCACGAAAGGCTGCTTCGTAGAAGCGAAACCCAAAAAACGATACTTGGGCATGCGGCCGCTTTGGAGAAAGGTGCATGGCGGGTTAGGGTCGCCAAACGACCGTCCGCTCTTCTGATTCATCGCCGGAAAGCTGCCATTGAATTCCGACACCTCAAAGCGGCCGTTCGCCACCGTGTCCAACCGACCCGTTGCGGTCAGTCGCGCTTCTCCAAACCTGCCAGTCAGCCAAATCCAGATTCTGCGTCTTGGAGGACTCCAAAGCCGTCGTTGGCGACATCACCCAAACGGCCATACCTGACAGTCGGGGTCGCTATCCAATTAAAATGGTTAACGCAACTACTGACCCAACGAATTGTCCATTATTCTGCGAACATTTTGACATTACCTCTGAGTCTCTACTGTTATCACCGTACTGCTGTCTATGATTATGGTTGACAGTAATTGAATTGGTAAGTACCAACCAAATTGGTCATAAATGATTGAAAGAATCAGATGTTGGCGACGCTTCGTTATTTGGTCAAAACAACAATTATGTGATGAAATCACTAAACTAATGGAATTGGTCAGTCATTGATTTAGAATCTGTTTTACGTGATTACTTACTTCATCATCACTTACCTGGCAATCTGTCTGGATTGAATACGAGTACTTAAAAGCTCTAGACCTTTGGTAGACTTCTGTTCATTGCGTTTGGTCGAAGACTGAAAACGGCAATTTATATTTTCGATATAACCACTGGCTTGGGAGAGATAACGGGCGAAATCCTGTTATCTCCACCCGATTGGGTCAAATCACCCAATTTTCATCGTAATCGTTCTTTTACGATGCAGGCTCAGCAAGCCAGCTATAGCGCTACCCATCAGCCACACCGCCCCTGGCACCGGCACTGGGGCCACCGCCAATGCATAAAACCGGGTGTTATCGTTCTTGGGGCCAGAGCCTTGGGCGCCATTAGCGTTACTGAAGAGCCACGCGTGCTGGAAATCGGTAGTTGTAGTTGGAAACTGGAACTCTGTACCTGTCCAATACGGTGCGCTTTGAAAATTGGAAAACGGACCGCTATTGGTCAAACCGGAACCAGTCTGCGCCACCCCTGCGGCATTGAAAGCCGACAGGTTGCCCAGCTCGAAGAACATATGCCCCAATTCGCTGGCCGTCCCATTCACAAGCGTGCTGTTGAATCCACGGTCGGTCGTACCGTCGTACGAAAGAGTGTGAACGAAGTTGTTGCCGTTCACCGGGGTGACTTGTGGTAAACGCCAGTTGGTTAGCCCCGCGTAGCTGATGTTATTTAGGTAATTCACCCAGGCCTTGGCTCCCCAGAAGTTCAGATTGCCTGTGCTGGTATTGAAATCGCTGGCTGACAGGTTGTAACTACCGCTGTTAGCCGGGGTATCCAACGAATTAGGTAAGTCGGAGATCGTGCCGCCCGAGGCGTTGATCACCGCCGTCACGAATGCCGCTGCACCGCCGGCATAGCTGTTGGCCTGGGTCTTAAACAAATTGGCATCCTGCGTCCAGACGATGTTTAAACTGCTATCGTTCACCACCAGGCTGTTGCCTGCCGGCACACTCAGCGCCGCCTGTGCCGACGTTGCGGCCATTGTCAGTGCCGCTGCTACTACTAAGTTTTTCATTGTTTGCTTCATAAATTTCTCCTAGTCTTAAGGTCATTTGTATGGATTTGAAGATTGGCGAGCGCTTCCCCGTGGATTCGAGGTTTCTCCCTAGCGCTCTTTGGAGGGAGTGGTGGCTTCGATGCCCGTATATCCGGTTACTTCATAAGGCGGTTTACCTTATAAATTGGAGCAACACACTAAACCGCCTTGCGCCGCCGCCAAGCCAAAGCCGCCACGCCGCTGGCAAACAACGGCAGCGCTGCAGGAAGTGGTACCGCGCTCATTTGCCAGTTGGCCGGAACAAAAGCTTGATGGGTGTAACCCCAGGAAGAACCAGCCATATAAGCGGTTCCACCAAGGACGGCCGCCAAACTATCGCCGACAATGAAAGCGAAGCCATTGTTACAATCCCCCACAGGGCATGCCAGGAAATTCATGTAACTGCCGTCGAGGGTTAGCCACGGGGTCGTTTCAGTGGGAAACCCGGGTTGGATGGGGTAAGACGCAGGATACAAGTCGCTGTAAAACTTATCGGCATTGAAGACTGGAAGCAATGCAGGCCCCGCCGCGCCATTGAATGTTAAGTTTTGCATTGAATTGACGGCCACTTTGTTGTTATCCCCTTGCAGGGTGCCGTCCAATTGGCCTTCGATGGTATTGCTGCCGAAGGTATAGGAAAAGTTGTACAGGGATGCCTCGGCTTGCGGCAGGAAAAGAGCCAGCCCTAAGCTGGCGGCAATCAGTGTTTTTTTCATGATGGTTCCTTTGAGTGTATTTTGAAATTGTATATACACCGCCTAACCTAATGGAAAATAGGTTTGGCGGCGATTTTTTAAACCAAGCTTTCGGCGCAATGCTTCAAGGTAGACGACCCTTCTGGCGATCCATACTGGAAGGACGTGCTTGTTTCTTAACTTAACGTCATTGCTAACGAAGTCACTCAAATTAGACAGGCGCGGCACTACGACGGCGATGAACGCCGATCAGGCCAGCGAGAGCGCTACCGAACAGCCAGGCAGCAGCGGGAACCGGAACCGGCGAAGTGGCGATGTCAAGTTGGTAGTCAGAAACGTTCCGATTCCATACACCGACACCAGCGCCGCCCAGATAAATGGAATACACCTGTCCGGCCAGCGCCGTAAAGGTCAGACCGTTTATGGAGTCCACGGTACCGTCGTGGGTGAAGTAGGTCAGTCCGGTCGTGCCGAACGGGTTATTGGCCGTAAAGGGGGTTGGGGTCGCACAGGTCGGGCAGTTCCAGCCGCCGTGGTGGGAGTATGCGCCGGTATTGGTATCCATGCCGTTGAATACCGTGATACCGAAGTTGTCGTTGGGCAGGCCAGGTGTACTGGGCGCGGTCAGCCGGGTGAGATTGAGGGTCACGTTTTGCGTGACGTCTGATTTGATTAGACCGATGTCTGTTAGATGCTTCCAGCCGGTTGGGCCGGCCGGGGCTGCCTGGGAGTCTTGCCAGGCACCGGCACCGGTGTCAACTTCCACATCGGTAAGTTGTCCAGTTCCGGAAGGGCCGTAACGAAGGAGCGCATCTGCCGTGGAAATTTGCGCGGTTTCCCCCGCGCCGCCAAGCTGAACGGCCCAGTTCAGGTGGGCTTTACCGGCATAACCAAACGGCGTGGGATTACCAGCCCCTGTACCTGCGAAGCCGGGGGTTGGGGTGCCGTAATTCCAGTTGAAACTCGGGCCGTCGTCAGTCGAACCCCAGACCCAGCCGTCGGTACCGCCAATGCGGTTGCTAATGCCGTTCGGCAGCAGAGCGTCGTTCCGAACGGCCATGTTGTACATGGTCGTGGCGGCTGTTGCTTCGGTCATCACGCCCATAGTTATAGCAGCGCCTGCCATGACCAGGGTAATTCCTTGGGAAATTTTGCTTTTCTTCATTGATGAGTACCTATTATTATTGTTATCGTAAAATATGATCGCCATGCTGTTTTTCGGCATCATGACGGCTTGCTGCCGCAGCAGGCTTCCAGTCCGAAACTTTCGGCAGCGAGAGAATTCACGCAATAAACGCGCCAGTTATAAACTAATTATTTTTCAAATAGTTATGATTTGCGATAAGGGGTGGTGTAAGGGATATGCCCCATATTGAGGGATATGACGCATTTCTGCATGTCATCCGTGCAGCCGTTAAAGCCTGTAACCAGACGGCCATAAAGTAAAATAGCCATACGCTTTTGGCCCGGGTGAGGTAGTGAGAATGTCAATTTGCTTGCCGAATACCGGACATCCGTGTGGGTTACCGGAGGCCTTAACTATTGAAATTGGAAAGTCGACGCGACCGGCAGGTTTTGGCCGATAGATTGAGGTCACCAACGTCTGCTTTATAGTCCAGCAGTCGCAGAATCTGCATTTGGCTGACTGGCCGGTTTGGAGAAACTCGATAGACGGGTTTGGGTCGCCATGCGACTGTCTTCCTCTCAGATTCATCGCCCGAAAGCCGTCATTGAATTCCGATACCCGTAAGCGGCCATTCGTCACTGAGTACAACCGACCCAAACTAGCCTGTCGCGTTTCTCCATAGCGGCCAGTCGGACAAAGCAAGATTCTGGAAACTGGCGGTCTACAAACCAGTCGTTTGAGACCTCAGTTAAGCAGGCAATAAAGAAACGTACATCTCAAATTAAAACAATAAACGTCAACATTAGCGATTTTTTCAGGGGGGATTACCGGACCACATCGACAAAATCTGAATCTCAGGGCAACATTCGATTTACTGTATGATATGAGAGTATCGTTTAGACCTCAATTGTCAATATGTTAATCTCCTTAGTAAACGCTGTAAGGTTAATGGGAAATCGGTAGGGCTGTATTGCCTGAGCCGCTATGCGTTAACTTATCCATATCCTCTTTGGTATGTATTGTCTGACTCTATTTCCTTTACAAGCGACTAAATTTAAAAACTCAAATCACACATGGTATTCCCATGGCGAATCTTTTGATGGCGATAAATTATTTTTAGAGGTTTCAAAAGATTCAATCTTTACTTTATTAACTTTTCCATTGCTACGGCTTAAAGTAATTAAGTTAAATCCCCTTAATTCGTCTTTTGGACGAAGCCTCCCATTCAGATGCGTGGTGGGAGCCATAATACGTAGAAGCTCATCATCTTTTAGACTTCCTTTACTAGAAGTATTTACAGATTGTTCACTCATATTAAAAAGATCAACCTTTCGTGAATGTCCATGCCCATGTATAAACAATTTTACCCTGCGAGTATTTAAAAAAGGCGCAGTTTTAGGCCAGTCACTCAATATATCTCCAGCAGTATTGCCAGACTCAGGTGGGCCATGATGGCTAAAGGCAATACCAAATGGTTGTTCATGGGTTATATCTTCACCGCCCAAATTATCAATATTGTGGTGCAAGAAGCCAGCTTTATTAGGATGATCGCAATCAATATTGGATGTGCTATTCAACAAAAAAAATCTTAACCCGATATGGCGAAAGCTATCGTTTATCCAATTTAACTCCTTAGCATCATGCCAATTCGGATCGCCCGTTAATTTCCAAGCAAAATCTCTAAAAGGAGCTAAAGCAAATTTTCGGTAAGGAAACTGTGTCTTTGCGGCTTTGGTTGTTTTAATTTTTAGTGTTTGTTTCGAATCATCCATTTTATCTTTAGTAAACTCAATGCTAACCCTATCTGTTGCTGCTAGTCTCAAGTTAACGTCATGGTTTCCAGGGACGAGAAGAATGCGTTCACGCCAATCACCTCTATGTGGAAAAAAAAGTTTAAACATTTTTTCTAATTTCGATTTGGCTTCATCATATTCTTTAATATCTCCGCTATAGGTTATATCTCCGGTTATCGCAATAAAATGAACTTCTCTGTTTAACTCGCGTAAAACAAATTGTGCTATCTGTTCTTCAACATATGCCGCCCAATCTTCGCTATTTGGATCGCCATATTGAGGATCAGATAAATGTAAAATACTTACGGAATCGTCATCTTTTAAATCAAGCAGGCCTTTACGTCGGTTTCTCCCTATTGCGTCGCTTAGCTGAAACCGCATACTTTTGGCGTAACTATTCCAATCATCGCCATCAAGCCAATTTAATACCAGCGTAGCAATAAACATAACTCCTTTCGCCTCTGCCAAAGCTTCGGAAACTCGTTTGTGCGTTTGATCCTCACTCCACATCCTACTGACTAAAATTACTGGGCAGCGGTCATTTATGATTGCTAATGCCTCTGATAACTTAAGATTCCAGTCGTCTAAATTAATATCCAATAGAACAGCATCATAGTTAGAAATGTTGGCTCCTAAAAAACCGTTTGGTGTATCTACTTGAGTATATTTAAATCTGTCATCTCCTTCAAAAAGTCGTTTAAAAAGATGCTGGGTTTCTCCAGGTTGATCGTCGACTACTAATATTGAATAATTAGTCATGGAGCTTTTCCTTAGGAAGTGTTTGAAGGGAGTGCGCATAAGGTATTGAAACGGTTGTTTCTATGTTCACATTTATCTCACGATATACTACTTTTCCACCAATTTCTTTTAGAACATGATGGCTGTGTGAATTACTTGTTCTACTAACAATCTTGTCACAAGTTAATTTGCTTTTATTTTGCATTACAAAACTAAACCAAAACTGATCCATTTCGATTTTGCACCAAAGATGGGCTTTATCCTCCGATTCTTCGTTATCCATCCATGGATTATTAATAGAATCATCTGGATCCATAAAGTGGACCCCGCCGTCCAGACAAATATTCAGCCAGTTTAAGAT
>JABFRC010000256.1 GCA_013141375.1 Methylococcaceae bacterium | reverse complement strand
CTTCTCGGGTTGCGGCCGCCCATTCCGGTGAATAGCCATCCATAATCGATAAATCCGGCACATCCATCACAACGGCTTCTGTGGTGATTAGGGTCGTCACCACGCTAACAGCATTTCTTAGCGCCAAGCGCATGACTTTTACTGGATCGATTATGCCAATCTCCAGAAAATTCCCGTAAATATTATATTGTGTATCAATTGTTAAAAAATCATCATTGGCCGCATCTAACCTGGCAATCACTGCTTCTGAATTCAACCCGGCATTACGAGTTAAACTTTGCAACGGTGCCGCCAACGCCAGCTTCATAATGCTAATGCCTTGTTGTTGCTCGGCATTCTCAGCGATGACAGAATCCAACATTTGAATACAGCGAAAAAGCGCAACGCCACCGCCGGGTAAAACACCTTCTTCCAATGCCGCTTTAGCCGACATATAAGCATTTTCGATGCGTACCAGCCTTTCCTTAATTTCTACATCGGTAATTCCCCCGACACTGAACACACCTGTTTTGCCGGATAGCAGAGCAATTCGTTCTTCCAGTTCGCCAAAATCGTGGCGATTTCCGCTTGCCGAGCCCTGTCCAGGCTTTTTTGCCAAAATCAGATCTGCCTGAGCGCGCAAGGTGCCGATTAATTGTGTGGCAGCTTGCCGGTCACCTTGCGCACCAATGATGGTAATAGAACCTTCAGTGACCACCACGCGCTGGGCTTGCCCGAGCAGCTCCAAGGTAATATGTTCGAGCTTTGGACTACTGAAATCATCCAAAATGGCTTTGCCGCCGGTTAATAGGGCCAAATCTTTCAAACGGTCAATACGCTTATCGCCAAAACCTGGAGCTTTAACCGCAACCACCTTAAAAATCCCCCGTATATGGTTAAGTAATAGCCCTGACAGGGCCTTATCAATCACATTTTCCGCAATGATTAATAATGAACGCCCTTCCGCTTTAACCTCTTCCAGGATTGGCACCAAATCCATCAAATCACTGATATCTCGGTCATACAATAATATATACGGATTATCCAATACGGCTTCTTGCCGTGCTTTATCGGTAACGAAATAAGGGGATAAGTAACCCTGCTCGTAATGAATGCCTTCAACAATTTCAAGCTCATCATCACGACCATTGCCCAGTTGAAAGGTCAATTGACCTTCGCTTCCAAGCTCAGCCAGTGCTTGCGCCAATAAACGCCCGACGCCAGGCTCCGCTTTAGTGGCTACCGCTGAAATTTTTTCAATCCAATCACTGGTGACATCGGTCACAGCAGATTCCAGCAAATGCTTTTCAACCAAAGTCAGCGCCAGATCCAGACCTTTTTTTAATTGCAATGGATGAAATCCGGCGACAACACTTTTGACACTTTCTTGAGCAATTTTTTGCGCAAGGACGATTGCCGTCGTGGTGCCATCGCCAACTTGACGAGAGACGGCGCCTGCGACATCGCGCAACATACGACCGCCCAAATCGGCAATTCGATCGTCAAAATTGATTGATCTGGCGACCGTCACTCCATCGCGGGTAAACACAGGCATAATGCCGTCTGTGCGATGCTGAATCATTACGGCAGGCCCGGCGCTACCCATGGTAACGATTGCCGCATTTGCTACTTTATCGATGCCTTGCATCATTCTTAAACGGGCTTCGGGGTTGTAAATAATTTGTTTACTCATGCTTACTATCAATGCCTCTATTAGAATTCAATTTCATGAAAGTGCGCCCCACCTCTGCCCGAGTATGGTGAAGACGCTTAGAATATGCCCAATTACGAATCAATATCTTGTCCCAGTAATCCAATGTCATTTTGAAGAAAAGCTCTTCTTCTTCAGATAGCTCTTGTTTCCAAAACTCTAATAATTCCTCAACCCGATCGCTGCCAATTTTTTTGACAAGCTCTTTTTCCTCCGCAACTAATTTTCGAATGGTTTCATCAAGCTGCGCGACCATTCCATGGAGAAACTCCTCATCCTCGGCCTTCAGTCCCATTTCAAATGCAGTTGTGCTTAAAGACATTAAATCAAAAAAACAACTGGTGTTTAAATTGATCCAGCACCGCTTCTGCTTCACTGGCTTTCTGCTTAAAGAATTCCGGTGTTGGATTTTTCAAGAAATTGGTATACCCATCAATGGAATCTAAACACTCCTCATCAATTTTATTAAACCCCATGGTCCAATCAGGAAAGCCTCGTTGCTGAATAGGTTTTTTATAAATCAGCAGCACATCACGATGTCGCTGATCTTGTGAGATAGTGTTAAATAAGTCTTCAATATCTTTTAACTCACCTTCAAGAGCCTGCATAAAAAAACCATCTCGGTAAAGCAACATACCGGTAATACTCAGTTTTTCATTTTTTTCCCGAGCCTTTTTGAGCATGGATTGCAGATGATTATCAGACATCTCCTGGTTAGCTAAGCTGACGTATACCAAACAATTAAGTGACATGCCTTACTCCCGTTTTTATTGTTAGTTGTTCGTTTATATGCAAAAAAAACCGGTCGATTTCCCATACAAAAACCATTTGTTTGGGAACAATCAACCTTGCAGTTAATCGATTTGTTACGAGCCACTTGGTAAAAATTTTTCTAAGTAAATCCGTTCTTTGGGAATACCCATTTCCGCACAAACGGCAAAGGTGGCATCGACCATGCCTGGAGGGCCGCATAGATATAAATCCGGTTTTGCGCCGGTTTCTTGTAAATCGCGCCGTAAAATATCGACTACGCTGCCTTTTTCGCAATGCCATTCATCCGAACATTTCCACACGCAATTTCTTAATTCCAGTGTAGGCATTTCAGCGGCTAATTGATCAAGTTCGTCCAGATGAAAAATCTCGGCCTCGGTATTTACGCCAAAATAGATCACGCATTTTTGTGGCTCTTCCCATTCTTTCATCCGTCTAACCATCGACAAAATAGGGGCAAGTCCCGTGCCTCCTGCGACGAAATACCGCGGCGTAAAGCCGTTTTCTTTTAGCCCGAAAATTCCTGATGGACCTTTAACTTTGATTTTTTGGCCGACTTTCGCATCCTTTTTTAAAAACTCTGAAAATTTGCCGCCATCGACTATTCGAATCAAAAACTCCAAATCGCCCAGCTTGTTAGATGTGTTTGCGGGCGAATACGACCGGGTAGTTGTGGTACCGGGGATTTCCAGATCAAAAAATTGGCCGGAATCAAACTTAATGGTTTTATCGTCACCTGTGCGGCGCAATTGTAATTTCATCACGTTGATGGAAATCTGCGACAGCTCCACAACGTCGGCATCAAAATCCAGTCCTTCCGGAGAAAATGAAATCCGCTCGTAGGTATAGGGAACTTCCACTTCAATATCAGTGGTTGGGTAGCAGCGGCATAACAATACCTCTCCCGCTTCTTCCTCTTCGTAAGGAAGCGCTTGGGAGCTCACTTTGCCTAAGACATAATCGCCTTCAGCGCAAAATCCTTTGCACGTGGCACAGCCGCCTTCACGGCACGATGACATTAAATAAATATCCTGGCGCACTGCGGCGGTGATGACATCTTCATCTGAACGGCATTCAAATGTTACCGATTCGTCATCCTGGGTGATAATTTTGACCTGATGTGTACTTGCCATTAACTACAGCTCCTGTTCTAACTGGGTGTTTTGGCGCTTCATGTTAAAAAAAGTCATCACATGTTCCACAGAACGCTTTGATGCGTCTAAGGTCAATGAACAGCCTTCTTGAACAAGTTTATTGTCTTGATAGATGGTCCATCGCCACATAAATTCCAGATCTTCTGTATAGGCAGTGTAGGGCTGTGAATCATATAATTTGGTAAGTTCAGAATTCATTGCTGTTAAATCGTGGTTTTGCGAGTCTAACTCGGCGTTGGATAGCACTAACATGGCTCACCGTTTTGTTTTAAATGTCGGATGCGTAGGTTGGGCTGGCATTAGCCAACCCAACCACACTGTTATTGCAAGGTAATGACTTTAACACCTCGTACTTTGCGCAATTCCTCTAAGGGCAAGGCGTAGTAATCGGTATTTCTAAGCTCCATTAACTTGGTACCTAACTGACGATCAGCATCCAAAAAGACATTGACAGGCAAGATAGGTGGCTTATTAGCCAATCTAAAGTTGACATGAATTCGCTCTGCTTCGTATTGATCTGTCGCAGCATTTATTTTTGCGACAGCGGCATCGGCAACTTTCTGAGCATTCTCACCAGTGGCCGAATTGTTAAGAAACTGGGTATCGTTAAATTCTTTGTGTTTTAACAAGGCCACTTTTTCTTCGATTTTTAACTCAATCCATTGACCATCAAGTTCTAAAGAAAAATCAGTTTTAAACGGACTCAAGTGCTTGGCACGGAAATCAGTTAATAGCTTAACGCCGTCTGCCAGTGTATTTACTGCTGCGATTTTTTTAACCCATGCATCACGATTCGGGTTGTCATGAATATTTGCCATTGCTCTCTCCTATGCCTTTTCCAAATCTTTCAGTTTGACATCAAGGCCCATCAATTCTGAAGTGATGGTAAAGGTATCGCCTAAGGTATAAGCACGACCAATGGTCGAAGACACATCCACCAACAGATCGTAAACACTGTATTGCTTACCCAATAACTCGGAAACCTCGGCACAATCAATTTCGATTTTGCCAGTCGCTTTCAACCACCAGTAACCGGCGCGGTCTTCAACGATCAAGGTTTGGTTATCGTCTTTGCGATCACCGAGCAAAATTTCATTTACAACGGAATTAATCTCATCGGATTTTTTCAGCACTAAAACAACTTCATGACTTTCATGAACTGTTTGATTTTCTTCCGCGAAGTATTCATCAGCAAAGGCTTTGCCAGTCTTTGCCATGATGCCTGCGCCGTACGCATTTGAACTTTTTGACATGATAATTCCTTATTTAAGACCGGTTAAGACGGTTTTAATCAATGCAGCAGTATCGACTTTGTAACCGATGGGATCAGCATAATCGCGTTTCCAATCATCAAATACGCGCTCTAAAGCGGCTTCGATGGCGTCTTTACTGGTCACACCTTTAATTTCAGGAATTTTTGCAAAAATCCCCATAAAGTCTTTCAGTGCATTGACAGTTCTTGGTAACCATTTATCACTCCACGCGCGCAATAAGCGTTTGTTGTAGTCGCCAAACGCAGGGTCATCGGCCAGACATGTATGGAACATGTCGGTAGTAATGCCTTTGGTTTGTGAATGATAAAGCTGCATTTGGTTGATAAAGAACGGCGTTAAGTTGTCACCGTAGTAAGCCGACAATCTTAAAAAGAATTCTCTACGTACAAATTGCCCAAACAATGGATCGTAAACCATGTGGCCTGAGAATAAGATCTCGTTCCAGTCGTATGTGCCTTGCCAAATTTCTTCAACGGTTTCTCTGGCACCTTTATAGATTGACCCTTTAGTCCACTCGTTTTTAGGCACATCAGTTGACTCATCAAATCCTGGAACTAATTTCGCCAAGAAGGTTCTTTCTGCTTGAATCATTTGCGCGTTATCAACTTTATCCAAGCCGATCATCGCACTGCTCATCCGTAAGGTATCGCCCAAGCAATCACGCACCACCGAGGAGTGTGAGTTGAATAAACCATATTCACTGAAACCGAATGCACCTAAATAATCACCCAGCACTTCATCACGCCATACAGGATCGATAGAACGAACATGACCGTCGGCAGAATAGGCTTTCAAAAAACGGTCGGTATAACGCCATTCTTCGGCTTTATCTTTCACATACAGTGCGTGCCAGCGAAACGCAGGATCACGATGTTTGTGCCAGTCGGTGCTGTGTAATTCAGTTGATTCATTACTCCAAGATGGTCTGCCACCATGGAATTTTTGTGTCCAATCACCCCAATCCAATCCACCTGGAATCCAATCCGGGGTTGGCTGTGTATAGCAACATAAGACTTCATATTCGTTTAACCGACGACCGCGCGGGGTGACGAAATAATTCATTTTGCGTTGCGTTTCCAACGGTTGGTCAGGAATTGCCGCTAAAATTGTGGCTGCAATGACCGGATCAGTTAGACCGCGTCTTCCACCGCTTACTTCAATTGTCATATATTGACTCCTTTAGAATTTTTGGCGGCATCGTTAGGTTCGCAATCAGCACTCTAACAATGCCTTGATTAGCTACGATCACAGAGCTTTGAGTGGATCAGAAAATACGCAACCGATTTTTTTAATGTCATCAATAGTCCACAATCTGCCGTCTTTGTTGGTGTGTGGCTGGCTGATTAATGTTTTACCGTCACTACGCAGTCCATGGCCTTCGGCGATGACTTCTGATAATTCACGGCCTTCGTACTGTTCAAAGATATTTTGGCATTCATAGCGCTCTGGCTCAGTCAGCCACATGCGTTCGCCCCATTGGTCACTGAACGAGTGTTTTTTGCCATTGAACTCAAGTACACGCAGCGTGCTGGCACCTTTGCTGTAACTAGGACAGAACGGCACTTGTGAAACACGGTCAATATAAATGGGATGATTGTTTTCAATAAACCATTGCAACGGTAAGAAACCACTATCCGGATCTTCACAACCACGCGCACGCCATTCTTCGTAAACTTTTCCGTACATGTCATACCAGCCTGGGTAGTTGGCTTCGTACCATTCGGCTTCTTCGGCAGTTGGCAGAGTCAAACGGAAAAACCCAGTTGGCCACAGTGCATAAGCGATCATGAATAAATCGTGATGCGCCCAGTAAGCATCTTTTTTTGCATCGCGTAAGCTGGCAGGTGATTCAACGCCATACTTGCCTAAACGGCCGATCCAAATACCGCCCCAATCTTCATATACCCAGCGATTCCAGGTTTTAACCCAAGGCTCCACTTTAAAATGGCTGCCGTACTCAAACATCATTCCCAATACAGGGGTGAAGTATTTTTGTTGAGTCCAGAACGCATTGTTCAAGTCAGTATTCAGGTATTTTGATGCGGCTTCGTCGTTAGCAATAGAGACAACAGTTTGGTAACCGTTGGCCATGTGACGTAATTCATCAGTTTCAATTGACAGGAACACAGTTGGCGTCATTTCATCACCGTTAGCAGAAGCCCATTCGGTCACTGCAACGATTAACGGGTTAGTAAAGCAAGCTTCGCCGACTAACTGTAAGTTAATTGAACATTCAACAGCATCACCGGAAATAAAGCCGTCCGAGAAAACACGCTTCATGCCTTTCCACAGTGGGCCAATAGCACGAGTGCGACGCGCATCATTATGGCCAGCAGCATCTTGACCTTGCTTGGCAAAGTAATAGTTGATGTAGCCGCATTGGTTGGTATGACGGATTTCATCCATCACCTGGCCCAAATAGCCATTTTTTTGCTCAGGCGCAGTCGCTGAATCCCACAACATCCCGGTTGCTGCAATGGCGTTATACTCCCCCACTTCCAGAAAGTTAGAGATCACTTTCATGGACTCATTCCATTTTGGGTGTACGCGATTTGCAGCGTCAACGCGAGTCAATACATCTTGCAAGCTACCAAACTGACGTTCATCTTTTACTGATTCCATGCGAGCATATTCTTTAGCTATTAACTTGAATTGCTCTTTGGTATCGTTGGCCATTTTGTATTTGGTCGAATATTTAGTTCGATTTTTATCAAAATCCCAAGTGAAGCTTTGTAACCATCTGTGAACTTCTTGAGCACCTACGCTGACTGGCGCGCGATTAACGGCCAATGCATCGGTTGCTGCTTTTGTTGCTGTACTTATAGCCATATTGACTACTCCTCGTTGGTTTATTGTTTAAAAAACTCGAGACTGTCGTTTCTACGCACACATGAGATTTCATAACACGTCTTAATGTTGCTTCCCGGGCTCAACGACAGTCTCGCTTAAGAGATAGCAACGGCTGTGCCAAATAAGATAAAACTTATAATTATTATTAAAAATCAAACTGTTATGTGTTTTTGAAATTATTTATCGCTAGCCGTACCCAAAAATTAAGTGTCTAGTTACTTAACACTGTCCATATATCGCACGTACAGAACGCCGACTCTTCGGCAATTAGCTTTTTCAATATTTTTGTGTTCTCTTAATGGACAATACATTCATCAAACCCATCGGGTTTCCACTAATGGCAACAATCGACAGCATGATTTCGACAATCAAACGCTCACTCTTAATATTCAACTGGCTATTCATGTTGATTGCGGTAAACAGCCATGCACAAGACATACAAAATCCTCGAGATCTCTTCGAACAAATTCTGATGTTGCAAAGTCAAACTAAGATTGAAATTGTGGGCATGGAACGAATTGAGAATGAACCTAAAGCACTCATCCGGGGAAATACGGAACAACAAATTCAGCAACTGTTTGCCTCGTTCAATCACATCATTAGTCGCAATACTAAAGGCCAGATTGAACGCATCGTCATTGTCAATAAGAAAGAAAAGCAGGAAGGCAGTCGAATCGTGTTGCCGACTAAACATCAAGGCAATCATTTAATTGTCCCGGTATCCATTTCGGGAACCGGCAAGTTCTGGAAAACCATGGACATGCTTATTGATACCGGGGCAGACTTGGTGGTATTACCAGAATCCATGATTGATCAATTAGGGATGAGGGACAGCACCTTTACCACGGAAAAAATTCAGACCGCCAATGGCACCATCGACGCCAAAATTGGCACCTTACAAGAATTAAAGATTGCCGGGGAAACGGTGGAAAATATACCAGCTGCCTTTATTGCTGATGCGCAACTAGGCAGTAACAGTTTATTGGGGATGAGTGTATTGGGCCGTTTCCAGGTCACCATCGATGATCAGGCGCAAACGATCACATTGTTCAAGAAATAAACCGCTGCACCACGCTTAAACACATAAGCCAATAGCGTCGACCACTTCACAAGAGAAATTCTCCTTTCAAGATAAGATAACCGAATCATTCAACAGGAGAAATTACTTGAAACACACTAAAAATTTATTAGCAGTCGCTGCACTTTTTGGCAGCTCATCCTTACTGGCAGCTCCATTGCCGCTGCCATTATCGGATTCCGGCTTAGTGACTGTTTTCCCTGGACAGACTGCGCAGCTGTCTATTGTCAATCTTGGCGATCCAGTGACTAGCTGCAAATTGAACTTGTCTTTCGTTGACGCAGACGGTGTCACATTACCTTCAGACGTTACGACAACACTATTCGGCGGACGATCCATTCCTCTTGTAGTCCCCGTTGCCGGAGCCCCAGCCTCCTTGCGTGCCCACATCGATTATGCACCACAACTGATCGCTCAATCAGCACTTAAAGATCCATTAGCTGGTTGCTATAGCCTGGTTCCTACCTTTGAAATTCTTGACGCTACCGGCACTCGCTTAATTGTTAACAATTTTGTTGGCTTGCCAAATAATCATCCCGGTGAAAATATTACCCGTGTTGCTATTTGTCATAAGCCAAACAAGCATGCAAAACAAACGCTGTTTTTACCCACAGCTCCATTGAAAGGACATTTAGGTCATGGTGACGCACTTGGCTATTGCCAGGAAAACTAATCAAACAGCCAACTTTGCTATTCTACTTTCGTCAGGCCTAAAATAAAAAAAGACCGAAACTTCGGTCTTTTTTTTCATATTACTAAATGGTTTACCGCTTAGAATCGAGCTAATTCAAGTAATTTTAACCATAAGAAGAATCGCCCTCCTCCGCCTAACTCAAACTCCGTAAAAACTTTTGATATAAACCGCCGCTTTCTTTTTTTTGCGACAAACTCGTACGAATACAATCGACAGGACAGGCTTCCACACATCTGTGTTGATTTTGAATATCCGCACATTCAGTACACAAATTCGGATCAATCACGAAACTATCTTCACCGCGGGAGATAGCATCATTTGGACACTCATCCGCACAAACACTGCATGAAACACATTCTTCTTCATTTATAACCAGTGCCATATAAGCCTCATAAGTTGTAACAGTTATGAGTATAGGTCAGGTATTTCTGTACGATGTTTTCTATTGAATTAAGCGCAAATACTTCTGATACAAACTTTCTTTATCTTCCTCATGAGCCGGATCTTTACTGATGCAATCGACCGGACAAACTTCTATGCATTGCGGCTCACCATGATGGCCGACGCATTCGGTACACAAATTGGGATCAATCACATAAATATCTTCACCCTGGGATATAGCGCCATTGGGGCATTCCGGCTCACAAACATCGCAATTGATGCATTCTTCTTTGATGATAAGTGACATAAGAGCTCCTAACTAAATTTATTGAATAATGATTGCTGAACACGCGCCGGCACAAAGCAGGCTACATTCCCGTTCAACTGGGCAATTTCCCGGATCATGCTCGAAGAGATAAACTCATATTGCTCGGCGGGCGTTAAAAATACGGTTTCCAGCTCCGGAGCCAGTCGGCGATTCATCCCGGCGAGTTGGAATTC
>JABFRC010000355.1 GCA_013141375.1 Methylococcaceae bacterium | reverse complement strand
CTACTATAGGATTCGATAGTATTAAATAGAAGTACCAAAAGGTATATCAACGAGAGGCACTTGATTTTTTTCAGCGTGGAGTTCCTTTCATAAAGTTAAAAACCGAGATATTGAGCAAGCAATCGACAGCGATTTTATAGTCCATTATCTAATAACGGGAATTTATATAAGCATTTTAGTCTTATTTGTATTCGTCGAACCAATAAGCCGAAACAATCCTAACAACACCTGCCAGAGTCATTAGAATCGTAATTGAAATCTTCCCCCGTAAGAAAGCAGTGATCCGCGCTGATGCGCGGATCGAGATAATCTGAATATATTTTTACTGAGCTAGTAATACCAGTCCCAATAAGTTTTTATTTTGAACCCTCAACCTAACCTTCTCCCATTGGAGAAGGGATAGCATGAGAAATTATTGGGATTGGTATAAGTGGTTCTTATGGTAGAGAAGTCGCCAAGTCTAGCTTGTAAAGCTGCGGCGGCGGCATGACCTACGGCAACGCCCGGATCATTGGCATCTAATAGCGTCGGCGATTAAAGTAAGGGGATTTTATATTCGTGTTACCTTGGTAAAACAAATATCGCCCTTAATGCCCACTTTATAAAAGGCTATCATGCAATGTCGTATCGGCTGTGGGGCTTGCTGTATTGCCCCGTCCATTTCTTCGCCAATTCCGTTACATCCTTTCGGAAAACCTGCAGACATTCGTTGCCTGCATTTGGATGATGATTACAAATGTCTGATTTTTTTGCATCCGGATCGGCCAAAAGTGTGTCATGGCTTTCAAGCGACTTTGGATGTGTGCGGTAGCACCAGGGAAGAAGCGTTGCAGGTATTGTCGGTGTGGGAAGTTTTGACGGCTAATAGTGCGTAACCGGCGATTATTCGATAGAAGCTAAGAATCGACTGGGGCTTTTTTAACCCCAGTCTGTTTTTGACGATATAAAAACTATTTAATATCTTGGCTGTTTAAATAATCTTCATAATTACCATTAAAGTCGACGATGCCGTTCGGAGTCAGCTCAATGATGCGGGTGGCAAGAGAGGATACAAACTCACGGTCATGACTGACAAATATCAACGTGCCGGGATAATTTTCCAGTGCGGTATTGAGCGATTCAATCGACTCCATATCCAAATGGTTGGTCGGTTCATCCATTACCATGATGTTGTTCTTTTGCAGTATCAGCTTGCCGAACAGCATGCGTCCTTGCTCTCCACCGGAGAGAACTTTGACGGGTTTGTTGATGTCGTCTGCACTGAACAATAAACGCCCCAAGGTGCCGCGAATGGCTTGATCGTCGTCTGTTTCTTTGCGCCATTGGCTCATCCATTCAATCAAGGGGATGTTTTCAGCAAAATCTTCGGCATGATCCTGAGCAAAATAGCCCACTTCAGAATTTTCTGACCATTTCACTTCGCCCGTATCGGGTTTTAAATCGCCAACCAAGGTTTTTAACAAGGTAGATTTGCCGATGCCGTTAGGGCCGATCACAGCAATGCGCTCACCAACTGCAACCATCAGGTTCAAGTTTTTGAACAGCGGTTCTGCACCGTAACCTTTGCTGACGTTTTGTACTTCTAATGCCAAGCGATGCAGCTTTTTGGTTTGATCAAAGCGGATAAAAGGATTGACCCGGCTTGATGGTTTAACTTCATCCAGCTTGATTTTATCCAGTTGTTTGGCGCGCGAGGTGGCTTGTTTAGCTTTGGATGCATTCGCCGAGAAGCGCCTGACGAAGGTTTGCAGTTCGGCAATCTGGACTTTTTTCTTGGCGTTTCCCGCGAGTAAACGTTCTCTAACCTCGGTAACTGCGACCATGTAATCGTCATAATTACCAGGATAAACACGCAGCTCACCGTAATCCATATCTGCAACGTGAGTGCAAACGCTGTTTAAAAAATGGCGATCATGCGAGATGATAACCATGGTGCAATCGCGTTGATTTAGGATGTCTTCAAGCCAGCGGATGGTGTTGATGTCCAGGTTGTTGGTCGGCTCATCCAGCAGCATGATGTCAGGATTCGAAAACAAAGCCTGTGCCAGTAATACTCGCAGTTTCCAGCCCGGTGCGACGGCGCTCATTAGGCCGTTATGTTGTTCTACCGGGATGTCCAGGCCCAGCAACAGTTCACCGGCTCTGGCTTCGGCCGTATAGCCGTTGTATTCGGCAAACACTGCTTCAAGCTCGGCGGCGTGCATGTAGTCGTCTTCAGTCGCTTCCATGTTGGCGTAGATGGCATCACGTTCTGACATGGCGGCCCACATTTCGGCGTGGCCCATCATTACCACATCCAGCACGCGCATATCTTCATAGGCGAACTGATCCTGGCGCAAATTACCCAAGCGCTCGTGCGGGCTGATGCTGACGTTACCTGCTGAAGGTTCCAATGTGCCGCTCAATATTTTCATAAAGGTCGATTTGCCGCAGCCGTTCGCGCCGATGAGGCCGTATCGGTTGCCGTCGCCAAATTTGACGGAGACGTTTTCAAACAGGGGTTTTGCCCCAAATTGCATGGTGATATTAGCGGTAGAAATCAAGATAGTGTCCGAAGATTAAAAGTGAAAAAATGTGTTGGTCGGCTACTGAGGCGCGTTTAAATTAATAAGTGTTGATCAATAGCGATAAACCGGTTGGCGGCGTTGATTAATGACGGTGCTGTCAGCCCTGGAACGCCATAAACTTCAGTATTGCTACCGAAAGTGTTGCGTACTTTAGTCAGCAGCAGGTCAAAATCACCATCACCGGATAGCAAAATAATAACGTCCGCCTGACTGGCGTGGTCGATGACATCGAGAGTAATGCCCACATCCCAGTCGCCTTTGGCAGAACCGTCACTGCGTTGAATATAAGGCTTTAGCTTAACCTCAAAACCGATGTTTCTCAGAATTTGCTGAAAGCCTTGTTGTTTGCTGTCGCCTTTGTCGATGGCATAGGCATAAGCTGCGATCACCTGTCTATTGGCAGTGGCTTGTGTCCAGAACTCGCTGTAGTTGAAGTGTCGTTGGTAATTTTGCCGGGTGGTGTAATAAATATTTTGTACATCAACAAAAATCGCGACTTTTTCCACGCGCCTATTTAATGAAAGAGCAAATATAATCGGTTGGCGCTTTAATCTTTAATGAGAAAGCCGCATTAGCCGGCACATTAAACGATTCGCCGCCTTTAATGGCTTTCCAGTCTGTGCCGGGTAACAATACGTCCAAATCGCCGTCGATGATTTCCATCAATTCTTTGTCGGCGGTGTTGAATGTGTACTCGCCAGGCAGCATGAAACCTAAGGTTTTTGTTGAACCATCAGCAAATTTGATGGTGCGGCTGGAAACGTTGCCGCCAAAATAAACGTTGGCTTTTTTGACTATAGAGACATTATTAAATTCTGTCATGGCTAAACCTTGAATAAGTAGGGGTAAAAAGCCCGCAATGATAGCAAAGGCAATGCGTGTTTTTGATTAAAATTTTGTTGAAGTTCAATTTTAAGAGGGTAGTTCGCTGAGTGCTTTTAAGACGTCTTGGCAAAGTTCTTTGACTTTTACTTTGCGCCATTCGCGGACTAATAGCCCTTGCGGATCAATCAAAAAAGTACTGCGCTCAATGCCGCGGACTTCTTTGCCGTACATGTTTTTCATTTTGATAACGTCAAACAATTGGCAAAGCGTTTCGTCTTGGTCAGCGAGCAGGTCAAAAGGAAATTGTTGTTTGCATTTAAAGCCTTCGTGAACTTTAACGCTGTCCCTCGATACGCCCAATACAATTGCATTGAGAGCGGTAAATTGATCGATATTATCGCGGAAGCTTTGGCCTTCCTGCGTGCAGCCGGGGGTATTGTCTTTGGGGTAAAAATACACCACCAGATATTTGCCGCGGTAATCAGAAAATTTAATGGTTTTTTCGCCAGTGCTGGAGATTTCAATATCCGGTACAGCTTGGTCAAGGGCAATTTGGGTCATGGATTTAGCGCTTTATAGGTTCAATGATGGCGTCAATATTGGATTGGTCACAGAAGTCCAGAAACTCTTCGCGCAACGAAATCAGGGGAATGTGTGGCGGAATCAGCAATACAAACTTGGTAGAAAATACCGCAGTCTGAATATAGGGGGCTTGATAGCAGCTGCCAATAATATCCTCAATCTCGATATCCCTATCCAGTAAAAAAACACTGATGGCCTCAATCACATTGTCTCGATCGAGCGAGATGGTCTCCAGGGAATAAGGTAAACATTCGCTGGATTTCTCTTTTGGTTCCGGGCGTAGCGAGCTGATTTTGATATTAAGGCGCTTACGGAGAAGCTCCAAGGTATTTTCAAGTTTAGCAATCTGGTTCCAATTGCCTTGAACCAGCAAATAAACGGCAGTCGATTGAGCCAGGCGAGTAGAGCGTATTTCCAGGATGCTGCATTTGCAGTCGCTGATGGCAGGAAGGAGTTCGGCAATAAAATTGGGTCGATGAGAACCTAAGGCGGTAATTGCGAGTTGCATAATGATAATTAGCTGTTTTTTTAGGAGTTTATCATTAAATGCTTGAAACTTTGCCAACAATTCTGATGCTGTTGATACTAAAATAGGCCCAAAGTGGCTTCCATCTGATTGTGACCAACTATGACAGATTCAAAAGACAATGCTGAAAAATCCAAGTCGAATCATCTTCATACAATGTTTGATGAAAAGTTCAACAATGTAGATCCCGATATTGAGCTTGAAGATCAGGATGCGATCGATAAATTGCTGGTTGATACGGGCTTTGATGATAAACAGGAGGCTGATGACTTTGATGGTCTTGACGATTTTTTCAAATTTGATGATTTTGGCGATTTTGAAGATTCGTCGGTTGAGTCGGTGCCGACAAATTTAGACGCAGAAAGTGTTGTTGAGGACCCCGATGAGAATGATGGTCTTGTTGGTAACATTGATGCTGACGAGCTGGAGTCGGACAATCTTAAAGCAGTAGAGGATTTTGCTGATATTGATGACTTCAGCGATTTTGTTGATCCGGTTATTGAGCCTATCGCCGTTGAAGAAGAGCTGGTGCCGATTATTGATGTGCCTGAAGAGTTAGCTATTGAAGATTCGATTGATCATTTATTGGTTGAAACCGGATTCGATGATGGCATCGTACAAGAGCAAGAGTTGCTGATTGATGGACTCAGTGTTGTCGAGTCTGTGGACGATCTCATTCCTGAAAAAGATGAGCTTGATATTGACGCTTTTTCTGGACAGTCATCAATTGATAAATTGGCGGCTAGCGGTGATTTGGACAGTTTTGAATTGGCGCACGTCGAAGCCGTTTCAGTCGATGATGAATTCTCTGAGCTGGATGATTTCAACGATTTTGTTGAGCCCAAGCAGGATGCTGCAGAAGCAAATCCTTTTTCAGCGATGGATGAGTTTGGCCTAGATGATGACTTTGTCCAATCTCTAGCTGACATTGATGAATTGGTTGATGCTGAGGATTTTGACAGGGAAAGCGCACTGAAAGCTGATGTTAATGCTGAGTTTACTGAAGACTTACCGGCACAGGTGGACGAATTCGGCATGGATGATGAGTTTGCCGAGCCGGCTCCTGAGGTAAATGTAATGGCTGATGCTGAGATTAATGAAAGCGAAGATTCAGTGAAACCTGGCTTGATTGATGAGTTTTCTGAGGATGCGGCAATTGACGTCTTTAGTGCAGATGATTTTACCCATCTGACTGAAGATGACTCGGTTGATATTTTGAAAACATCGGAATCAACTGAAACAGAGCTTGATGAAGACGCGCTGGTGGCTGCTCAGCTGGCGTTGATGGGTAAATCAAGTGATGAGTTTCTGGCGCTGGATGAAATTGGTGATGATCTGTTTACTGATTCAGAAACGCATGCAACGCCCTTAACGGATGAATTTTCTGAACAGCCAGGACGCAATGCTGATGGTGAGGATGATTTTTTGCTGGCAGATTTTGACATTACCGCAGATACCGATTTCCCTGGCCTAGCTGGATCTGTCGGCGAGCATAAGGATGATTTTTCTGAAAGTGATTTTGCAACGCCCTTTGCTCAAATTACGCCAGATGAGCCTATCTCAATTTCCGATTCAATCGAACAGTTTGAGCCGGTTTTAGATGAAAACTTGCCTGCCGCAGCTGTTGTTGGCACTGAGCAAAGTGAAGCGATAGCCCAGCTAAAATCTGAGCAGGAGCGTTTGGATAAATTGTATAAAAAACAACTTGGCGAGACTGAGGCGAAAGCTAAAAAGACAGCGACATTTGGTTACATCGCCTTAGCGGTTGGTATTGTAGCGCTCAGCCTTGCTGGCGGCATGGGCTGGGTGGCGGTGACTGCAAAATCGGAATTAGAGCCACTGACCGAGTCTGTAAAAACCATTCAAGCCGACTTAAACAGCCAAAAGCCGGATCAAGAGTTGTCGGAGATTAAGGCAACGGTTGAGCAACTAAATCAAAAAATCGATGGGGTTGTTAATCAGCTTCATGGTCCAAATGCTGGTACTCAAGAGTCGCCTCAAGGCGCTCCGTTGGGAACTCCCATCAAGTCGGGCGAGCTTGGTACGAAAGAGTTTGGTGCAAAAAAAGATGTTGTGAATAAATCCCTGGATATTGCTCCGGCTCATGTGCCCGATGGGCATGTTTCCAGTGTTTCTGAGCATGGTGCGCCGGCTGGAGTAGGCGCCGAAAAACTCCATGATGTGCCTGTAAAACCTGAGGCAGTTAAAACGCCGGAGCCTGCCAAGCCAAGCGTGGAACCGCTGGTGGATGAAAAAAAAACACCAACAGTTCGCTCTGAAACTAAAGCGGGTAACCCAGAGAAATCCGCGCTAAAAAAGAAACCAGCCAAAACCAGTCATCCGATCGCGCAATCCAAGCCGTCGCAACGTATGGATTGGTCGGTAAATTTAATCGCTTTCAGGCAAGACTGGTACGCCAAAAGCAAGGCCTCCGAGTATATCCAGAAAGGGGTGCCTGTCGAAGTAGTGCCGGTGGAAATCAGTGGAGTGGTGTGGTATCGCTTGCGGGTGTCAGGCTTCAAAAATAAGCCAGAAGCTGATGCTTACGCGTTGAGAGTCAAAAGAGCGCTTAATTTGAGTTCGGTTTGGGTTGGCGATATCTAGTTTAATTTCTGTAGTCGGTTCTAGGTTTTTTACAAAAGCATAAAGTGTTTTCGACGCTCTTTTATCAAGTCATAACGGTATCAAAAAGACTATCGCTTTAGTTTGCAAGAATTTCTGCGCTCCCAATTAAAGTCCTCAGAAGTTACAATGTTCTGATTAATTTGCGTCTGGTGTATTAGTTTAGAGAGTAATTAGATGGAAAAAGTAAAAGTTCTTTTTGTGTGCATGGGCAATATTTGCCGATCACCTACCGCAGAAGGCGTGTTTTTAAAATTGATTCAGGAGCGTCGTCTCGACGAATATTTTACCGTTGATTCTGCCGGTACCCACGCCTATCACGTTGGCGATGCCCCGGATTTGCGCGCGCAAAGTGCCGCCAGAGATCGAGGGGTTGAGTTATCCAGTCTGCGCGCCAGAAAAGTCGTGCTGGGTGATTTTGAAGATTTCGATTTCGTTTTAGCTATGGATGACGACAATTTTTCCCTGCTTGCTAAGGCTTGTCCTGAGCAATTTAAAGACAAAATCAAATACTTTCTCGACTACGCGCCACACTTGAAAGAACGGGAAGTGCCTGATCCATATTATGGCGGCAAATATGGATTTGAACGCGTGCTCGATATGGTCGAAGACGCATCGGCCGGCTTTTTATTGGCGTTGCAGCAAGCCGGTCGTGTACCGGCAAGCGAATAGCATCATGGCTATCGTAAGTAATACTGTCGGTTATTTGGATGGTGGTGTGCTGCTGGAGGCTTTTTTTGCGTTTGACGACAGTTTCGATGGACGACGTCCGGCTGTATTAATTAGTCATGCCTGGGGTGGTCGCGATGAATTCGTGGCTGATAAAGCCAAGAAGGTTGCCGAACTGGGCTATGTCGGCTTTGCTCTGGATATGTATGGCAAAGGTATTTTAGGCAGTAGTCCGGAAGAAAACTCAGCCCTGATGCAGCCGTTTATGGCTGATCGTGGTTTGTTGCAAAAACGTATCAACGCAGCCTTGTATGCCTCAAGGTTATTGCCCTGGGTTGATGACAGTAAGATCGCAGCGATGGGTTTTTGTTTCGGCGGCTTGTGTGTACTCGATCTGGCAAGGTCCGGCGCTGACGTCAAGGGTGTTATCAGTTTTCATGGTTTGCTGGGTGCGCCTGAAAGTCTCCCGAATAAGCCAATTCAAGCCAAAGTGCTGGCATTGCATGGTCATGACGATCCTATGGGGACTGTTGAGCAAGTCCAGGCCTTTGAGCAGGAAATGACTGACGCTGGTGTAGATTGGCAATTACATGCTTATGGTCACACCATGCACGCATTTACCAATCCCAAGGCCAACGATCCTGCGTTTGGCACGGTCTATCAAGCCAATGCAGATAAACGCTCCTGGCTGGCGATGAAAAGTTTTCTGGAAGAGGTGTTTGCTTAATCCTGATGATCTTCGACCTTCAGGGGTCAGTTTGGTATAATCACCTTTGTAATGGTTTTACCCTGTCGCATCTGCAGAAAGGGAATAACAGTCCTCGTGTCTGTTCCGGATGTGATCTTTCAAGTTAGTAAAAATCTGCTGTTCCTACGTTGTCGGGCAGTTGTTTAAATGTTTATAGGGATCAATGTCAAACTTCGCTAAAGAAATCATTGCTGTTAATCTCGAAGACGAGATGAAGCAGTCTTATCTCGATTACGCCATGAGCGTTATTGTGGGTCGAGCCCTTCCTGATGTCAGAGACGGCCTAAAACCGGTGCATCGTCGCGTTCTTTACGCGATGAGTGAGTTAGGTAACGACTGGAACAAACCGTATAAAAAATCAGCGCGTGTGGTCGGTGACGTGATCGGTAAATACCATCCTCATGGTGATACTGCGGTGTATGACACCATGGTTCGCATGGCGCAGCCGTTTTCGATGCGCTACATGCTGATCGACGGTCAGGGCAACTTCGGTTCCGTTGACGGCGATTCACCCGCGGCAATGCGCTATACCGAAGTACGTATGGCGAAAATTGCCCATGAGCTGTTGGCTGACCTGGACAAAGAGACCGTTGATTTCATTCCCAACTATGATGAATCCGAGTCTGAGCCGCGAGTGTTACCCACCCGTGTGCCCACCTTGCTGATTAACGGTTCCTCCGGCATTGCCGTCGGTATGGCGACCAATATTCCACCGCACAATCTTAACGAAGTTGTTAGTGCCTGTTTGGCGATGGTTGATAACCCGGACGTTACTCTCCAGGAATTAATGACGCATATTCCGGGCCCGGATTTTCCAACCGCCGCGTTTATCAATGGCGCATCCGGTATTTATAACGCTTATAGCACCGGTCGAGGCAAAATCTATTTGCGCGCCCGTTGTCATTTTGAAGACATTGGTGACAGCAGTCGCCAAGCGATTATCACTACTGAATTACCTTATCAGGTTAACAAAGCTCGCTTGTTGGAGAAAATTGCCGAGTTGGTTAAAGAAGGCAAGCTGGAAGGCATTTCCGGTTTGCGTGATGAATCGGATAAAGACGGCATGCGCATGGTGATTGAGTTGCGCCGCGGTGAAGTGCCGGAAGTCGTATTAAACAACCTGTACAAACAAACGCAATTCCAGACGGTATTTGGCATCAACATGGTGGCTTTACTGGATGGACGCCCGCATTGCATGAGTCTTATCGAGATTCTGGCTGCGTTTATAAATCACAGAAGGGAAATCGTCACACGCAGGACTATTTATAACCTGCGTAAAGCCAGGGAACGCGCGCATATTTTGGAAGGGCTGGCCGTTGCCCTTGCCAATATCGATGAAATGATCGAACTGATCAAAACATCCAGTAATCCTGCCGAAGCTAAAGAAGGTTTGTTAGCGAAGACTTGGGATGCCGGTTTGGTCTCCAGTTTATTGGAACGTGCTGATGCGGCCCGCTCGAGGCCGGAAGATTTACCGGTGGAATTTGGGATTTTTGAGGGAATCTATCGCCTGTCAGACACTCAGGCTCAAGCTATTTTGGATTTGCGTTTACATCGCTTGACCGGCTTGGAACAAGAGAAAATAGTCAATGAATACCGGCAATTGCTTGAACAAATTGACGAGCATTTGGCCATTCTGAATAGTGATGTACGTCTAATGGAAGTCATCCGGGAAGAAATGGTCGCGATTAAGGAGCAGTATTCAGATCCTCGTCGCACTGAAATCATGCAAAACCATTCGGATCTGTCCGATGAAGATTTGATTACCGAAGAAGATATGGTCGTGACCATGTCACACGAAGGCTACGTCAAGGCGCAGCCGTTAAGCGATTACCGGGCGCAGCGTCGCGGTGGTCGTGGTAAGTCAGCGACAGCTACCA
>JABFRC010000293.1 GCA_013141375.1 Methylococcaceae bacterium | reverse complement strand
GCATATGATCGAAACCCTCAAGCCGGGTACCGGACGGATGGGTGTGGTCGTACCGCACGGCGTGTTGTTTCGTGGCGCTGCCGAAGGCCAGATTCGCAAAAAACTGATCGAGGAAAACTTGCTGGATGCCGTCATTGGCCTGCCGGAAAAACTGTTTTACGGCACCGGCATTCCCGCCGCGATTTTGATTTTCAAAAAGCGGAAAACCGATGACAAGGTATTGTTCATAAACGCCAGCCGCGATTACCGCGACGGCAAAAACCAGAATTTCCTGCGCATGGAAGACATTCAGAAGATCGTCGCTACCTATCGCCAGCGCGTATCGGTGGATAAATACGCCTACCTGGCTAGCCTGGAAGACATTCAGGAAAACGACTTCAACCTGAACATTCCGCGCTACGTCGATACTTTCGAGGAAGAGGCGGAAATCGACTTGCTGGCAGTGCGCAAGGAACGCGAACAGTTAAAGGCGCAACTGGCCGAGCTGGAAATCGAGATGAATCACTATTTGAAAGAGCTTGGTTATGACGCATGATTCCGCAAACCATCAACTGTTGTCGGATATTCGCCAAATCATCGAGCAGGCGCGGCAGCGTGTTTATCAAGCCGTCAACAGCGAAATGGTGCAGGCCTATTGGCATATCGGCCGCTTGATCGTCGAAGACGAACAGCAAGGGCAACAGCGAGCCGCTTACGGCAAACAGCAGTTACAACAGCTGTCGGAGCAGCTGACGCGGGAGTTTGGTAAAGGCTTCGATGCCAGCAATCTGCGCAACATGCGCAGCTTTTACCTGTGCTTTCCAAATCGTGACGCACTGCGTCACAAATTTAGCTGGACACATTACCGGCTACTGATACGAGTAGAAAATCCAAAGGCGCGGGATTGGTACCTGCAGGAAGCCATGGATCAAAACTGGAGCGCGCGAGCTCTGGAGCGGCAGATCGGCGTGCTGTATTACGAACGCCTGTTAGCCAGTCAGGATCGCGCCGCCGTCGAACAGGAAGCCAAGTCAAACACCACGGAATTACGTGCCAGGCCGGAAGACTATCTGCGCGATCCCTACGTGCTGGATTTTCTAAATCTGCCATCACAAACCTTTCTGGAAAGCGAGCTGGAACAAGGACTGATCGATAACCTGCAGCAATTCCTGCTGGAGCTGGGCAAGGGCTTTGCCTTCGTGGCCCGGCAACAACGCATCAGCACCGACGACCAGGATTTTTATATAGATCTGGTGTTTTATAACTTCAAACTCAAGTGCTTTTTGCTGATCGACTTGAAACTGGGCAAGCTGACCCACCAGGACGTTGGGCAAATGGACAGCTATGTGCGGATTTACGACCGGCATAAAAAAGGCGAGGACGACAACCCGACCATAGGTCTGATCTTGTGCAGCCAAAAAAGCGAAACCATCGCCAAATATTCGGTACTGGCCGACAACCAGCAACTGTTTGCAGCTAAATATCTGCCTTATTTGCCTAGCGAAGACGAACTGAGACATGAGCTAGAACGGGAGCGGCAATGGGTGCAGCAACGTTTGTTGGCAATGAGTGAAGACAATGAGTTTTGAGGGAAAGGAGTTGAATCATGCTGCCTAAAGGATGGAAAAGATTGTCGCTGGCAACGGTTGCAGAAGTAAGAACCGGCGTGGCTAAAGGCAAACAAAACTTAAAGAATCCAGTTGAATTGCCTTATTTAAGGGTTGCAAACGTTCAAGACGGCTATATCGATACTTCAACTATAAAGACTATCCAAATCGAACGAGATCAAATAGAGCGCTATAGCTTAAAAGCCGGCGATGTTTTGATGACTGAAGGTGGTGATTTCGACAAATTGGGGCGTGGGGATGTTTGGAATGGTGAAATTAACCCGTGCCTTCACCAAAATCATGTATTTGCAGTTAGAACTGACCTATCGATACTGACGCCGCATTTTCTCGCTGCTTTGTCTGCGAGTCGATATGGGAAGGCCTATTTCCTTGGTTGCGCCAAGAGAAGTACCAATTTGGCCAGTATCAATTCAACGCAGTTAAAAGAATTTCCGGTATTGTTACCTCCAGTAGTTGAACAGCAAAAAATAACGAAAATCCTGTCCACTTGGGATCAAGCAATTTCGACTACCGAAAAATTGCTGGCTAATAGTCAACAGCAGAAAAATGCGTTGATACAGCAATTACTCTCTGGAAAGAAACGTATTCCAGGCTTTAATGATCCCTGGGCCAAATATAAATTCAGTGATCTTCTTTATGAAATCAAAAATGACGTAGTTAATAATCCAAAGGATTATGAATTGCTGTCAGTTAAACTGCACTGCAAGGGAGTTGTTAGAACTGGAAAATATCCAGCAGTAACTGAAGGTAGTCGACCTTATTTTATTAGACATGAAGGGGAGTTAATAATCGGAAGACAGAATCTACATAATGGTGGTATTGGGATTGTTCCGAAAGAGGTTGGTGGATGTATTGCTTCAAATGCAATATCTAGTTTTGATGTGCATGAAAATGTGTCGAAAAGTTTTATGCTACATATCATGTCCAGACCTCTTTTTTTTACACAAATAGATAATCTAATCGGAGGAACAGGTCAGAAAGAAATAAGTGTAAATGAGTTGTTAAAACTCAAGATCAATATTCCCTCATTCGAAGAACAACAACGAATTGCCCGAATATTGACGACTTCCGACCACGAAATAGCAACCCTGCAACAAAAACTCACCTGCCTGAAACAAGAGAAAAAAGCCCTCATGCAACAACTACTCACCGGCAAACGCCGTGTGAAGGTCGATGCGTCATGAACACTGCCGCCCGTTTTACCGAAATCGACCGCCTCAAATTTCTCTTGGACAGTCTACGGCCATTACCTGAACACACCGTCCGCACCTTGCATGAACAGCAAGTGCTGGAATGGACTTACCATTCCAATGCCATCGAGGGTAATACCTTAACCCTGAAGGAAACCAAAGTGGTGCTGGAAGGCATCACCATTGGCGGCAAGCCGTTGCGCGAGCATTTCGAGGTGATCAATCACAAAGAAGCCATCGATTATGTCGAAGCCATCGTGCATAACGAGGAAGCCTTGAGCGAGTGGCGAATCAAATCCATTCACCAATTGGTGCTGAAAAACATCGATGACCGCAACGCCGGCCAATACCGGCAGGAAAACGTGGTGATCGCCGGCGCCGAGCATCTGCCGCCGGATGATATTAAGGTGCCGGACGCGATGGCGGGATTAATAGAAAGGTACAGCGGTTCAGGTGAGTTACACCCCGTGGAATGCGCCGCCCGACTGCATGTCGATTTCGTCGGTATCCATCCGTTTGTCGACGGCAATGGCCGTACTTCGCGCTTGCTGATGAACTTTGAGTTGATGCGGCGCGGTTTTTTGCCGGTGATCATTCCGGTCGAAAATCGCCTGGCCTATTACGATGCCCTGGATACCGCGCATACCCGCGGCGATTACAGCCTGTTTATCGAGCTGGTGGCTAACCTGGAACAAGCTACCTTGGAACGTTATCTGCGGATTGTGCAAGGTGCTACGGATACAAACCGATGAGCGTCATCCCTGAAACCAAGGAAGTCTTCAGTTCGCAAATCCCTACCTTGCAGGTGTTGATGGCGATGGGCTATGAGTACCTGTCGCCGGCGCAAGCACTTGCCTATCGCGGTGGACAAACGTCCGAAGTGTTGTTGCGGTCAGTGCTGATCGCTGAACTGCGCAAACGCCGGTTTAACTGGAAAGGCCAGGAATATCCACTCTCCAATAATGCCATCGACGACATCGTGCGGCAGTTGGCCTCGCCCGGCTTGGGCGAAGGCTTATTGTCCGCCAACGAGCGGCTGTATGACCACTTGACCTTAGGGCTGACCGTTACCGAATTCATCGACGGCAAAAAAGCCCAACCCACCATCGCCCTCATCGATTGGGAAAATCCGGCCAATAATTGCTTTCAGGTTACCGACGAATTTGAGATATTGAATGCCGGCGGTACCGGCACGCGTCGGCCGGACATCGTTTGCTTCGTGAATGGCATCCCGTTGGCGTGTATCGAAGCCAAGCGACCTGATCCGCATAATCCGCACAAGGATATGCTCAAGGAGGGCATTTCACAGCACCTCAGAAATCAAGGCGTCGCCGAGATTCCGCATTTGTTTGCCTACAGCCAATTATTGCTATCAGTGAATGGTCTGGATGGCCGGTATGGGACTACCCGGACTCCGGCCAAGTTTTGGGCGTTGTGGCGGGAAGAATTGTTGCAAGACGACACCTTCGACGCGATAAAGAACACAGCGTTATCGGAGAGTCAGGCCGCGCAGTTGTTCGCACACAGGCCTGCTTGGATGCGGCAATATTTCGATAGCCAATCCGCGCAAGGCAAGCGGTTAGTGACAGGCCAGGACAAGCTAATCGTCAGCTTGCTGCAACCTGATCGGTTACTGGAATTCATGCGCTTTTTTATCCTGTTTGATAAGAAAAGCGGCAAGATTGCCGCGCGTTATCAGCAGTATTTTGGCATCAAAAAGCTGATAGATCAGGTTACGCGCAAGGACAGCCGTGATGCCCGCCAGGGCGGGGTGATTTGGCATACCACCGGTTCAGGCAAGTCATTTACGATGGTGTTCATGGCCAAAGCCCTGATTTTGCATGAGCAGCTAAAACCCTGTCGTTTTTTCGTGGTGACGGACCGGATTGATCTGGAAACGCAATTGAGCAAGGTCTTTGCCAATGCCGGCGCTTTGGCTTCACTACGGGATGTTGAAAAGGCCAAGGCCACGTCGGGTAAGGATTTGGCACAACGCATCAGCCAAGGTAACGAGCGGATTTTGTTCTCGATCATCAATAAATTTGCCACGGCTTCCAAACAGCCGGAATGCCACAATCCCAGCTCCGACATTATCGTGTTGGTCGATGAAGGCCATCGCAGCCACGGCGGGGAAACCCACGAGCGCATGCGTCAGGCCTTGCCGAACGCCGCTTACATTGCCTTTACCGGTACGCCGCTGCTGAAAAACGACAAAACCACCAACAAATTTGGCCCCATCATTCATGCCTACTCCATGCAGCGTGCGGTGGAAGATGGCACGGTTACGCCCTTACTGTACGAAGAACGGGTGCCGGAGCTGGGTACCAACGCCAAGGCCATCGATAACTGGTTCGAGCGTATTACAGAGGGTTTGACCGACAAACAGCGCGCCGATTTGAAAAAGAAATTCGCGCAGAAAGGTCAGATTTACCAATCCGAAAGCCGCATTGAACTGATCGCGCACGATATTGCCGACCATTTCGTCAAGAACGTGGCCGATGGTTTGAAAGCACAATTGGCTACAGATAGCCGGACTTCTGCTATCCGCTATAAGAAATATCTCGATGAAACCGGATTGGTTTCCAGCGCCATTGTCATGTCGCCACCCGACACCCGTGAAGGTCACGAGGAAGTGGACGAAAGCCAGTCACCGGAATTGCAGCAATGGTGGCTGGGGCATGTCGGCAACCAAAGCGAAGAGGTTTATACGAAGGAAGTGATTCGTCGATTCGCCGACGAAGACGATCCGCAAATCCTGATTGTGGTGGATAAGCTGCTGACGGGTTTCGATGAGCCCCGCAACGCTGTACTGTATATCGACAAGCCGCTGAAACAGCACAACTTGATTCAGGCCATCGCGCGCGTCAATCGTCTGCATGAATTAAAGAAGTTTGGCTTGCTGATCGATTACCGGGGAATATTGAAAGAGCTGGATACGACCCTGGAAGCCTATCAAAATTTGGCCGAACGCACACAAGACGGCTACGACATCGATGATCTGATCGGTTTGTATCGTCAGGTGAACACCGAATATAAAAAACTGCCCGTTTTGCACGACACATTATGGGCGATATTCAAAAACGTTAAAAATCGCGCCGACCTGGAGCAGTTTCGCCAAGTACTAATTCCGCATTACCAGACCGACGATGCCGGCGACAGTTACGACGCCAAACAAAAAGTGCGGGAAGACTTTTACGAGGCCTTGACGGCGTTTAGTTTGTGTCTGGAAATAGCGTTGGGTTCGAGCAGTTTTTACGAAGACCGCAGCTTTTCCGAAGACGATATTCGCACCTATAAGCGCGATGTTCGATTTTTCAGCCAGCTCCGGCAAATAGCCCGTCAGGATGCCGGCGAAACCATTGATTATTCCGATTACGCTGCGCGTATTAAAAAGTTGATCGATAAGCATGTGGTCGGCGAAGGCATTCGCGAGCCGGAAGGTGTATTCATCGTCAATGAACTGGGCAAGCAAAAGCCCGAAGATTGGACTGATGAAAAAACCCGTAACGAAACCGATATTATTCGCACCCGACTGAAGAAAACCATCGAGCAGGATTTACAAGACGATCCTTACGCCCAAAAGGTGTTTTCTGAATTGCTGAAGCAAGCTATCCGCGATACCGAAGCCATGTTCGAGCACCCCTTTAAACAGTATGTGTTGTTTAAGGATTTGGAAGAAAAGCTTGATCAGCGTGAGGTGCCGGATACGCCGGATCCCTTGGCGTCCAATTCCAATGCCAAGGCCTACTTTGGGGTATTCAAATTGGTATTTGGCGAGGACGCATTCAACGCTCTGTCGGAGGCGGACAGACAAAGCTATGTCGAACAGGCTTTTGCTATTGATGAATTGGTCGATAAGGCCGTCGCGGAAAATTCCGTCAATCCGCAAAACATAGAAGCTGAAATCCGCAAAGGTTTGTTGCCGCGCTTGTTCAAGTTAATTGGCATGGATAAGGCCAAGGAAGTCATCGAGCATATCGTCCAGATCACCCGAGTCGGTTTGTCCAAAGAACGATGACCCAACAATCCATTCACTATAGCGACAAGGAAATAAACTACCAAGTCACTTTTCTGACCAGTAAAACGACCAAGATAGCCATTCATATCAATCCAAATGGTGTTGTTCAGGTCGATGCGCCCGCGGGTGTCGAACTGCCTAAAATCAAGCAGGCCGTGCAGAAACGTGCGCGCTGGTTATTGCAGAATCTGACCCGTATATGCGAAGCGCAAGCTGAAGTGCTGCCCAGGCAATACATCAGTGGCGAAAGCCATTTCTATTTAGGGAATCGCTACCCGCTAAAAGTGCTGGATTTAACCAACAGCCATCGACCAACCGTCAAACTATTACGTGGACAACTTCAGGTTGCCACGGCTGATCGTTCCACAGAAAAAATCAGTCAGTTGCTGAAAGACTGGTACGCATCACACGCACATCAAGTTTTTCATCGCCGTATGCAAGCATTAGCAACTGCTGTGTTATGGCTGAATGAGTCGCTACCGACGATCAAGCTTTTGACCATGAAGAAGCAATGGGGTAGTTGTTCGCCGCAAGGCCATATATTGCTAAATCCGCATTTGGTCAAGGCACCCAGAGAGTGTATCGATTACGTCATAATTCACGAGCTTTGCCACCTGAAGGAGCACAATCACAGCCCGGAGTTTTATCGATTATTGAGCCTGCAAATGCCGGACTGGAAACAGGTTAAGGCTAAGTTGGATGGTATGGCAGAGCTAATACTGAATGTGTAGCATCAATGCGTATTCCGACCAAAAACAGCCAGTCATTCTGATTGAAAACAGCCGCTTGTTCCGATGTGTAGTCGGCCACCGATTCCGGTCGCTAAACCGCCACCAATATCGATATGATTACAACAATAGTGGATGGCAGCTTTTGGAAGTAGCGAATTGACGTTACCGACCCAAACTTGACTGTCGCGTTTCTCTAAACCGGACAGTCGGCATATCCAGATTTTTGGAACGGGAGGTCTCCAAAGCAGTCTTTGGTGACTGCATCCAACCGGCCAATTGCGGACAGCTGCGTTTAGACTGTCAGTGACCGCAGTTGAATGGATTGCTGTCTGACAGTTTAACTATATATGCTTGATTGCAAGATCTGCCCCCGACTTTCGTTGTTCACGACCTTGAATTGATGTGGTGTTAAAAATGTCACCTCTGCGCAAATTTCAGTTTCACCACCAAGCTTAATTAGTTCAACTTCTGGCAGCGATGCGAATGGATACGGAAATTGAATGCCCTTCTTTTCTGTTCCATAAAGGTCAAAATCATCTTGCTGAAATGAAATCGTTCCACTCTTCGGGGTAGCGTGATAGTGGATGAGCTTATTTCCAACATTCGCTTCAATTGGATTGTCTGGAACAAATAGAACTTAGGCGCATATATGGGCAAACAGCTTTATCGGTTGCCCACCATTTGCCGATAAAAATGGTGGGCAGAAAAGCGTTGCCCACCCAACACGACTGCCGTTAATTGAATCCAATAGTTCAATCATCATATTCCAGGGTTCTGGGGTCGGTCTCTCCGAAGGTCAGATACCACGGACTTAGCAGATGACCACCAGCTGGTATGAATACATCAACAGCTTTGGTTTTCACGTTGTAGCGTCTCACCTCTCCAGTGTTATTGATAGGAACGAAAAGGTGTCCCCTCGGTCCAAACAGAATCGCTTGCGCAAAGGCGCGCGGTTGGCCGACCACGTCGAGGTCGATCTGGTCTTTGTCTACACAGCTACCATTACGATTAAATACGAGAACCTTGTCGGTGTCATTGGCGTCTGCTCGGAAGCTAGTGACATAGAGCTTGTTATTAGGACCAAACACCAAGCCCTCCGGCCGATGCAGATGTGCAGCACAACCTGGAGCAAGGTTACTGGTGAAGACATCGACGAATTTTCCAGTTTGGGCATTAAAGCGCAAGACGTAGCCCTTTAAAGGGTCTCCGACAGGTAGCCCGGTGACAGAGACATAAAGAAGGTCATCGGGGCCCCGTACAATTCCGCGCGGAAAAAAATTACCAGTAAAGCCAGTGACATCAAGATCAGCGACAAACGCCCCAGAATCGAGATTGTACTGGGCAACTCTTCCTCCATCGTGATCGGCAACGTACAGCGTGCGGCCTGGACCGCGAATCACACCACGTGGTGCGAATGGGGCATCGCCGCAGTCTCCGTTGGGAGGACGATTGAGAGGGGGATTGCACGGTACAAGCGCGTTCAAGAACTCACCCTCACCCGTAGTATTGCGTCGGTAACGCAAAATCTCGCCTGCAAAATTTTGATCCACGTTCTGATTGGCGAGGAACAGCTGGCCTTGAGTGTAAATCAGGCCTCTAGGGCCATTCAAGCCTCCACTGCCTGGCGCTACAAACTTTCCCTGATATGCTCCAGTCGTGGCATCGAAGCGTTTCACTGAATCGTCCCCGCCATCGCCGATATACAGAGAGTCAGCATTTGCGAGCGTAATAAAGCTAAGCCCTACTGTCAGTGTCAGAAAAACGATGCCAATCAGCGATCTTAAACCTCGTAATTTCGTTATATTAATTTTCATGATAGTCATCCTATGATTATTGTTATCGAAGTTAGCGTTTAAAATGAAATGAATCGGGTGCTGCTGACATAAATAGGGTTATGACTATAGCCAACCATACTTATTTATTGTTATTGTTATTGTTATTGTTATTGTTATTGTTATTGTTTTCATTGTTTTCATTGTTTTTCTCCTGTTTTTTATTTTTATGGAGTACAAAAAAGCCGAACTCCCTTCTATGACTTTAACGAAATCATATTCGGCAGTTCGGCTTTCCCTTTCTTTGGGATCCGCAACTTTCTGCACCTACCTTACGGTGGGTTTAGCTTTGGAAACGGAGTGTTTCATAAAATAAAATAAATTACAACTGAATATTCAGTAAAGAATTACGGATTAATCGTATCGATTGAAGGACCATGAGCGGCTAACTTTGATCGAAAGAGAATCAACAGTAGGCATATCATCATTCCTTAACTACTTGCTTTTATGTGATAAGACATTTTGAACCCTTTATCCAAAATTTAAAGTAGCTTCACTTGTTTTATGGGGCTTACAGCAGCATTAAAACTTCAAAACAAAAGAGAAAGCGATATGACTAATGACTTTTAGTTGGAAGTGCCAATTGTTTTGCTTGAATTGATCGTCAGCTTAGAGCTAGCTCACCGACAGTCAGAAATCTGAGGTGAATGTCTGGAGAGGGTCGATAACGTCAATTCGCTACTTCCAAAAGCTGCCATACACTATTGGTGTAATCATATCGAAATTGGTGGCGGTTTTGCGACCGGAATCGGCGGCCGACTTCACATCGGAACAGGTGGCTGTTTTCAATCAGAATGACTGGCTGTTTTTGGTCGGAATACGCAAGATGCCAAGACTTCTCGTTCTTCCAATGAAAGTATGATGCTTTTTTGTTTGTCTTTAGAGGTGTTTCGAGATAAGAACTATGGAAAGTATGATACTGTTACTTTTTTGATAAAAAGTAACAGTATTATAATCAATAACTTGGCGTGATTAGAGTATGATGCTTTTTTGTAAGTCTACAACTATGCCCCATCTGTGCCTGCACTTTAACGACAAAAGGATCGTATTCCTTGTCACCTAAATCTGCAAAATCGATGACGTCATAGTTATTGGCGGGAGTCGGTTGCCATGGGGCTTCTGGTAATGCA
>JABFRC010000230.1 GCA_013141375.1 Methylococcaceae bacterium | reverse complement strand
CAGGCATCGATAGTCCTGGCTGAAACTGAATGCGATTGATCGACATGGCAGGCTCCTCGTAGGTTATAGCTTCCAGTCAGTCTACGCCTATAACTCGGACTTGGCTGAAGCATCTAGCTAATCAGGTCGGCTTTTGGGCGTCACAACATCAAAAATAATTTGACCTATCCGAATCTTTCGCCCTATCCAGCGTTGCTCTTCCCATGCATCCAGGCCATCGATAGCAATGTTTGAGCGAAACCGCTGTTCGCTGAGAAGCCGATCGCCGACCGCACTACTCACTGCCGTTAAGCTGGCTCGGCTATGCAAGGTTATCATCCCTGCTGCATCGTCCTGATAACGTGGCGACAAACCGTTGCCGACTAAGCGCAATGGTAGCCGTTCCGGGTGATTGGAAAGCGGATTGTCGTCCAGCTTCAGCACATAATTCTCGATTGCGGCCGCAATTCTGCTGCGCCCTATTGCGTCTAATGTTTCATTAAGCAAAACCGCCCCTTCTAAACTGACACATAATCTGAGCGTTTCAGGCTCAAAGCGCAGATGCAACCGAGCTATGCCGGGCGTATTCACCAACGCAACGAACTCGTGCTTTTTACTCCAGGCGTCATCCAGTACGCTTGAATTCGCAAAGCGAAAACCGAGCACCCTGTCGCCAGCGATGCGCCCTTCATCAAGGACAGTCAAGCTATCGCACACCTCGGGCGTGAAGCCTTTAACTGGATAACGATATAAGGCAACAACCTGCGCCATCAGCTCCCCCCCGTCATTAGGCATCTGCCGTATGGAATTTTTAGGCTTCGTCCATCAGTCTAAAAAAATCTTTAGGCGCGCCGCAGATCGGGCAACACCAGTCATTCGGTATATCGGCCCACAGGGTGCCGGGCGCAAGGCCACTATCGGGATCGCCCTTGGCTTCATCGTAGATATGTTCGCATTCTCTGCACTGATATTTTTTAAAATCGGACATGCTGATTCTCCTAAGAATACGGTAGTAAAGCAAAATTAAATCCATAGTTACTGTGAAAATTTTCGTGGCGGCAACGCCCGTCCCGGCGCGGGCGTTGCCGCTATATGCGGATTTTCATCTCCAGTGGTGATGCACAGGGGATTCATGACCCTTATTGATAATGGCAGGCAACTATTGCCATCAGTAACCTGAAAACTCTTCCGTGCGGATGTTGTCTTCGTCGACGCCCGCTGCGCTCAGCATGTCACGCATCGCCTTTACCATCGGCGCTGGTCCGTCTATGTAAAAAATGGGTAGCGTCAGATCATCGATGAACTTCAGCAGCATGGCTTTATTGATAAACCCGGTTTCGCCATGCCACTCGCGACTGGACTTTTCCATCTCGGCCATGGTGCCGACAAAGGTGTAGTGTGGGTTGGCGGCGTGCGCTTTCGACAAATCGTCCAGAAAGGCCGCATCTTCCGGTCTCCGATTCGCATAAAAAACCAGGATTCGGTGCGGAACCCGATCATGAATGGCTTGCAACAGTATGCTTCTGACCGGCGTGACACCTATACCGCCGGTCAGAAAAACCGCCGGAGTACTGGCTTTATTGTGTAAGGTAAACGAGCCATATGGCCCATCCAGCATTACCTCGCTGCCGGGCTGCAGGGTTTTTAATACCCGCTTGAACGCCGTATCGCGCATGCGGGCGGCAAAAATAAGCTCGTCTTCGTAAGGGGCGCTGGCAAACGAAAACGCTCGTGTGTCGCCTTCGGCATCGGTTTCATTGGGGTTTATCAGCGTCAGGTTGCCGAATTGACCTGCTTTGAAGCTTAATCCCGCAGGTTTTTCAAAATGAAACGCCATGGTTCCTTCAGCAATTTCGCGGTTGAACTTTAGTTTGACGGTGTATTTGGACATGGCGAACTCCCCTTGCTTTTGTTAATAAAGCGCACAAATATAGCCGCAAGCACAAACGCTCTAGAGCGGCTGACTGACATTGAACGCATCGGCATAGATATTCTTCATCGCAGCGCCCGCCAGAAAAGCTTTTCTTTTCGTGATCCGCACCATTTCCGGATGCCCGCACAAAAACATGCGCCAGTTCTTTAAACTGGGAATTTGCTCAAAGGCAATATCGTGAGCACGCCCTGACGCATAGCCTGCTGGGACATCGTCCCCGGAAAGGCAGGGTATGTAATTAAAATTCGCATAGTGCGCCATCAGCTCGCGTAATTCTGCAGACAAATATAGTCCATTCAGGTCGCGACTGCCGTGAAACAAATAAATGGGACCGGTATGACCCTGGCTGAGCGCATCACGAATGATGCCATACAGCGGCGCAAGCCCTGAGCCCGTGCCGATTAACATCATGCTTTGTGCATGATCGCCGGGTATGTAAAAACAATCTCCGCCAGGGCCGCGAAGCTCGACGGTTTGGCCGGGGCGAAGCTCATCATGTATCCAGCCGCTGACACGCCCCTGCGGCAAACGTCGTACATGCAAATGCAGGTGATCATCCTGATGCGGCACGCTGGCGAGCGAATAACTGCGACCCAGGGTTTGATGTTGAAACAGGTTAATGAATTGTCCGGCCCGGTAATCAAGCTGGGCATGAGATTCCAGCTCGACATGCATGATGTCAGCATTAAGCAGGCGCAAACTTTTCACGGTTGCCGGAATCACTGCCTGCGCATCGGCATCGTCCGGTAATGCCACCTCTAAATCAGTATCCGGGTAGCACACACAAGGCAGAAAATAGTTCTGCAGCCTGAGGCTGTCTTTTAGACCTTGTTGTGATGCTTCCGTGGGGGTGCCGCCCGTCGCGCGCATCAGGCAAGTCTGACAGACACCGCTGCGACAGGAAAAAGGCAGGGCCACACCGCGATGGGTTAAACAATCTAGAACAGACTGGTTTTCTTCCAAGTCATAGTTGTCTTTTGCGTAACGAATAATTGCCATAGCGGCGGCCCCCCCATTAACAAATTGAACGATTAACGACTCAACACATCGTTGCGTGTGCTTTCGGCGATGGCGGCTACCTGCGCGATCAGCTCTTCCTTGACGCCTAATTCGCGCAAGGTGGCGCCTAGGTCTTCGATCACGGCATCGACATGCGAGTCGTTCAAGCCGCGTGCGACCAGATGAGCATGGCCTTTGCGCATATCCAAACCGGTATAATTGTGTGGTCCGCCGAAAGCCATGGTCAGGAAGGCTTTTTGTTTAGCGGCTTGTTTCTCCATGTCCACATCGTCAAAGAAGGCATTGATACGATCATCGCTTAGTACTTTGCGGTAAAAAATATCAACGGCGGCATTAACAGCGGCTTCACCACCAATTTGTTCGTATAAAGAATCTTGTTGTGACATTTTCGCTCCAAATAGTAAAAAGACGTTTAAGATGCACCTTAAATGAACAGTCAACGCCATGGGGGCTTTAATTTCTGCTCAAATAAGATGCATCTGAAATGCATCTTATTGATTGATTACAAACTCGTCAACCCCTACATCATGTTTTTTAAAATACAAACAAAAAACAAGCAAACTTAAAGGAGTATTAAAAATGCAACTTACGCAATTTACGGATTTATCATTGCGCTTATTAATTTATCTTGCGCGCTTGCCGGAGCCGGGAATGGCCACCATTGCCGAGATTGCCGACTATCATCAAATTTCCCGCAATCACTTGGTAAAAGTGGCAAATAGCTTGGCCAACCAAGGTTTCATCATCTCGACTCGAGGCAAGGGCGGCGGCATCCAACTGGCCAGACCCGCCTATACCATCGGCGTTGGCGACGTCGTGCGGCAGACCGAGCAAAACATGAATCTGGTCGAATGTTTCGATCTGCCTAATAATGAATGCCGCCTGATCCGCAACTGCTTCCTCAAAGCCACGCTATATGAAGCGCAGCGGGCATTTATGGCGGTACTGGACAAATACACCTTGGCGGATGCGGCCAGTTTAGGTGGCAACACGGGTTTTCCTTCTCTACCCATCGACACCTCCACCACCTGAATCAGCCATCCGCTTATTCGATGCAATAATCTGCTGGATACGTTGCTCGACGCCGTCTAACTCATGCTGGTAAATTCCGGTTCGATAGGCGTCGCCGGCAACGCTGACGTTAGACGCCAATAAAGGCCAACCTGCATCTCTGATGTTGATACGCGTGACAGTCGATAGCCCGGGCTGCAACGGATTCTCCTCCAGCTCTTCGGGATTCAAGCCTATCCGCACCTGTACCCGTTCGGCTACATGAATAAAGTTGCCGGTGGCATTATCGGTCGGCAATAAGGCAAAGGTGCTGCCGGTGCCGGGAGAAATACCTTGCACGATGCCGTGATAGATCAAGTCGTTACCATAGGCATCGACTCTAATGTCAGCCGTCTGTCCGGGGCGAATGTCGGCTACCTGGGTTTCCAGAAAGTTAGCGTCGACCCACAGGTCGTCCAGAGGCACAATCGCCAGCAGCGGCACACCGGGCTTAACGCTGTCGCCCACCTCGACTTTGCGTTTAGCGACATAACCCGATACCGGCGCTACGATGTTGCGCCGCTGAAAATTCAAAAACGCCGCGCGTACCCGGCTTTTAGCCTTTTCGGTTGCAGGATGGTTGTCGATGGGGATGCCGGCTATTTGCGCTTCGACACTATTTTTTTCAGCCTGGTTTTCCCTTATGACCGCTTCCAGCTCGCGAATTTTATCCTGCGTGTTTTGTACTTGCTGATCGGAAACCGCGCCGTCATGTGCCGCCGCCTTAAAACGATCAAGGTCATGCCTAACCTGATTCAGCGCCGCTTGTTTGGCAATGATGCGTTGTTTCAGGGTGTCGACCTTAGCCGTCAAACTCACCAGATTACGCACGATTTCGCCTAATTCGGCTTCAGCTTCTTGCAAGGCAATTTGCGCATGCACGCCGTCCAGCCTGACCAACACTTCGCCTTTTTGCGCATACTGGGTATTTTCGGTCAAAATCTCGACCACAATCCCGTCAGTTTGCGCCTTCAACGGAATCAGATGCCCCATTACAAAGGCATCGTCAGTGCTCACGCGATCCTGGTTAAGCGTCCACCAATAGACGACATACATTAAGCCGACCCACACGGCAAATAAGGTCACTCGCTTTAGTCGACGATTGCGGTGATGCAGAATTTCTTTTGGGCGAATTTTAGTGTGCATAGCTGAGTTTTTGATTGTCCGCCTGAATGTCGTGAAAGCCGCCACCTAGCGCTTTAATGGTTTGCACTGCGACTTTAAAATACTGACCTTGCAATGCAGCCAATCGCAAGCCTTGCTGATGCGTTTCCAGGTTAGCCAGCATTAGGTCGCTGCGATCGCTGAGTCCGTTACGATTAAGACTGACGGCAAGGCCTTTAGCGTCGTCGGCATCGGCAACACTTTGCATTTGTGCGGCCATGCGGCTATCGATTTCCCGCCATCGCGTCAGAGCATCGGCTACGTCCTGAACCGCATGCAACAGACTGGCGTTATAACGTTCCACCGCAGCATCATAAGTCGCTTCCTGATAGCTCAAATTGGCGCGCAAGCGCCCGCCTTCAAAAATCGGAAATTCGATCGAAGGCCCTACCGCATAAGCCAGACTGGAGCCCTGCAACAGCACGTCGGTCAGACTGACGCTGTGCAAACCCGTGAACGCGATCAAGTTAACGTCGGGATAGAAGGCAGTTTCCGCGACTTTGATTTCCTGCGCGGCGGCTTGCGCCTGCAAGCGTGCAGCGCTGACATCAGGCCGGTGCGCTAAAAGCCTTAATGGCAAATCGGCCGGTAACGCCAAAGGCTTTGGTAATACAGCGCTTGTGATCTCAATGCTGCGCCCCCAGTCAGGCCCCTGCCCGGCCAGCGTAGCCAACAGATTTTTATTTAATTCCACCTCGGCACGTATACTGGCAAGCAGTTGCTGCGCGCCATGCAGCGCCATCTTGGCTTGCAGCACCAGCGTCTCGGTGACCAAGCCGGTCGTCAAACGGACTTGCTGCAGATTTAGCAGCGCTTCCCTGTCGGCGACGATGCTTTCGGCAATCGCCTGTTTTTCGCTGGCCGTTACCAGATCGAAATAACTAGCCGCTATCGCGGTTGCCAGCAATAACTTAACATCGGCCAGTTCGGTTTCCACGGCTAACGACCTACCCACGGCCGCTTCCAAGGCGGCCTGGTCACGCCCCCAAAAATCCAGGTGATAGCGTAGAACCAGGGGATTGATCAGCAATTGGCGAAAATTTTCTCCGGCGAATTTGGCCTGAGTGCTGTTGGCTGAAAAACGCTGCGCACTGAAACTGACATTGGCATCAACTGTCGGATACAGCTCTGCCGCTTGCCCATCTACCATGGCTTGCGATTGCCGTAACCGCGCGGCGGCGGCCTTGAAATCAGGATTGTCCGCCAAAGCCGTTGCGATTAATCGATTCAATGCCGGCATGTTAAAGCTCTGCCACCAGTTGGCTTGCGGCCATGCGGCATTGGTTGACGATGACTCGGCATCCGCCAGTGTCTGTGACATGGCTGGTACAGCCATCATTTCGGCCCGCTGGGTCTCATCCCCGAACCAGGCGCAACCCGATACGAAACTGAGTATGGCGACTAAAAAAATTAGGACTCGATAGCGCATAACTGTTGCCATTACAGATCCTCCACCAGCATTTCTTGGGATTCCCGGCGTTGTTCCTGTTTTAGCGTACGTCTGGCGGATAGCTTGGTAGGATTAGCAAACCAAACCAGAATCGCTAACCCGACAAACAAACAGCTGGCCAGCCAAAACGCATCATTCATGGCGTGAATTACCGAGTTGCGACCAGTCAGCTTGGCCAATTTGGCAACTGCGGTCGATTCGGTAAAGCCCGCCGACATCAGGGTATCCAGCGTTTGTTCAAGTCTGGCATCATAAATCGTATGCGACTCGGCAAATCGGGTCGTATGCACGGGCGCGCGCTGATAAATCACAATGCCTTGCAAGGAAATGCCCATGGCGCCGGCGGCAATACGCAATAGACTAGCCAGCTCCACCGCGCGCCAGGTTCGCTCCGGTGGCAGGCCATGCAATAACAAGGCGGTCACAGGTACAAAGAAACTGCCCAGACAAGCGCCTTCCAGAACTTTGGGCCAGAATAGTTGCGCAAAAGCATCATGACCATCGAAATGGCTCAGCCAAAAATAGATCGCGGCAAAACCCAGGCAATTAAGCGAAACCAACCAACGTGCATCGAAGTATTTGATCACTTCATGAAACACGCTGGCGACCGGCTTGGCAAAAATCGCCATCGGTAAAAACACCAACCCCGCCAACAACGACGAATAGCCCATTGCTAATTGCAACTGCACAATCAACATGGATAACAAGCCCTGAAACATCAGAAAACCCAGGAACAAAATGATCACGCCTATGGTGAAATTTCGTTGGGCAAATAAACAGATGTCCAGAAAGGGTCGACGCTGGCTGAATTCCCAAACCACCCAATAAACCAGCGTCAGCAGCACGAAAATAATCAGACCGACGATATACAAGGAATTAGTCCAATCCCAGTCGTTGCCTTGATTGAGCACCGTTTGTATACCGAAAAATATTAGCGAAATCAGCACAAAACCCACAACATCAAAACGATGTCGGATACGGGTAATGCCTCGCTGACAAAGCAGATAACCGACAATACCGCCAATGGCCAGAGCCAGCGGAATATTCAGCCAGAATAACCAGCGCCAACCCAGCGTGTCGGCTATCCAGCCACCTATGGGTTGGGCGAAGGTGAACGGCGTCAGGGTAAATACGCTCCACACCCCGATGCCGATGGATTTTTGTTGCTCCGGATATTCCTTGATCAGCAAGGATTGCCCCAATGGCAGGGTTAAGCCGCCAGCAAACCCTAGTACGATGCGCCCGGCTAAGTAAACATAAAACGAGGTAGCGATCGCACAGATAACCGAGGCCAGCGCAAACACAAAAAATGCAGCCACAAACGGACGATATTCACCTAGTCGCCGCGACAACCAGCCGCCCACCGGAAAAGCCAATGCCAGCCCTATCATGTAATCCGTCTGGGTCCAGGTGGCGAAGCTAGGCGGGATGCCCAGGCCCGCCGCAACCCGCGGCAGCATAGCGATATAGGCGCCGGCATTAAATATCACCAACACATGGCTTAAGCCTAAACAGAGGTTGAATAAAATAAAGCGCCATCCTTGCAGCTTTTGTTCTTCGCTGTTAGCCATAGTCTATTCACTCACGTCGTGGTGTCATTAACCCTGCCTATCAAAGCTGCCAGCCAAACTCATGCAAGCCTTGTTTTAACAGCTGCGAACTCATCTGCGCTACACGCTGTTTAAAGGTTTCGCTATCCCGATTAAGATTGGTTTCTCCCACATTCTCGGTGGTATACGCTTTTACCCGGGTGCGGGCTATCACCTGTCCTGTGTGTGGATCGACCAACTTCATCAGTACTTGCAGCGACGTCTGGCCGGCAAAGATTCGATAGCTGCCCAATCCCAGTTCCAGTACCGCATCAATGCCAGCATACGATTGATAATCGGCAGTAGCCGTATTTTGTCCATACCATGCCAAAGTCGCATCATGCCAATGGCTTAAATGAGCATTTCGGTCTGCGTCGTCCATCGGCAAGCTACAATAATAGCGACTCAATATAGACTTAATGTTCTGCTGGGTCAATTGCGTTAAAGCCTGTTGAGCAAGACCCAATGTGGGTGTCCATATTGGATTGGAACCGATTGCCGGACGTAGCGGCACTGGCTCATCCTGGATGCTAACTTCCACGGCATCGTCGCTTTGTATGACCAAACCGGCAACCATGACATCTCCGGAGGTTTTATAGAGCTTTTGTTCCAGCGGAAAATCGATAGCCATGTTGTGATAATTTCCGTACGCCGGGATACGATCTTCAATTGGATCTGGCGTGATTTCCAGTGGAGGAGATTCGAGCGGAACAATCAGGATGGTATTGAGTTTACTGATGTCGGAAATTGGCGGTTTAATACCAGGCGCCCAGCAGCCACTGACCAGAAAGGCCAGCGCAAGAACAAGGCTTAAATTGATTGAGCGGGCGCTGAATAAACCCCAGCCATTTGTATTAAAACTGATATCAGATGATGTTTTCATTCGTCTGTACTCCCACAAAAAGTTGCACATCACAGCTAGTCAAATTCGCGACTGTGGTTTTAAACAACTATAGGAATTCAGTTGATATAAGACAAACGATTTATATTGGACTTTAATATCGATAAATCCGATACTAAGCCGTATGGACATTGATCAGATCAAGACTTTTTTAAGTGTCGCCGCCAACGGCAGCTTTCTGGAAGCCGCCAGTAGGCTGTATGTCACGCAATCGACAGTCAGTACTCGCATACAGCGCCTGGAAGCGTATATGGGCGTTAGCTTATTTGTGCGCAATCGTTCCGGCGCTAGCTTGACGCTGCCGGGACGGCGCTTTTTACGTCACGCCAAAACATTGCTGTTAACCCTGGAACAAGCACGGCATGACATTGGCTTACCTAGCCGCTATCGTGCCAGCGTTACCATTGGTGCACGTATTGCCTTATGGGAAACCTTGCTACCTGAATGGATAGGCATCATACGGAACCAAGTACCGGACGTTTCAATACGCAGTGAAATCGGTTTTGAAGAAGATTTAATGCGCGGGGCAATCGAAGGTTCGATGGATATAAGCATGATGTATACACCGCAACACAATCCCGGACTAAAGGTCGAACATTTATTTGATGAAACCTTGGTGTTGGTAACCACCGACCCGGAAAAACCCTGGCCTAATGACGATTACATCTACGTCGATTGGGGACCGGGGTTCTACGCCCAACACAGCAATAGCTATCCCAATCTGGAACGTCCAGCTCAGGTCGTTAACATCGGCTGGCTGGCCGTGCAATTAGTGATCAGCAATGGCGGTTCCTGCTATTTGCCTATTCGCTTTGCCGCAACGCTGATAAAAGAACACAAACTATTTCAAGTACCCAACAGCCCGCAATTCAAATTACCAGCCTATATGGTATCGCAACTTGATAGCGATTCGATTGTATTGCAACAAATACTGGATAATTTAAGGTCGTTAGCAGCGATTGAACGTCAAAAAAACTATTGCTGACATCCTACATAATGGGTCGCTATGAATTATCAGAAAATTCATGAGGATATTAACGCCACTAGCTGGTGGTGTACTTGCAAAATGCCGCATGATGTAGTGCCGTTCCCAGAAAACCACTTGATGCAGCGTTCTCAGGGTAAAAACAGATAATTTTGCAAGTTCCTCATAATTTTTCCTGATTATTAAGATGCATAAGCAAAATCACAGAAAACGTCGTTCCGGCAGGGATTGCCGGAGCCGAAGACCGCGAAGCGAATCCGGGCTGCATGGATATCTCGAAGCTTACCTTCCATGGCACTGGATGCCCGCATCCCCGCGAGCATGACGAACTTTTACGTTTGGTTGACTCATCTTTCTAATCAGGTAATGTTTTGGGTCCACCACTATTTCGTTCGCAGTTATCCAGACAGCCAAAAAACTGGCTAGCGGATATTATCAATCTGAGCGGCAGCTTTGGGTTAAAGATCAGACTATTGATGAAGTTGGTGACCAATTTCGCCTTAGGGTCGGTTGCGTCAATTCACCGCTCTCAAAAGCCGACATTCACTACTGGTGGATTCGTGCCGGTAAAGTGGACCCCGCCGTCCAGACAAATATTCAGCCAGTTTAAGATAGAGGCCTGTTTACATTACAGCTGAATGGCGCTGTCCCAATTCTTCTGCACGAGGGATTTTCATTTCCTTCGCGCTATTA
>JABFRC010000289.1 GCA_013141375.1 Methylococcaceae bacterium | reverse complement strand
GCTGGAGTGCCTGTCAATCAAGCACAAGCCCAATCATTTCGCGCTCAGGGCCAAGCTGTATTTGAAAGCCAACCGCGTGGCTTTTGATGAGCTTCAGACACTCAAGTGTGCGTAAGGTGAGTTAATACTATAAATTGATCAGAGATATAAAATCTCTAGCCCACTGCCATGACCTTATATGGTGCGTATGCGCACCATATAAAGGCATTCACAATTCAACTATCATTTTCTAGCTGATAGCTAGCTGAATATATACTACTTTTCTCTTATTTAGTTGTGGCTTATTTATTGCTTTACTTAGGCAACCTTAAAAAATATAAATAAGACTTATCCACCAGAAAATTTCAACAATTCGTCGCGACTACAACATGTGGGTGGCTGATGAAACCATGGAGGATTATGCGCTGCGTTTTGCGCCGAAGTCTTTCCGTAAATGGTCTGCATTTGAAGTCGCGAATACCGCTTTCGGTTCGACATCGTTTCTTGTCTTGGAAGCGATCGGCGGCTTTTTAACGATAAATTACGGCTTTACCAACGCGGTTTGGGCGATATTGGCGGTTGGAATTGTGATTTTCATTACCGGTCTGCCAGTCAGCTACTACGCCGCCCGCTATCACATCGACATTGATTTACTCACGCGCAGCGCGGGGTTCGGCTATTTCGGCTCGACGGTGACATCGCTGATCTATGCCTCGTTCACCTTTACCTTGTTTGCACTCGAAGCCTCGATTATGTCCTTGGCGCTCGAATTGTATTTCCATATTCCGCTGGCGTTTGCCCATGTAATCAGTGCGTTGATTGTGATTCCGCTGGTCACCTTCGGCATTACCACGATCAGCCGGATGCAGCTATGGACGCAGCCGATTTGGCTGGTCTTGCTTATCGTACCTTATATTGGCGTGGCCGTTCGGGAGCCAGAAGCATTGCTGACGGCACAGGCTTATCTGGGAATTGCCCAAAGCGGACAGGGCTTTGATTGGTTGATGTTCGGCTCAGCCAGCACGGTGGCGTTTTCGATGGTGGCCCAGATCGGCGAACAGGTCGATTTTCTCAGGTTCATGCCAGATTTGACCAAAGAAAATCGCTTACGTTGGTGGTGGGCTACCTTAGTGGCGGGCCCTGGCTGGATTGTGTTTGGTATGTGTCGGCAATTGGGCGGTGCCTTTCTTGCTCACCTGGCGATCAGACATGGTATTCCGGCACTGCATGCCCACGAACCTACGCAGATGTATCTCATCGCTTTCGAAGGCATATTCGACGACAGCAAAACAGCGTTGGCGGTAACGACGCTGTTCGTAGTGATTTCTCAAGTCAAAATTAATGTGACTAACGCGTATGCCGGATCACTGGCATGGTCGAATTTTTTTTCACGGGTGACGCACAGCCATCCAGGACGTGTGATCTGGCTGTTCTTCAATGTCTCGATTGCCTTGTTGTTGATGGAGTTCGGCGTGTTCAGTGCGCTGGAAAAAGTACTCAGCCTATTTTCCAATATTTCGATTGCCTGGATCAGCGCTGTTGCCGCCGACTTGTTGATCAATAAGCCGTTAGGGTTAAGTCCAAAGCGGGTGGAGTTTAAACGCGCTTATCTGCCCGATTTAAATCCAGTCGGCACCTTGGCGACCTTGTGTGCATCGGTTGTCTCCATATCAGCTTATCTGGGCTGGTTCGGACTTTATGCCAAGGCTTTTTCCGCCTTTATTTCCCTGACGCTGGCTTTTGTCCTGGTACCGTTGTTTGCGTTATGGTACGGACGCAAACGTTATCTGACGCGCAGTCATATTTTGCAGGATGGGCAATGCCAATGCAGCATTTGCGTCAATCAGTTCGAGCAGGAAGACATGGCTTATTGCCCCTATTACGGCGGCAATATCTGTTCGCTGTGCTGTAGTCTGGACTCCAACTGCATGGATGCCTGCAAGCCCGGCTTCCGGCTGGAAGATTACCTGCTTAAGCTGGCGCAATTATTTCCAACGAAACGCTGGGCCATCAATCAGAAATTAAGGTTGATCCGTTATTTCTTTCTGTTTGTTTTTCTGATGCTGTTAAGTAGCCTGTTCGTCGGTATCATTTATTATCAGGATTTACTGTCCGCGCAGAATGACCTGCTATCTTTTCATATCCTACAGAATAACTTCATCAAGGTTTATACCTCCTTGCTGGTATTTACCGGTTTATGCACATGGTGGCTGATATTGAATGATGAAAGTCGCCGGGTGGCGCGCGAGGAAATCAATAAGCAGACCGAACGCCTTCTAATAGAAATTGAAGAGCACAAAATAACCGATGCCAAACTCAAGGAAGCTACCAAAGCGGCGGATCGAGCCAATATTGCCAAAAGCCGGTTTTTGAGCAACATGAGCCACGAAATCCGCACGCCGTTAAACAGTATTATCGGCTATGCCTACATCTTGCAGAACGATCCGGCGATTCCGCAACATCGGCGCCAAGCGGTAAACATCCTAAAACGCAGCGGCGAACATTTATCTTCATTAATTGAAGATATTCTGGATATCGCCCGAATTGAAGCCTGCAAGTTCGAATTCAATCGTGACGTTATCGACTTCCCTCATTTCATCGATCACCTGCAGGATGTATTTAAACCGCAAGCCGACGCCAAAGGTTTGAATTTCCGCTGTCAAATCAACAATACCTTGCCCAAACGCATCCGCGCCGATGAAAAGCGCGTCGGCCAGATCCTGATGAATCTATTGGGGAACGCGGTCAAATTTACCAGCCACGGTGAAATCCTGTTTGGCATCAGTTACAGTTGCGGTGTGGCGACATTTCAGATTAAAGATACCGGACTGGGTATCGACGATCAGCAACTTGAAAATATATTTCAGCCTTTTACCCAACTGGCGCAGGAAAGCATTATTCCCGGCAGCGGTCTGGGGTTGACGATCAGCAAAATCCTGACGGAATTGATGGGCGGCGAACTATCTGTATGCAGCCGAGTGAGCGAAGGCTCGACCTTTACCGTCAAACTGTACCTTGCCAATGCGGGCGATATGCAAGAACCGATACGGCAACAGGCCATTACCGGTTATGTCGGCGCTAAACGCGCGGTGCTGTATGTTGATGATCAAATCGACCATCGCCAACTGATCAGGGCGGTATTGGAACCGCTAAATTTTGCCATCCACGAAGCGGATAACCTACAAGCCAGTTTGCGAGTTTTAGCCCAGCACGAGATTGATTTATTACTGCTGGACTTAAGTATGCCGGAAACCGACGGTTTTCAGATTGCGCAACATTTGCGGCAAAATAATCATCGGCAGCCGATCGTTGTGCTCAGCGCCAACGCCTACGCCACCGAGCGGGTTAATGCCATCAATGCGGGCTGTAATGACTTTTTATCAAAACCGCTGCACGTACCGGAACTCCTCAATAAGCTTAAATTGCACCTGGATCTGACGTGGACTTACCATCGGAAATTAGACGGTGATGCACCTGAAATCAAGCCTGAACAAACTTATCAAATGCCGGAGGCCGTTCTGGAGGAATTGCATCACTTCATTAGAATAGGCGATTTAATCGGGCTGAACGGCTATCTTGTGACTTTATTCCGGGACTACCCAGAACATGCCGACTACATCCAGAAACTGCAATTCCTCAGTGCTGAATTTCGTTTATCTGAGCTGAGAAAAATGATCAAAATTACATCGAGGTTATTATAAAACGCCATGGCTAATGTCTTTGAACCTGTCGTCATGATTATCGACGATACTCCGGATAATCTGGCCTTGTTGTCCGACACGCTTTCGGAAGCGGGTTATCGGGTGCTGGTTGCTACCGATGGCCTCTCTGCCCTTGAACAAATCAATTATTTGCGTCCCGATATTATTTTGTTGGATGTAATGATGCCGGAAGTTGATGGTTTTGAAACCTGTAGACAGCTCAAAGTGAATCCGCTTACTGCGGCCATCCCGGTTTTATTTATGACGGCGCTGGGTGAACTGGACGATCTTTTGCGGGGCTTTAGCGAGGGGGCGGTAGATTATATCGTTAAACCGATACGGCCACCCGAAGTGCTGGTGCGGGTGGAATCGCATCTTAAGCAAGCCTTCAATTTCCAAAGGGCGGAATTGGCACTGAACAATAGCCCATTTGCCGTCATGACGACAACTCAGGACGGAAGGATTACTTGGCTACCCGAATCAGGTGAAAATTGGCTGGTTGACTATGTGAAGCTGGCTGATGCCTGCCCACTCGTGCAAGTCGGCGGTAAATTGCCCGCACCGTTGTTAATCTGGCTACAACACCATTCGCTGCCGGGGGAAAAAGAGGGATCGACGAATTTCGAAGCAAATTATCAAGGTGTACATTTTTCCGTTAAGTGTTCTGTCTGCCAACATACCGGCGAGTACCTGCTGTTGATGGAAAAGCATTCTAAAGAGTGGGATTTGGAATCGATCAGAAATTCATTGAGCCTGACTTTTCGGGAAGCTGAAATCCTGATGTGGATATCGCGCGGCAAAACCAATAAGGAAATGGGGCTAATCCTTGGCACCAGTCCTCGTACTATCAACAAACACCTTGAGCATATTTTTGAAAAACTGGGCGTTGTTAGCCGCGCCGCCGCCGTGTCGATGGCGATGCAAAAAACGGGTAAGTTCAAGGTCGAAACAGATTGATTCCTCAGCCCTGTCATCACTGATTTTGTGCTATGCAGTAAATGAGGTGTTGCCTTATTTACGTTCATGGCCAAACTTAAAGATAATGGGGTTGCCTTGGTTGTGAATGATATAAACTTTGCGGCCTTCTTTAGTAATTTCTTTGGTGGCGGGTGTGGATTCTTGCCCGCTTTCTGTTTTCGGCGCTGAGACTGTACGCGGCTCTGCCGGAGCATCTGATGGTTGTTGTGTTTTAGATGGGGCAGTCGGTTTTTCCTGCTCAATACGAATTTCCGGCATCCAGCTATTTCCGCCAGATTTTACCGAATTTTCATGCTTTTTGACCGGCCAGTTCACTTCTTTCAATAGATTGAAACATACCGTGCTGACGTGATCGGCCAACTCTTTCAGGTTTGGGTTATTCCCGATGGTCGCACTATCGTTAAATCCCATGTTGAGTTCAGCGTTTCGTTCAGGCTGGTTGACTGCGCTTAATCGGCAACTGATAGGTAACACATCCGCTTTTTGAAAATCCAGGGCGCGTGGGTCAGAATTACCCATGCTAAAAGAAAAACCTGTCGGCGTACCGCTATGTTCGGGAGTTCCAATCAAAACTGTCATCATGTGGCTAACCGGCAAAGTAAATTCGGGGGCGATAGGATATGCCCAATCCGCCAAATTTTTACATGCTTGCTGTTTGATTGCATCGGCTTGCAAATTGGGGTTATCGGTTTTTACGGTTATTTCGATAGCGCCTGTGTTGTTCAAATCTAGTGGCAGGGAAGATTTGACTTGGCTCGAACTGCAGGCGGTCAATCCAAGAATCGTAGATACAATGACGGTTAACCTGCTGCTATGTAACTTCATGTGAACCTTTTCCTATGCGTTGAGCTTTTGCCTTCGAGCATACAAGTAAATCGGCTGTTTCCCTATACGTCATTTAACTGATGAGTCATTTGACGCATTGCGCAAACATTGCCAAAAGCAAAATAATTCGCCCGAAGCCAGAAAGGCTGTGTGCAGCCGGTTTATCGGTTGCCTTTCCAAGTTAAAAAATACGCCAAGGGGATTATGATGAAAATAAGTTTTAGACAGGGTGGCCTACGAAAGCTGCCGAGGCTACTAGCTATCATGCTGGTTGTAGCTTATTCAATAAATTATGCGCCCGTCACGCAGGCGGGTGCGACTTTTAAAATCGATGATACCAAGTGGGCGAGTGTTGGCGCTGGATTGCGTACCAGCTTCGAAGCCAGGGAGGATGCGGCCGGTACGCCGGGCAACAGCCAGTGGAGCAATGATTTCGCCCTGGATAACATCCGCTTATACCTGAACGCACAAATCCACAAGTACATCAAACTGGAATTCAACACTGACTGCCAAACTTGTAGTAATGGCGGAGAAATGCGGATTCTGGATGCCATCGGCAAGATTGAATACAACCCATACATTAATCTGTGGATGGGACGGATGCTGGTGCCAGCGGAACGCCGGGAAATGAACGGGCCTTTTTACAGCGCGATTTACAACATCTTTGCGTCCGGCACGCCGTTTGAATCTGCCGATTACAATCTTGTTATTAAATCAGACGGAACGTCTGCCGGTTCCTTCGGTCGGGATGACGGTGCGACGTTTTGGGGGGCTGCATTTGATGGCCGTTTGCAATATGCCTTCGGTTTCTTCCGGGGATTGCGCGGCGGGGCGAACGTCGACGACAATATCCTCTACGCGCAACGCGTGGCGTATAACTTCTGGGAAGTCGAAAAGAATCCCGGTTACTACACCTCCGGTACTTATTACGGCAAAGGTGGCGATATTTTAACGCTGGGCGTTTCCAATCAATATCAGGAAGATGGCGCAGGTACTGATTTCGATCCAGGTAATTTTCGTGGCACCGCTGTTGATATCTTGCTGGAAAAAGTTTTACCTAACGATGGCGTCATCACTTTCAACGGCGAGTACAAGAACTACGGCATAAGCAATGGATTTAGCCAAGCGACACGCGATGCTATCAAGACACTCAACGGCGATAGTGATCCAACCAATAATATCGATCCTGGGTTTACGATGTTTGAAGGCAACGCCTATGATTTCAGCGGCATGTATCTGTTCCCGGATAAAGTCTGGATCGGCCAGTTCCAGCCCTACGTGCGCTATACCAACATAGCGCCGAGTACCAGTTCCAACCGCGAAGCCTACGAGGGCGGTGTGAATTACATTATCGACGGGCATAACGCCAAAGTTTCCCTCAGCTGGACTTACGGTGATCTGCTAACCAAAGGGTTGATTGATTTTAGTTCTAATGTACCCGGCGATCACGTCAACGCCGTCAAGTTGGGCTTCCAGTTGCAAATCTAATTTTCACCACTCAATCAGGATTATTGAAATGAAGAAATTTTACAAAATATTACGGAACTTAGCTGTTTCCATGACAGTTGCCACTATGAGTTTGGGTGCAGGTAATGTCCAAGCCGAAGACAGCATCAAGGTTGGAGTTTTGCATTCCTTATCCGGCACGATGGCGATCAGCGAAACTACGTTGAAAGACACCATGCTGATGTTGATCGATGAGCAAAACAAAAAAGGCGGCTTGCTCGGCAAAAAGCTGGAAGCAGTGGTGGTCGATCCCGCTTCCAATTGGCCTTTGTTTGCGGAAAAAGCTCGTGAGTTATTGACCAAAGATAAAGTGGCAGCTGTGTTTGGTTGTTGGACATCGGTATCCAGAAAATCGGTATTGCCGGTGTTTGAGGAGCTGAACGGCCTGTTGTTCTATCCGGTGCAATACGAGGGTGAAGAGTCGTCCAAAAACGTTTTTTATACCGGTGCGGCACCTAACCAACAGGCCATCCCGGCAGTTGATTATTTGATGAATGATTTAAAGGTTAAGCGCTGGGTGTTGGCAGGTACTGATTATGTCTATCCCCGCACGACCAACAAAATCCTGGAGGCTTATTTAAAAGCCAAAGGCGTTGCCAAAAAAGACATTATGATCAACTACACGCCGTTCGGTCATTCTGATTGGCAAAGTATTGTTGCTGACATCAAGAAATTTGGTTCAACCGGCAAGAAAACCGCTGTAGTTTCCACCATAAATGGCGATGCCAACGTGCCGTTCTATAAGGAATTGGGGAATCAGGGTTTGAAGGCGGAAGATATTCCTGTAGTAGCATTTTCAGTTGGTGAAGAAGAGCTATCCGGCATAGACACCAAACCGCTGGTAGGGCATCTTGCGGCATGGAACTATTTTATGAGTGTCGATACCACCAAAAATGCTGCTTTCATAAAGCAATGGCAGGATTACATCAAGAATCCTAAGCGCGTCACCAACGACCCGATGGAAGCGCATTACATTGGTTTCAATATGTGGGTCAAAGCGGTTGAAAAAGCCGGTTCGACTGATCCTGCTAAAGTGCAGGACGCCATCATCGGGGTGGAATTCCCTAACCTGACCGGCGGCACGGCTAAAATGTTACCCAACCATCACATCAGCAAACCGGTGTTAATCGGCGAAATTCAGGATGACGGCCAGTTTGCCACCGTCTGGCAAACTAACAAGGTGGTCGATGGCGATGCCTGGTCTGATTTTCTGCCCGAAAGCAAACCGATTATTGCCGACTGGACTGCACCGATCAGTTGCGGTAATTACAACACTAAAACCAAAAAGTGTTCTGGGCAAAACTATAAATAATTTCTTTTTAAAGGGTTAGGTCGATTGGCCTAACCCGCCCTAACCAATATCAATATGGATTTTACTGATAGATATGAAATCAAGTTTAGCTAAGGTCTGTCTTAAACTCGTCCTGATGGCAATGTTTATTGTGCCGGGCTTGGGTTCGACAGAAGACAGCGCAATAACTAGCGATTTCACCAGCGCTTTAGATAAGTTAGCAACAGCCTCCATGCAGGAGCGCGAAGCGGCAGTCCAGCATTTAGCCTTGACCAAGGGGCCACGCACGGTGGTCGTTTTGCAAGCCTTATTGGACGGGCATTTATATAAAATCCGGGAAGGCGAAAAACTGGTAGTGGCTAAACCGCAAGGCGACAGCCTAAGCCTGAACGATGCCGAAAGTGGCGATGACTTGGGTGTTAAGGAACCCGCCGAGCTGCAAAAAATTACCCTGAATAACAGCCTTAGGGTTTTACTGAGAAAAACCCTGGGTCGCCTACAACTTAATTCTTCAGATACCACTACACGGATTGAAGCCATAAAAGCAATGGCAAAAGTGCCGGATGAGGAAAGCCTGACGTTGCTGCACGATAGGATGGCGGTGGAACAGGAAACCGCCGTGCAGGATAAAATAAAAATAGTTTTTGCCTTTGAGCAGTTGGACAGGACGACCAAATCAGATCGTATTGCTGCAATCGAATTGTTGAAAACTCATCCCACTCAAGATGTGGTCAATCGCCTGAATGCGCTGGTGGAAAAAGATGCCGACGGCAATTATCTTGAAACCGACAATGATGTCAGAAATAAAGCCAAAACAGCCTTGGTCGCGATTAACTCAAAAATCAGTTTTTATGGAGGGATAGAAACTTTATTCTTCGGCTTAAGCTTAGGTGCGGTATTAGTTCTATCCGCGATTGGCCTGGCGATCACCTTCGGGGTTATGGGCGTTATCAACATGGCGCATGGCGAATTGATGATGCTTGGTGCTTACGCCACTTATGTATTACAACAGTTAATGCCGCAGCATTTGGGAGCCGCCTTATTGCTGTCGATTCCTACGGCGTTCGTCGTATCGGCTTTGGTCGGTATAGCTATTGAGCGCGGCATTATTCGATTTCTTTACGGTCGCCCGCTAGAAACTTTGCTGGCTACCTTTGGCGTAAGCTTGGTATTGCAGCAGACCGTGCGGTCTATTTTTTCTCCGCTTAACCGCAGTGTTTCCGCGCCTGAGTGGATGAGCGGTACTTGGCAGGTCAACGATTTTCTTTCCTTAACCTGGAACCGTTTTTACATCCTGATATTCTGCTTACTGGTATTCATCTTGTTATTACAGATATTAAAACGAACGCGCTTAGGGCTTGAGGTGCGGGCAGTCGCACAAAACAGAAATATGGCGAAAGCCATGGGAATCCCGACAGCCTGGGTGGATGCCATGACTTTCGGTTTAGGTTCCGGTATTGCCGGCGTAGCGGGTGTTGCCTTAAGTCAGATTACCAATGTCGGCCCTAACCTTGGTCAAGCCTATATTGTCGATTCTTTTATGGTCGTGGTATTTGGCGGCGTCGGAAATATTTGGGGAACGTTGCTGGCCGGATTTTCATTAGGGATCGCCAATAAACTGCTTGAACCCACTGCCGGAGCAGTCTTGGCCAAGATCCTGGTGTTGGTGTTTATCATCCTTTTCATCCAAAAACGGCCGCGCGGTTTATTCCCGCAAAAAGGCCGGGCGGCGGAGGGCTAGAAATGTTTAAACAATTCTATGAGCATGACAAAGCGGCGTTCTGGTTGTTAACCATTATTGGAGGGATCGTATTTCTGATTCCGATCGCAAATATACTTTTCCCCGAAGAGTCGCCACTGCATGTATCGGCATACAGCATTTCTTTGATCGGTAAATATCTCACCTTTGCATTATTAGGATTATCGCTAGATTTAGTCTGGGGCTATTGCGGCATTCTAGCCCTAGGCCAAGGCGCATTTTTTGCCTTGGGTGGATATGCAATGGGCATGTATCTCATGCGCCAAATCGGCAATCGCGGAGTCTATGGTAATGCCCTATTGCCTGATTTTATGGTGTTCCTCAATTGGCAAGAGCTGCCTTGGTATTGGTATGGATTTAACCAGTTCTGGTTTGCGGCACTGATGATTATTGTTGTGCCTGGATTGTTAGCTTATGTCTTCGGCTGGCTGGCGTTCCGGTCACGGGTAACCGGTGTTTATCTTTCCATTATCACCCAAGCGTTAACTTATGCTTTATTGCTTGCGTTTTTCCGCAACGAAATGGGCTTTGGTGGCAATAACGGTCTAACTGATTTTAAAGAGCTAATCGGTTTTAATATTCAATCCAGTGGCGTACGGGCTTGGCTGTTAATTGCTTCCGGTGTAGCTTTAATGTTGGCTTTTTTAACCAGTCGCTGGATTATGAACAGCAAATTAGGCCGTGTGGTCACTGCGATCCGTGACCAGGAAATGCGCGTACGTTTTATAGGATACCGCGTCGAATTATTTAAATTATGTATCTTTGTGTTTGCCGCCGTGTTGGCAGGCATT
>JABFRC010000273.1 GCA_013141375.1 Methylococcaceae bacterium | reverse complement strand
GTATCAAAGAGCTGGTCGATACCTCATTGCCACCGGCTGTCGTCACTGAAATTCGCAGCTCCATCATGGCTATCGACGGTGTCGAAGGCATTCATTTATTACGCTCCCGACAAATGGGTGAAGATGCCTTGATTGACGCCCATATTGTTGTCGACCCGCGCATCACCGTTTCAGAAGGACACATGATCGGCGATATTGTCCGGGATGACTTAATCAAGCGTTTTGACGATGTCATGGATGTACTGGTGCATGTCGATCCGGAAGATGATGAAGGCATCTTTGAAGATAGCAAGCCGCTGACCCGCGCTGACGTACAAAGCTTATTGGACGAGTATTTGGTCGAAGTAAAAACCGCCATTGAAGATTTTAGAATCCATTATTTGGACGGCCAGATTGAGGTGGAAGTGATTCTGCCTTATGCGTTTTCAGTGGATCCCAAAAAACTGGCTTACCTGACAAAGCAGTGCAAATTAATCCGCACGCGCATAAAAAAAATCGATAACGTATTTTTATTTTTTAAACTTTAACGAGGATAAGTCATGGCAGTAGGTCAGTGCGACTTCCCAAGCATGCCGGAAATAGCCGGCATTGAATTAGGCACAACGTGTGCCGGTATTAAGCAAAATGTCAGAGACGATGTGCTGGTCATAAAATTGGCCGAACAGGCCACCTGCGCCGGGGTATTCACCCAAAATGCTTTTTGCGCCGCCCCTGTGCATGTTGCCAAAGCCAATCTGGCCCACGCACCGCGCTGGTTATTGATCAATTCCGGCAATGCCAATGCCGGTACCGGCGGACAGGGTATGCAGGATGCTTTAAGCACTTGCGCCAGTCTCGCCGACGTCGCTGGCGGCTTGGCTAATCAGGTCTTGCCGTTTTCTACCGGCGTGATCGGTCAATCTTTACCGGTAGCGAAAATTCAAGCCGGATTACCCGCAGCCGTGCAAAATCTATCGACAGCCAACTGGTCTAAAGCCGCCCAAGCGATTATGACCACCGACACCTTCCCCAAAGGTGCCAGCCAGGTCGTCAAAATCGACGGCCACACCATCACCATTAACGGCATTTCCAAAGGTGCGGGCATGATCCAGCCCAATATGGCGACCATGCTCGGCTTTATCGCCACCGATGCCAAGATCAGTCAGCCCTTACTGCAAGCTTGTCTGGCCGAAGCTACCGAACAATCTTTTAATCGCATTACCGTCGATGGCGATACTTCTACCAATGATGCCTGCATATTGATGGCGAGCGGCAAATCGCTGGTGCCTGAGCTCACCGAAGGCAGTAACAGTTATCAATTGTTTGCCGATGCCATCCTATCGGTATGCAAGCGCTTAGCGGAATTGATTATTCGCGACGGCGAAGGCGCCACCAAGTTGATACGCATTATCGTGGAACAGGCATTGAGCGAAGAAGAAGCCGTGCAAGTAGGCAAAACCATCGCGCATTCGCCATTGGTCAAAACCGCCTTTTTCGCCAGCGATCCTAACTGGGGCCGGATTTTGGCCGCAGTGGGCCGGGCAGGCGTCGAAAATATGGATTTGGATAAGATCGAGATTTATCTGGATGATGTTTGTATCGTCAAAAACGGCGGTCGAGCAGAATCCTACACAGAAGAAGCTGGCCAGCAGGTAATGAACAACTCGGAAATTACTGTCACCGTTAAGATGGGCCGAGCCGACGCAAGCCAAGAAATTCTCACCTGCGACTTTTCTTACGACTATGTGCGCATCAATGCGGAATACAGAACCTAATATCCCTCAGTTCTGACGATCCGTTTAGTTTATGGTTCGACAAGCTCACCACGAACGAAAACAATAAATTACCGTTCATCCTGAGCTTGTCGAAGGATTTAATCAGCCCTTCTAGTATTAACTCGATGAAATTATTACAAGTCGCTGCCGGAGTAATCAAAAATCCTCAAGGCCAAATTTTAATCGCACTGCGGGATGCATCTTTACACCAAGGCGGCTTGTGGGAGTTTCCCGGCGGTAAGCTCGAGCCCGGTGAAACTGCCGAACAAGCCTTGTTCAGAGAGCTTAAAGAAGAGCTCGATATTACTGCCCATGCTGCGACTCCGCTGATTACAATCAGGCACAGCTACCCTGATCGTCATGTGCAGCTGAATGTGTTTTTGGTGGAAAGCTTTTCAGGCCTTGCCAAAGGCTGCCAAGGCCAGCCACTTAAGTGGGTAGCGCCGAATGAATTGCTGAATTTTTCGTTTCCGGCCGCCAATCAGCCCATCGTTACCGCCGCGCGTTTGCCTCGTTGCTACGGTATTCTTGATGATACCGAGCCTGCATTATTGATGGGCAATCTTCATAAGCTTTTGGATAACGGCATCAAGCTGATACAAGCCCGCTTAAAAAATCTATCTGCCGACGCTGTAGCAGCGTTTATCGAACAAGCATACTCAATCTGTCGACAGCAACAGACTGTGTTGCTAATCAACTCCGCGACCGCGAATGTCGCCAATCTTAATGCCGATGGCATACATTTAACTGCGGCACACCTGATGGCCTTGGCTGAGCGTCCTACGAACGTGCTCTGGTTGTCTGCATCCTGCCATACGTTTGAGGAACTTGAACATGCCGAGCAAATCGGCGTGGATTTTGTGGTTCTCGCTCCGGTGCTGCCAACAGCCACCCATCCTGGATCGCCTACCTTGGGCTGGGAGCGTTTCACCGAACTTGTCAGCCAAGTAAATTTGCCGGTATATGCACTGGGCGGCATGACACCTAATGAGGCAACAACGGCTTGCCACGCTGGCGGACAAGGTATTGCGGGGATTAGCGCATTTCTGGAGTAATTGCGTTTTGCTAGATTGTTTTTAACTGATGTATTCGCTTTGCGCGCCGTTTTTGTAACCAACGAATTAAGCCGGTGACATAGAGTATTGCCGGTACAAAACCGCTGATAAAAACTACGACCCGCCCCGTCATGCCGGCAATTTCGCCATTATGCAAAGGGTGTAGCCAATTCATGAATGTATCACCGGCATACTCCTCTTTAGGGTCTCTGATCGATAACACTATGCCGCTGTATTGATCAATCCAGACTGTAGTTTTGGGAAACCGCAAACTGGGTTCACCTTCTTGATATAACACGATTCTGTAAGTGCCGACTTGTCCATCTGGCGTTTCAATCCAACGTAATTTAGCCTCCGGATAGCGTGCGTTAGCAAAAGCTGCCGCTTGATCCAAGGTAATTCTGGAAACGCCTGCTTGATAATTTGAGTGATTAGCTTCGGCCTGATACATCGGCGATAAATAATTGATTACCGGATTGAATACGGAATGCAGGTTTAAAATCGCACCGCTTATTAATAACAACAGCAAGATGACTAAGCTATAGACGCCATTGGTTTTATGTAAATCAAAAATAAATCGCGACTTGCTTGCGTGACGTTTCATCAAGAATGCCTGCCGCCATTTACCAGACGCAGGCCACCACAAATAAATGCCGCTAATTACCGGTATCAATAAGACAAAACCGATAATCCCCATTAGCGTTTTGCCGATTTCATCCAGCAATAAGGCGTAATGCAGATCAAACAGCCACGTCATCACAAACTCACCCCAAAACCGACTACTGACGACTTCTGACGTATAAGGATTTATCCAAGCGATTAACGGCGCAAATGATAAACCCGCTTTTTCGACGGGCGTGTAGTAACGTGCCATCATCATGGCTTGCGGATGACGCGGCATTTCCAAACGCCAAGCGGCGCTTCGTTCGGGGTGTACGTGTTGAATCGCTTGAAAAATAGCTTCCAAAGATTGCGCTGGTTGTTGAGATTGAAGCTCTGAAATTTGCAATTCCGGATTGATAATCTCATCAAGCTCAACATAAAACACCAGCAAACTACCGGTAAGACCCGCTAGAACGAATACCAGGCCTGCACTCAACCCGAGATAGAGATGGAAACTCAGCCAGAACTTCCGCCATGATGCTGTCCTGACAGACATCGATCTAAACCCTATAAATCGAACTTAACATTGACTGATCCATAAAATGCACGGCCATCACCCGGTGAAAATAAAGGCTCGGGCGCGCCTTCGTACCAAACATACTCCCACTGCGCATCGGCCATGTTTTTAACCTGAAATTGCAAATCCACTTGCTTGGTAAGCTGGTAGCCCAGATCCAAATTCAGCAATGCGTACTCGCCAAATTGACCACCGCTGTTAGCAGAATTTGCATAATAATCACCCTGCCCAGTTGTCCATAATGAAGACTTAAACTCCTGCGTAATTTGATAATCGATACCGGCAGAAAACAAATAATCGGGGGTATTGAAGACTTGATTGCCTTTTTTGTATTTATAAGTGCCACCAACAGGTGCCTTAGTAACAATCGCTTCCTGCAATGAATAAGTCGCCCAGAGACTAACCGCTTCAATCGGATTGACTTTTGTCTGTACATCGACGCCTTGCCGCTTAGTGGCCCCCACCGGGATAGAGCTATTGTCTGCGCTTAACAAATCACGACTGGACTCATTGGTCGCGTCTTGGCGCCAATAAGCAACGCGCCCTTCCAGCCAATCGACTGGTTTCATTTTAACGCCGACTTCCCATCCTTCATTAATGGAGGGTTGCGTATCAGGCGCCGTTGGAACGCCTTTATAAGTACTTGCGCCAACGGCGACCTGAAAGGTTCTTCCCCAGTTGCCATATAAGCTATACCCATCGATCGGCGTAATAACCGCACCTATTTTGGGTTGCCAGATGGTTCCGTAATTATTTACTTTCGCGGACAAATATTTCTCAGCGCCACTGCTGGCCCGATGCGACACAAAATCGCCATCAATCCGATCAGCACGAAATCCCGGGGTAATTTTTAACCATTTTGTTGGCTTGATAACAGCCTGCAAATAACCGCCGTAGACCAAAAAATTAAAATTCTGATCTCTGATATGTTTATTGGGAATTCTGACGGTGTTAATGGTTCTATAACGATCCGATTTATTATCTTGTTGCTGGAAGTCGAAACCACTTTCCAGGGAAAAATCGTTGAGCCAGGATACCTCCGGCCGATACGTCAAGGATGTAATGCCGCCATATTGCAACTCTTCGGTAATGCGCTCTTGCTGTATGAAACTCTCATAATACTTAACAAAACGGTTATCGTCGTAAGTGTTGGCATAGCTTTTAGTTGACCAAAACAACTCGTCGGTCAAATTCACATCCAAATGGCCACTTATTTGCCCTACTTGTCGCTTACCGCCGTCAGTGGCATTTCTTGGCATCGATTGTGTGCGACTGATTGATTGCTCTTTCAAGGTTAAGTACCCTGGTTCCTTGGCTTGCGCATCACTCCAACGAGCACTCAAGCCTAATGAGTATTTTTCATCGCCCGGCGTATAAGCCCACTTACCTGAAAAGCTATTCTTATCAGACGAGGCATGATCTCGATAACCATTAGACGCTCGGTAAGACACCGCGTAGTTTTGCGAAAAACCGTTTTTTTCGTAACCCACTCCGGACTGCACATCATGAGTATCAAAACTACCGTAACTAACGCGCCCTTTGGCATAATTACCACCGCTGTAGGTATTGATATTGGCATTTCCACCGATCGCATGTAATCCGTAACGGGGATCATTTGTACCACGCACGACTTCAATCGACTCAATATCCAACGGAAATAACGCATCGATAAATGGCATATTGCCGTCGTTGGTGTTGCTTGGAATACCATCGATCAGTAACTTCACGCCGTTGACATAGCCCTCTCCGTTAAAACCTCGGAAGGAGAACTTGCCTGTGGTTGTGCCTTGATTAAATTGGGTAATTTGCACTCCTGGCATGCGATGCATCAAATCGAAACTAGTCAGCACATTCTGGTTTTCGATCTTATCGGCATTCATGATATCCACCGAACTCAAAATGTCCCGACTATTCATCGTACCGCTGGGTGTCGCCGTCACTACAATCTCCCCTAACTCAAATACTGAATTATCAGCTGATAATTTAGGGTCAGCCGCCGCAATTATTTTGTTTTTTGTCGTGCTGTCTTTGTCTTGAGTCGCCTCTGTAATTTGTAAGGGTGGCTCCGAGTCTCCAGACTCAGTCGCGGCATAAATAGGCATCGTCAAAAACGGTATCACCAAGGATATTGCCTTAACCGCGCTCAGTTGCCGGACTGGGTTATTAATTTGTACGGGCGCCGATCTCATAAATTTCCCTGTTGTAAAATTGCAATGAAGAAAGCCATCAGGAATATATCAATGTCGACTGATAGCAAACTAAAATCAGACACGGTTAAACGCGCCATGACGGTATAAAGCACTATCTATACCAATACATTTAAAACAGAAAAAACTCTTAGCCAAACCATCGATGTTTACTTATTTATTTGCTAATAAAAAATCTAATTATTTGATTTTAAATGCATTAACTATTTTATATTGCGGCTTTGCATTTACCTTTGCTTAGCGTGGCGAAGCGTTACTTGGAATTTCTTAAAATTGATCACAGCGAAATCAGGACAAAGCATCCGTTAAATAACGCAGTTTAATTAGATTCATTTGACCAGTACCTAAGACCAGGAGAGGAGATACAAGCAAAATAAAGGGGTAGTTAAGGGAAACGGCACGAGTAAAACTCGTACCGCTCGGAGAATCAAGAGTCTACAAAGACTAACTGTCTAAATTTCATTAATATTGGCCGGCAAGTTAATGACCACATCTTTGCCTGACCATTTTGCACTGCCGATAGTTGTCCATTCGCCACCGAAGTTTTTGTGTAAAAGATCATATTCCCAGGTAGACGGGGCACTGATTCTTTTCATTTTGATGTGGAACTCTGTTTGGTCCAGATTTAAGCCGATGTCCTGACCCCAAAACGCGGTGACTTTCATGATCATCTTCTGTAAACGATGATTGTTAATATTCGGCGTGACAGCAATATTGGCCCACATCGAATGCACTCGCCCCCAGTTCGGCGCCAGCAATCGGCCTTGTTCATTAACGAAAGGCAACCAGCGCTCAATGCCATCCTTGTCGGTGTAAGTAATCGCAAGAATGCGGTCATAGCCTTCAAAGTGATCATGCATATAAAGCGGGTGCGGACTTATGCCCCAAAAAGTCTGGGAGATCATTAAAACCGCATTACTGGCTTTGGCCAGAGCATCGGTAATAGCTGATTGCTTGGTATCGATATGCAGTCGGTAAACAAAGCCGTAGTGGATGGTGCTATTCAGTTGCAACAGCAGTAACACGATGAATATTTTTGCCAGTTTTCTGGAGAAAGCCTTGGGCTTTTGTTCTGCAATTTGCTCAAGATAACGGTGATACCAGGTGCTATCTGGCAATGTTGCTGAGGCCAGACATGTCTCGGTGCACGGTGCACGCAGGCGTGAATCGGCAATCGCACGATATTTTGCCGTCGCAAACTGGCGGATTCCCGGCAAACCTAAAATTATTCCCACCGGTGCCAGGTAACGCATTTTCAGTAGTATTTGGATATAGGTATCGACGCCTGAATAAATACGGCCTTGCTTATCCAGCGCGTACAGGTCGGTTAATAAGGTTTGCTGATCAATGTTTGCCAAGGCCGGATATTGTGCCGCGTATTGCTGAGCATTCTTGAAATCAATGCAGCGAAAAATATCAAAATGGTTGAGTATCAACACGGTGCGATTGCACAAGGGGCATTGCTGGTCGTAAAACACAATCAAGGCTTTTTCTTTGGCAATCAGCTTGTTGCCAATTCGACGCCACCAGCTGAACGGCACCAGTAGAAAATAAAAAATCAGCATTCCCAGGCCAAAGGGATAGATGTTAAACGATAAGGTAATCCCTAGGTGTAAGCTGAATTCAATGAGCAAAAACAGCACCCGTAAGCGACGGTTTGCGAATAAGAACGGGAAGGTAAACTGAAAAACGATGATGGTGTAGCCAATGATTTGTTGCAGCAGCTCGTTATTCAGCAACGGTGTCATATCAATCGCTGATACATAGTAAGGTTGCGTAGAGGGCAGCCAAGCGCCCAGGCCATTACGCCAATGTTCTGCATACATTTTATGAATGACAGAATCGAAATAGAGGTAACCAAGGCAGACTAAAACAGGCAAGTAGTAAGCAAGGCGACTGACTGTCGGCGCGGAATACGCGCTGTAATGCGTAAATGGGGTGCTGAGTTTATGTCTGAGACTATCAATCGAAAAGGCTTTATCGCCGGGCATAAAGAGCAGGAAAAACCCGGTGCCGATCATGAATAGATCAAATCCACCATCAAAATCACGTTGCATCGGCGTAAAATTGACGAAAACTATCCAAAAAATATAGTTACAGATAACAGCGAATTGATAGCGATAACCAACGACTATGCAAGCGGCAATCAGCGCCCAAATGCATAAAAAGAATGGAACCATCGGAAATTCGATGTCCAAATAAGGGATGGGGTCGAAAATTAAGTGATTGAAATAGAGCAGAAAAATAATTTCCTGCAATGCCACCAAACCATAAAAGAGTCGAAACAGGCCAATCCCCGTAGCGGGTGCTCGTTGATTGAAAAGCTCGAATAGTTTGACAGATATAAATTGATTCATTGCAACGCCGGAAAGCCTAAAGACGTGCAAATTATAAGGGAATAAGTATTGGCGGTTTAAATAATTAGCGGGCAAAACAAAGGCCGCTTCCAAACCCGAATGGGCTTGGCATCAGCGGCCTAAGTATTTGAATCTGTTAAGATCTTATTTTTCGTCGTCTGGGTGCTCAGCGAAAACCCATTTAACGAAGAAGTAAGCGCCGACAACCACTACTAACGCAATGGCCATGCCAGCTGGTTCTTTTAACATTTCAGTGACGTCTAAGATCGCTCCCATGAATTTCTACCTATAATTTGTATTTTTAGAAATTGCTAATTACCTAGCAAACGGAATGCAAATGATACTTTAGGAAAAGTTAAAGTCAAGGCTTATTGTTCGCAAGGTTTTTAATCATAAAAGGTGAATTTAACGATATTTACCTAAATATAAAGCTCGAAGAGCTTCTTACTATGGTTTACACTTTCAAACTCGGGAGATAATAATTTAGAGGTGGGAATAATGATTAAAAAATGGCTTAAAATGGCACCTGTTGCAGCTGTTTTCCTTGCGTTTGCTGCCAATGCTGATGTCGAATTGAAGGACAATAGCGATATTCTTGGCAAGTGGAATCTTTTTGCAGAAGCAACAAAAATCGACGGCGAAAAAAAAGCAATCACTGTCGAATGGGAATTTAAAAATGACGGTGTCCTGCAAACAACCTCGACAGACTCTGTCGGCAGAACCAAGGAAATGAAGATTGCAATCAAGTATTTTGTTGCAGATGGCGTCATCAAAAAACAGGTAACACCAGGAAGAGAAAAGTATGAGGCTTGTAAAGTCGTTGAGAAGGATGGCAAAAACATGACTCTCAAATGTGAATATTTATTCTTCTTTTTAACAAAAATATAATAACTTCAAGGGGGGATATAACAATGATTGGTGGAATAATTATGATTCTTGTAGCTGTCTGGCTTTATCAGTCGGCACTCAAGGCAAAAACCAGCAACCTTTTAATTTGGGTTGCGGTAGGAACAATTACATTTTTTGTCGTTCAATTCTTGTTAGTTGACGTCAATATTTATTTTCTTGAGTCAGTCAGAAGTGGCGAAACCAGCACAAGCTATGAAGGTGTCGATGGCGCTGACAGAAAGAATGTAGGCGGCTTTCAAGGGTTTGGCGGCATTTTGGAATCGTTGTTCTTCGAATTGGTACCGCCATTCGCAGGTTTCCTAGCAGCAGCAGTCATCCGTGTAAAATTTATCACTAAAGAAGCTTTCTCTGTGACGACCCTGTTCGGCGGCATTAAAGAACTTTTCCAAGGCATCGCACAAAGCTTCAGAACGCAAGAAAAATAACGATTTAACGTTTCGTTAAAAGGAAAAAGCCCAAATTATTTGGGCTTTTTTTATTGTGGAATACCTCTAGCCAATAATGCTGGACACCAAGAAAATAAGCCCCACAACAAAAAGTACCGTAAATATCACTCCGGCAATTGCGTACGTAGCAAATGAACCTTGGGTAAAATCACGCTCTCTGTTGTCACCACTTTGAATGCCAGCAGCGGCTGATAAAACACTTTTTATAACTTGAATAATGCTTGGTTTTGACATGTTAGTCTCCGGCAGAAGTTCCAAAAATGATAGAGTTTGCTTGATCCATTAGCAATGACTATTTAATCAGCATTGCCTCACAATTCCAGTCAACCTTTCCGCTGATACATCTTAAATGAGCAAAATAGAATTTTTTAAACAGCAATTGTCTCAACGCATTTTGTTTCTTGATGGCGCGATGGGCACAATGATTCAAAGCTATAAGCTGGACGAAAAAGATTATCGCGGCGAGCGTTTTGCACAGTGGGAAACCGACCTAAAAGGCAACAACGACTTGCTGTCGTTGACACAGCCGGACATTATCAAGTCCATCCACAGCGCCTATTTTGAAGCTGGTTCGGACATTGTCGAAACCAACACCTTCAATGCCACCACCATTGCGATGGCCGACTACCGCATGGAGTCGCTAGCCTATGAAATCAATGTGGCGTCAGCCCGCTTGGCTAAAGAAGCTGCCGAGCAATTTACACTGCAAACACCAGATAAACCACGATTTGTCGCAGGTGTGTTGGGCCCGACCAACCGCACGGCGTCAATGTCACCTGATGTAAATGATCCCGGCTTTCGCAATATTGCCTTTGATGCCCTGGTGATTGCTTATACCGAGGCGACCCGTGGCTTGATTGATGGCGGTGCCGACATTATCCTGATTGAAACTATTTTCGATACGCTCAATGCCAAAGCCGCCATCTTTGCAGTCGAGCAAGTCTTTGATGAAATTGGCTATAAA
>JABFRC010000361.1 GCA_013141375.1 Methylococcaceae bacterium | reverse complement strand
AATTAATAGAGGTTCCCTAATGTAAAACACATCAAACATCCTATCCAAAATTTAGCCAAAACTGCTGGATCAAGTGTGCACCAAAATTCGTTTGAAGGTTTGCAGCATTTGAGCCGAGCAGGCTCACGGGGACTGGATTAGACGATAAAGTCTAAGTTTTGGCAAGCGTCATCCACATGACATGGGCGCTAGCCAAACAGGGTGCATTCCATGCACCGAAAAACTGACAGGGTGCGTAAAACGCACAATACATGGATCATCGTTTTGTTCCGCGTGGGCAGAACGGCGTTGCCCACCCTACCCGGCTATGGCGTTCATGGCTTCATCGAGTTCGGCGGTTAACCTTAACGCCACTTCTTTATCGGTGAGTGCATCCTTTGGTATTACGATCGGCGTGCCAAATGTGACGCGGATAAGCGGTCGGCAAAATAGATGAATAAAGCGGATTTTCTCCGGCCCTTCATAATGCGTGGGCACAATTTGTCCTTTGGCATGCAAGGCGATGGTTGCTGCGCCTCGTTTTGCTTCGGTTTGATCGCGGCTGCGAGTTCCTTGGGGAAAAATCAGTACGCGTTTGCCCTGTTCCACAAGCGTAATCACTTGCTTGATGGTTGCAGTTGAAGGCCGACTGCGGTCGATCGGAAATCCGCCTCCAGCCCGAATACACCAAGCAAGGACCGGGTTATCGAAGAGTTCTTTTTTAGCCATTTGATGCAAAGTATGCGGCAGCGCGGAATAGACCACCCAAAGTGGATCCGCCCACCCCACGTGATTGCACACCACGATTTTGCCTTCCGGACCGCTCAGGTGCTCAGCGCCACTGATAGTGACCTTGCCTAATCGGGATAAAAGAATTTTCAGTGACCCTATAAAGACTGACGATGAAGTGGACTGATTTCTATCTAAAGATACAAGTTTCCATACTTTAATGCCTGTTATAAAAAACGCGCTACAAGCACCAACAGCGATACCAATTGCTGTCGCTGGAAAAAGAGCCCCTGTCATCTGGTACGCAACTAAAGTACCCACAATAAAGCCTGTGAAAGCAAAAGCAGCAATACCGCGCTGAGCCTCAAGTTTGCGAAGCTTCGCAGCCTTTTTCTCGTTCGCTGACATTAGCGCATCACGAGCTGGTGCGAGCAAGGCTTCAGACGAAGCTGCCGCAAACGCCTGTCTCACTCACGTTCGAGCAGTCTTTTTCCGGCCTACAGGATATTGGTTGAAGTATCCCATTCAAAAATGAATTTTTCCATTTCTTGAACCCAAGCCGACGCCGCAATCTCTGAGCATTGGTGCTTTTATCGCGTTAGTTACAAGCCACACTCGATAACCTTGCCTAAAACCCAGCTAACCCGAGTAAAATGCTTGCCATGAAGTGCTGATAATTAATTTACGCATCAACAATCAACTTGCACGCACCGCTTGATAATTTCTCAAACCATGAAGAAAAAGATCTGTTTAGTCGTTTCCAGTCCATTGTCGGTCAACACCTTATTGCTGCACCCGATCAGCAAACTTAGCCAACATTATGATGTCTATCTTGCTGTTAACGCCAAACCCGGCGAATTATTTCCGGCAATTGAAAATGCAGTCACGGTACTGCCCGTGCCTCTACAACGGAAGATTTCACCCCTGAATGACTTGCTGGCTTTATTCAAATTGATAGTGCTGTTTCGTAAATATCGCTTTGACCTGGTCCACTCAGTCACCCCAAAAGCGGGCTTGTTAGGCATGATGGCGGCGTTTATCGCCGGTATCAAAACGCGCATTCATACCTTCACTGGACAGGTGTGGGTCACTCGACGCGGATTTGCCAAAACGCTACTGAAATCCATGGACAAACTCATCGCCCTGTTGTCTGCCCACAATCTGGTGGATGGCCTTTCGCAGCGGCAATTTCTGCTGGATGAGGGCGTCGTTTCGCAAAAAACCTCCAGCGTGCTGGCCCAAGGTTCCTTGTTTGGTGTGGATATCGAGCGCTTTAAAATGGATACGCAAACCAGAAAACGCATTCGCGATAAATTGCAAATTACCGATGCTGAGACTGTGTTCATTTTTGTCGGCCGCCTGACGCGCGACAAAGGTGTATTGGATTTGGCCGCTGCCTTTGCGGGCCTCAATAATCCCCAAACGCACTTGCTGGTTGTCGGTGTCGATGAAGAGCAGATGACCGAACAAATGCGGGCACTGGCGAGCGACTGCAACACACGGATACACATGGTTGGTTTTACCGACAAACCTGAAGATTACATGACGGCAGCCGATGTGCTATGTCTGCCCAGTTACCGGGAAGGCTTCAATAACGTGGTCATCCAGTCGGCAGCGATGGGCATTCCCACCGTGGGCTCGAAAATCTATGGCGTGGTTGATAGCATCGCCGAAAACGAAACCGGTCTGTTTTTCCAGGCAGGCGATATCACAGGCTTGCAGGCGGCAATGGAAATCCTCGCAGATGATAAAGAACTTCGTCTCAAACTTGGCCAGCAGGCGCAAGATAGAGTCAAAAAATACTTTACCAGCGACCAGTTATCATCGGCTTGGTTAGCGTTCTACCAGGAAAGAGTATGAAAATTTTGGTGACCGGCGCTAACGGGTTTATCGGGCAAGCGCTTTGTAGTTTTCTGCAACAACAAGACCATCAAGCACGTGCAAGCCTGAGAACGCCTAACGAGCTCCATGCCTGCGTAGATCAAGTGATCGTTGATGATATTACAGCTGATACGTCATGGCACGAGGCGCTTGAAGGCATGGATGCAATTGTTCATCTCGCTGCGCGCGCCCATGTGTTAAATGAAACGCAGGTCGATCCGTTGACGGAATTTCGTAAGACCAATGTTGACGGCACATTAAATCTGGCTCATCAGGCTTTATTGGCTGGCGTTAAACGCTTTGTCTTTGTCAGCTCGATCGGAGTGCTGGGGGCTGAAACTCATGCACATCCATTCTCGGAATCCTCCGTACCTAAACCTCAGGCAGATTACGCAATCTCAAAGTTAGAGGCAGAACTGGCACTCCAACAGCTAGTGGAAGGATCAGCCATGGAGCTAGTGATCATCCGACCACCCTTGGTGTATGGCGCCAATGCACCCGGAAATTTCGGCAGACTGTTGAAATTAGTCAGCGCTAACCTGCCCTTACCTTTAGGGGCCATTCACAACCACCGTTCAATGGTGTCGATGGATAATTTGGTCGATTTTATAGAGCTTTGTTTAACCCACCCGAAGGCAGCAAATCAAACATTTTTAATCGCTGATGGCACTGACGTATCAACAACGGAACTCATTAAGCTGCTGGCTAACGGCATGGGCAAGACAACCCTTTTACTGCCGATACCTGTTAAATTAATCAAAATAGTTGCATCACTGTTAGGTAAAAAGAATCTTGCACAACAACTGTGTGGCTCGTTACAAATCGATATCAGCAAAGCACGGAACACGCTCGGTTGGGTGCCGCCGGTTTCTACAAATGACGCATTGATACTGACAGGCAGGCAATATCAAAAAACAACATCAACGTCCTGATGTATAACCCACAAAACCAGAAGCGCTGTCGGCTCACTTTTATTATCAAATGAATTATGAATGGTTATTTTTATTGGCCTGTGCCGCTATTTCCTGGATTCTCACCGGGCTATTGCGTCGGTACGCACTTGCTAAAAGCTTAATGGACGTCCCGAACGCGCGCAGTTCGCATAGCATCCCGACGCCCCGCGGCGGCGGATTGGCGATTGTTATTGTGTTTCTCGCAGGCCTGCCGGTACTTTGGTTGAATGACTCGTTGTCAACGCCAACACTTTGGGCCTTATTGGGAGCCGGCATCAGCGTTGCCTTGATAGGCTTTCTTGATGACCACGGCCATATTCCGGCACGCTGGCGACTTCTGGCGCATTTTTTTGCGGCCGGTTGGGGCCTGTTTTGGTTAAACGGACTGCCGCCGTTACAGTTCTTCGGCCAAACACTGGACTTGGGCTGGGCGGGTAATATCTTGGGAGCTTTGTATTTGGTCTGGCTACTGAACCTGTATAACTTTATGGATGGTATCGACGGTTTGGCCAGTATTGAAGCGATATCAGTGGCTTTGGGCGGTATTTTGCTAAGCGTATTAGCGCCGGATCAATCAGGAGCATGGCCATTATCAGCATTGCTTTTAGCAGCCGTGCTTGGTTTTTTATTGTGGAACTTTCCTCCGGCCAAAATTTTCATGGGCGATGCAGGAAGCGGTTTTTTAGGATTGGTCTTGGGATTATTGTCGATACAAGCTACTTGGCTGGCACCGAAGTTTTTATGGAGTTGGCTGATTTTATTAGGCGTGTTTATTGTCGATGCCACCTGGACATTGATCCGGCGTTTTTTACGCGGAGATAAAGTATATGAAGCACATCGCAGCCATGGTTATCAATTTGCCTCACGAAAACATGGACATAGAACAGTGACACTTACCGTTGCACTTATTAATTCAGTCTGGCTATTACCGATCGCGCTATGGGTTGGCGTCGGCGGATTAGACGGCATTTTCGGCCTATTGCTGGCTTATACACCGTTAATTTTTCTAGCTATTCGTTATCAAGCCGGGGAGCTGGAATCATGACTCAGGCTAATCTGGCCCATTGGTTTATCACGCTGTCTCGGCGTAAAAAGGCATTCATCTTAATCAGTGCTGATATCTGTTTTGCGATATTTGCTTTATGGGCGTCGTTTTCCTTACGCCTGGGTGTGTTTTATCAACCCAGCACTCAAGAATTGTTTTTATTTGCGGCAGCGCCATTGCTGGCTGTCCCGGTTTTCATTCGCTTTGGTTTATACCGGGCTATTATCCGTTATATTGAGATCAGAGCCTTATGGACCATCATCCAGGCGGTCAGTATTTATGCGCTCCTATTTGCATTTGTGCTGCATGAGTCCGGGATTCTCGGCGTGCCCCGGACAGTGCTTCCGCTCAATTGGCTGAATATGGTGTTGCTGGTTGGCGGCAGTCGTTTTATGGCGCGTTGGTGGCTGGGTGAAACTTACTTTCGTTTGGGCGGCGGACGTAATCTTTCCGAGCATCCTAAGAAAAATGTCCTGATCTACGGTGCAGGCAGTGCAGGCGTACAATTGGCGTCAGCATTAGCCCATGGCAGAGAATTTCGGCCTGTTGCCTTTATCGATGACGAGCCAGCATTACACAAACGTAAAATCAACGGTTTAAAAATCTATGCGCCACGCTCATTGGAATATCTGATCAACAAGCATCAAATATCGGACGTACTATTGGCCATCCCTTCCGTCACTCGTGCCCGGCGCAGCGAATTGATTCGACTTCTGGAAACTTACGCAGTCCATGTCATGTCCATGCCGGGTTTGGCCGATATTGCCCAAGGAAAGGTGACTTTTGATACCTTGCAGGAAGTCGATATTGCTGATTTGTTGGGGCGCGATCCTGTTGCCCCTGATAGTGCATTACTGCAAGCCAACATTACCGGCAAAGTCGTCATGGTGACTGGCGCAGGTGGCTCGATTGGCTCTGAATTATGTCGGCAGATATTAGTGCTGCGGCCTGCCGCCCTCATCCTTTTTGAATTAACCGAGTTTGCACTCTATGCTATTGAAAAGGAATTGCACCACCTGCTAAGCAGAATGAGCGGACTTAACGATCTGGAAATTATTCCCGTATTAGGCTCTGTCACTCATGCAGAAAGAGTTTCCAGCGTGTGCAAGTCTTTCAAAGTCCAAACCATTTACCATGCGGCAGCCTATAAACACGTACCGATGGTTGAAAAAAATCCCGGCGAAGCCATACGAAATAATGTCTTTGGCACTTTATATACCGCACAAGCGGCGATTAAAGAAGGCGTCGAAACCTTTGTACTGATCTCCACCGACAAGGCAGTCAGGCCCACCAATACTATGGGCGCAACTAAGCGTATCGCTGAATTAATCTTGCAAGCGCTTAGCTCACCCGAATATGGGCATCATCAAACCCGTTTCACCATGGTTAGATTTGGCAACGTACTCGGTTCCTCAGGCTCAGTCGTACCTCTGTTCCGGGAACAAATTGCCCGCGGTGGCCCGGTCACTGTCACCGATCCAAATATTATTCGTTACTTTATGACCATTCCCGAAGCCGCTCAGCTGGTTATTCAAGCCGGCGCAATGGGCCAAGGGGGTGATGTGTTTGTCTTGGACATGGGTGAGCCCATCCGTATTCTGGATCTGGCCCAACGTATGATCCGCTTAAGTGGTTTGCAGATTAAGGATGAGCAGCATCCGGCAGGTGATTGCGAAATTTGCTTTACCGGATTACGTCCTGGCGAAAAACTTTATGAAGAACTTTTGATTGGCGAGAATGTTTCAGCCACCAGCCATGGCAGAATATTACGAGCTGAAGAACATGTTCTCCTCTGGCAAGAGCTGCAAGATATTTTAGAATCACTGGAGCGTGCAACTGCAGCCAATGATTTCGATCAGGTCAGAGTATTGCTTACCCATGCAGTATCTGGCTTTATCCCCCAATGCGGCATCGAAGACGTGGTCTGGAAACAAGATCGCAAAATAGCTTAGACATTTCAACGGACAAAAAAAACCTCTCTATGCCGTCTATTGCATAGAGAGGTCAAAAATCAAGCAGAGTGTTTACGAGGAGGATTCTGCTTGCAGGTACAACACCAGGAGGTTGTTCAAACTGTTGAGACTTAGCTATCTAAATTGGGTTTCAGCGCAATGTTGCTATAAATGGCAGCACCGGCAAAAAGTACTGTCGAAACGATGAACTGGCCGGAAATAAAACTCCACATGCCGGAAACAAACATCAGGCCTATAAAAATATCTTTTCTAAAATCGTTCATGGTTAAAGTCTCCGAATATATTGAATATCAATTGAGGCTTTTAGACCCCTTGTGAATGTCTCTTAAGTTGTAGCTAACTATATAGACATATTGACTTTTCACAAGCCAGCAGGTAATAAACTGATTGTTTCTTTTTTGGAAATAGTCAACAATGTCAATGTTTTTTGCTTATATCGTCTAATATTTTTTGACCCAGACAATTTCAAATTAACCAAAAACATCAATAAACATTTGTATTTTAAAGACTTTTTATGACGGCACAATGACAAAAAACAAGCCATTACCATGAAAATAATCACTATTATGGAAGATAATCGGCAATTTTTGATTCAGACGAGGTTCATGTGGATAAGTTAACGAGTATGAATGTGTTCGTTCGCGTTGCTAAAGCAGGCAGTTTTGCGAAAGGTGCGCGGGATTTAGATATCTCCAGAGCAATGGCCACCAAACATATCATGCAATTGGAAGGCCTATTGGGCACACGTCTTTTCAATCGCACAACCCGAAGCTTAAGCTTAACCGACGTTGGCGCATCGTATCTTGAACGCTGCCAGCAGGTACTCGCCGACGTTGAAGAAATGGAAGCAGCCGTTACTCATCTGCAGTCAGAACCGCGCGGCATACTGAGGATCAGCGCGCCCCCTATCATCGGAGCAACTCATATTGCCAGAGCCGTAGCTGAATTTTTAAAAATACACTCTGATTTGACTGTCGAAATGATTTTACAAAGCAGCATGGGGGATTTGGTCGATGGCGGCATTGATATCGCCATTTGCTTGGGCAATCTTGAAGATACGAGTATGGTTGCTCGTAAGTTGGCCAGTTCTCAATTAATTGTTTGCGCCTCCCCGGAATATCTTGCCCAATTCGGCACACCACAAAACCCGGAGGATTTAGAACATCATAGCTGCTTGGTTAATTGGGCGAGCGTTCCGAGAGACAAATGGCTATTTAGAGGCGAGGCCGGTTACACCGGCGTCAATGTAACCGGCCGTATGCAGGCAAATGTATATGACCCCATCCGAATCGCCGCTATCAACGGCTTGGGGCTGGTAATGGTGCCAATTTATATCGTTGGTCAAGACATTAAACAAGGTAAATTGAAAGCCGTCTTAGAAAATTATCAATTGCCGCCGCTGGATATCCACGCAGTTTATCCGCACCGCAAGTACCTATCTGCCAAAGTCAGACGATTTCTGGATTATTTGCAGGAATGGTTACAGCATCGAGTCAGCACCGCGAGCACAGAATAGTCACCAATGACTATCCCCGCTGATAATCATCTGAATATCAGCGGGAAACATCCCTTGGCATTTGTTAGTCGTCTAATTCTGACTCGTCATCATCCAGGTCGTTATCATCGACTTCTTCATCCAAGCCTTGATCTATGAACAGTGTTTTCAAGTAGCGATACAATAATCGCGAGGACTTGAGGGGCTTGTCTTGCTGCAATTCTTTTTGTGCATTACGCACAAGCTGTCTTAATTGTTGTCGATCGGCTAGCGGTTGCTCATCCAATAATTCAGCCAGGGCATCATCGCCTTCAGCAATCAAACGATCACGCCAGCGTTCAACCTGATGATGCTCTCTGACAGCATGCGCACTTTGATTTTTAAGTCGCGCCATTTTTTCCATAACTGGTTCAATATCAATCTTGTACAACTGCCCTGCGATATACTTTAATTGACGTTTACGCGCACCTTTATGGGGCATAGAGCTTACTTCAACAATCGCCTTGTGAATATTCTCAGGCAATTCAAAAGTGTTGATACTTGCTAGCGAGAGTTCAGATATTTCCTCGCCAAGCGTAAAAAGAGCGGCAATATCTTTTTTTATTCTGGTTTTGTTGGGACGTAGTGCGTAATACTCAACCCCTTCCTCTTCCATTTCGTCAAAATCGTATTCTTCAATCATCTAAATCAAACCATCATAATTAAAAACATCACAAATAAAACCACCAAGCCCAGCGGTATCAATGCGCCCATCCAATCTTTTGGTGCTTGCTGACTTTTTATCATTGCGGCTTTAATCCCCGGTTTCATCCAGAAAACCAAAATCAACGCAAAAATCCCCAGCAGCAAATTCTCCCAACTTGGCAACGTCTCCAACAGCCAACACTCCACAAAAAAGGAGCTACTTTACCATAAGGCTTTGATCCAGAAGCTATTGACCAAGTCGACCACTAGATTTAGCTTATTTTTAGACTAAGATTTGTCACATTAGCGTCAAAAATTACTGAGAATTGAATGACTGAAAACGACATTTCCGACTACACCTCTTTCAACTTCGACCTTTCCAACCAGTTTAGAATAAACAAACGCATAGGCGTTCGGTATCCTGCTCCCAAGGTAACGTTGACATTACTTAAAAAGAAATTGCTGCTCTCAGGTAATAAATTTTCAGGGCAATTGCTCGACATTAGTGCAAAAGGCTTACTGATCAACTGCACAGAGCCGCTTAACAAAAACACCATCCTGGCAATAAAGTTATTATTTACTGACGGTACTTTGTTTAATTTACAAGGGAAAGTAGTCCGAGAAAAAGCCAGAAATCAATATGGCATCGAATTTGATCATTACAATCAAGTCTTAGACGAATACCTCTTCAAATTATTGGCGACCAGCTTAAGCGGGCAGCTCTAACAGGTTCCTTCTGGCCGCGATATATGAACTATAATCAGCGCTGATTAAAACAAGCCGACGATAGTTTTAAAATCCATTAACTTGCAGCTCAATTTTTACTTCAATTGATACTAACAATCCACCAGCCCCAGGAAAAACGGCATCTATCCTGGCGCAGCAATAACGACAATAAATGTACCAAAGATTTGATATCACCGGTCACAGTTGCCAGATTGATAAGGCCCTGTATACATCACAAGGATCAACTTAATGAAAAATGAATTCAGCTTCCATGAACTAAAAGCCGCCGAACGTCTGCCGTCACCATCCGGCTCCGCTTTAGCAATCATGCAACTGGCTCAAAATGAAGACGCTACCGTTCAGCAATTAGCCGAACTGGTAAAAGTTGATCCTGCATTAAGTGCGCGCATTCTTAATTTTGCAAATTCAGCCGCTTTTGGCGCTCGTCGCCCCATCGCCAATATTAATGACGCAGTAATGATGATGGGCATGCAACCTGTGCGCAATTTTGCTCTTAGTCTGTCAATAGTTGGCAGTAATCGAGATGGGCAGTGTCGAAATTTCAATTACGCAACCTATTGGGGCCAATCGCTGGCCACCGCTGTGGCTATTTCGGCAATTACGGCACGGGATAGAACAGTAACTCCGGAAGAAGCTTTCACTATTGGCCTGCTCTCCGATATTGGCAAACTGGCTTTGGCAACAGCGTGGTCTGAAGTCTATAGTGAATGCCTAAGCATTGCGACGGATGGCGATAAACTACTGACCTTAGAACGCGAAAAATTTGCCATCGATCATAGACAACTCAGCTTAATGCTCATGGAAAACTGGGGCTTACCGGGTATCTTTTTGGATGCATTAAACCTAAGTTTCGAATCACCACCCATTGAAGCATCCCGCACCAATCGCTTTGCCAGACAACTCTTTTTTGCACGGCATTTAGCCCATTATTGCGTTGCCGACGATCAATATCGCACAACACTCTTACCCGCCCTGCAAAAACTTGGACTTTTCAATTCTCTTGAGGGTGACATTTTTGATAATTTCATACTAGATGTCATTCAGCAGTGGCACGACTGGGGGAAGTTAATCGAAATAAAAACAGATGAGCGAATCACTTTTCCAATTATTAACAATAATGAGGCCAATCCGCCATTACAAGGATTACATATCCTTCTGGTCGACGATGACTCGTTAATTTTAACGAGATTATCAAAACAGCTGACTGAGGCCGGCCATCAAGTCAACATCTGTAAAGATGGCGAATCCGCACTCAAATATGTGCTTGAACACAAGCCCCAGCTCGTTCTCACCGATTGGCGCATGAAGCCAATGGATGGCTTGACATTAAGCAAAGCCCTGCGCGGCTGTGATATAGGTAAAAACTTGTATTTGATCATGCTCACCGCGACCGAAAGCGAAGACTCTATAGTTGAAGCTTTCGACGCGGGAATAGAC
>JABFRC010000322.1 GCA_013141375.1 Methylococcaceae bacterium | reverse complement strand
ATATCAAATAGCTTGGGTGGTGCTTGTTCGCATAAACGCTGCAATGAGCTTTCTAACGAAGTCGTTGAAACAGTTGGCCCTTGCTCCGAGGCTCTAACACCGGAAAGTTTGAAATCTTCCGGGCGCAAACGATTGCTAGGGCAAACCAGAAGCGCGCGATGGATGGCGTTTTCAAGCTCACGGATATTGCCTGGCCAATCATAATTTAATAAGGTCAGCTCCGTGATGGGTGACAATTTGATTTGGTCATAACCCAGGCGATCTCCGTAGATTTTCAAAAAATGCCTTGCTAACGGCAGAATGTCGCCAGGACGATCACGTAACGGGCTTAACTGAATAGTTGCAACATTGAAACGGTAATATAGATCAGCGCGGAAATGAGACGCTGCGACAGCCTGCTCAAGATTGACGTTGGTGGCGGCTATGATTCTCACATCGACGGGCACGGGTTGTCGTGAGCCGACTTTAACGACTTCTCGTTCTTGTAATACGCGAAGTAATTTGGCTTGCAAGCTCATTGGTAAGTCGCCGACCTCATCGAGAAATAGGCTGCCTTTGTTCGCGGTTTCAAACCAGCCATCTTTGCTGGTGAAGGCGCCGGTAAACGAGCCTTTTTCATGGCCAAATAACTCGCTTTCAATCAGATTTTCACTTAAGGCGGCGCAGTTGAGTGCGCCAAAAACATTTTTGCTGCGATTGCTGAGGGCGTGAATGTGGCGGGCAACCAGCTCTTTACCGGTGCCGGTTTCGCCAATAATAAGAACTGTGGCATCGCTTGGGGCAATGCGTTCGATTTGATCCAATAAGCGACGAGAGACGGGATCCTCAAAGACTAGCGCGGTAGCTCTGACAGAAAGCGAGAGTGATCGCGATTGCAATTCATCAAATGCCAGTAATGTCGAGGCCTGTTCCTCTTGGCTTTCGGTGACATTTTTGCCTAAAAGTGTATCCATATTATTGTGCTCGTTTGCGCTGCAAAAAATCGGTAGTTCAATGCTTTCAGGGATGGCGTCCGCGTAAAATTTAAATCACTGCGCTGGGTCAACCTAAAAAAGCAGTTGAATAAAGCGCTCATATTCCTTGCGAGGAGTGCTGTCGGCAAAGAAAAAAGCGCTCCGGTTAAGTCCAGGTGTTACGGTTTGGTGGCCCTGAAAAGCTGATAGCCTGAGAGTTATATCGTCAAGTTTGAGTAGGCATTTATTTACGGCAACTTGTAAGGTGCGAATAAATAGATATAACTCAGTCAATTATTACGTTGAGGTAATATTGCAAGCTTGCCGCTATGGTAGGAGAATTTTTAGATGTAATAAAATGACATTATTAGATTGTTATATCTTTTTAATAGATTAAAGGCATTGTTTTTTTATATTGATTCGCTAACGCTAGTCATAGATGGTGGCTTTAAAAGTAATAATGATTGATCGGCTGTAGTTGCAAGGATGGCAATTGATAATGTGTTGATATTCGAGCAAGCCTCAAGCAATCCATGCTGAAATACGGTCAAAAGATGATTGATTTCTTACGCTGTTGTAGCAAATACAGTCGATGATTGGATGGCATATTAATTGCTAATTTAAAATGCGTATTTGAAATTCAAATTTTATTCTTTTTCAGCGGCTGGATTGTTTGTAACTTTAATTTAATGTCTGAACTTAAAACCAAGTCGGAGCAAACTCGGCTGCGATTGTTAACTGCAGCTTGCAGGATCTTTGCGGATAAAGGCTTCCAAATTGCCACCATTGCCGAAATTTGTGAGCAGGCTAATGCCAATATTGCCTCAGTTAATTATTACTTTGGCGATAAAGAAACGCTTTATCTGGAATCTTGGCGCTTTGCTTTCAATCGCGAGCTGGCTCAGTATCCACCGGACGGTGAATTAATTCCCGGGGCATCAGCCGAGCAGCGTCTGGCGAGTCGGATTAAATCTATGGTGTATCGAGTTGCTGACGATAACTCTTATTCGTTCGCTATCCTGCACAGAGAAATGGCCAATCCCACACGTTTACTTGTCGACATTCTCGAAAAAGAAATTAATCCGCAGCGCCTGCAAATGTTCAGACTTATTAAAGAATGCCTGGGGCAAGCGGCCAGTGATCAGCAAATTCAATACTGCCATGCCAGTATCATGGGGCAATGCTTTCAACTGCTTAGGCTAAAGCACATGAGAAATACCCGGCCCAATCGCACACCTCCCAGCGACTTAAGCGACACGAAAGCTTACGCTGAGCATGTGGCGCAATTTTCGCTCGCGGGGCTTCAGGCTATTCGCACGCAATCCAACCCATTCCAATAATTTATCGTTGTTAATATGAGCCAAAACAAACTTCCAGAATTTCCCCCGCTCACCAATCGCCGTAAGTCATATTTATTGCCTGGCGCGGTGATTGTGTTAGCAATTGCGGGTGCCGGCTATTATTTCACCCATTCTGCTACGCCTGAGGAACAAGCGGGCGGCAGACGAGGTCCGGGCGATTTCGGTTTTGATGCACCGACTGCCGTGTCGGTTGAAACTGTTGCTCAAAGTGATTTTCCCGTATTTCTGAACGGATTGGGTACGGTGACTGCATTGCGTAATGTGGTTGTGCGCCCCAGGGTTGATGGCGAATTGATTAAAGTGGCGTTTACTGAAGGACAATTGGTTAAGGAAGGAGAGTTATTAGCAGAAATTGACCCGCGACCTTTTCAAATTCAATTACAGCAAGCGCAAGGCCAGTTATTGCGTGACGAAGCCTTGTTAAAGAATGCCGAAATCGATCATGAACGCTATCTAACCTTGCTGAAGCAAGACTCTATTTCTGCCCAGCAGACAGTGACTCAGGAAGCTCAAGTCAAGCAATATCGGGGTATTGTGGAAATGGATAAAGCCCAGGTTAATAACGCCAAATTGCAGCTTGATTATGCGCGGGTAACGGCACCGATTTCCGGTCGGGTCGGTTTGCGTCAGATAGATCAGGGCAATATTATTCGAGCCAGCGATTCTACCGGCTTGGTGGTGATTACCCAAGTGCAGCCGATTACCGTGGTCTTCACCTTGCCAGAGGACAAGATTCAACCAGTCATGCAGCGCTGGCGTTCCAATGAGCCGATCAACGTCGCGGCTTATGACAGGGCAGGCAAGACCAAGCTTGCCGATGGCAAATTGCTGGCGATGGATAACCAAATTGATTCCACTACCGGCACTCTCAAACTCAAGGCACAGTTTGAAAATGCCGAGCGCACCTTGTTCGCAAATCAGTTCGTCAATATCAAAATGTTGCTGGAGACTTTGCGTGGCGCGACCTTGGTGTCCAGTGCCGCTATTCAGCATGATACCCAAGGTGCTTTCGTCTATTTGGTGAAGGAAGACAAATCCATCGAGTTGCGAAGAGTCACTGTGGGGCCCACTGAGGGCGATAAAGTCGTGGTGTTGAGCAATCTTTCTCCCAAAGAAACCGTCGTTATCGAAGGCATCGACCGGCTCCGCGAGGGTAGCAAAGTGGATGTTGCTCAAAAAGATGGTGTAGCTGTTGCGGCTGCAAAAGTAGAGCCGCGTGATAGCAATGGTCCAAAACGTAACGGAGGTCGGCATTAAATTATGACGACCTCTAAGCAATCTTTAGCCAATTTCAATCCCTCCCGGCTGTTTATTCTCAGACCGGTTGCGACTTCCTTGCTGATGGTGGCAATGTTGCTGGTGGGCATATTGGCTTACCGGCTGCTACCGGTGTCGGCACTGCCACAAGTTGATTATCCAACCATTCAGGTGGTGACTTTATATCCGGGGGCAAGCCCGGATGTAATGACTTCGGTGGTGACCTCGCCACTGGAGCGCCAGTTCGGACAAATGCCGGGGCTGACGCAGATGTCGTCGACCAGTTCCGGTGGGGCTTCGGTCATTACCTTGCAGTTCAATTTAAATCTTGATCTGGATATTGCCGAGCAGACAGTTCAGGCCGCCATCAATGCTGCCACCAATTTTTTGCCTAACGATTTGCCGCAAGCGCCGATTTACAGCAAAGTTAACCCGGCTGACACACCGATTATGACCCTGGCTGTCAGTTCCAAGGGTTTGCCATTATTCAAGGTTGAAGATTTGGTTGATACCCGGCTGGCACAAAAAGTAGCCCAGCTTCCGGGTGTTGGTATGGTCAGCATTAGCGGTGGTCAGCGTCCGGCCGTTCGTATTCAAGTCAATCACAAAGCGCTGGCAGCTTACGGTATCAGTCTCGAAGATATTCGCACCGCAATTGCCGCAGCCAACGTCAATCAACCCAAAGGCATGTTTAATGGCCCGATGCGTTCGGCGATCATCGACAGCAATGATCAACTGCGCTCGGCCGATGAATATCGCGACTTGGTGGTAGCCTATCGTAACAACGCGCCGGTGCGCTTGACGGAAGTTGCACAAGTGGTTGATGGTGCCGAAAATGCTCGATTGGCCGCCTGGGCCAATGATAATGCAGCGGTTATCGTCAACATTCAGCGTCAACCCGGCGCGAATGTGATTGAAGTGGTCGATCGCATTAAGGAATTGCTGCCGCAATTGCAGGCCTCGCTGCCGTTGAGTGTTGAAGTCGTGCCGCTCACCGACCGGACGGTCACCATCCGAGCTTCGGTTCACGACGTGCAGTTCGAGTTATTGCTGGCTATCGCGCTGGTGGTGATGGTGATTTTCCTGTTCTTGCGTAATGTGCCGGCCACCATCATTCCGGGCATTGCGGTGCCCTTATCGTTAGTCGGCACGTTTGCAGTGATGTATCTTGCCGAGTTCAGTATCAATAACCTGACCTTGATGGCGCTGACCATCGCGACGGGCTTCGTGGTCGACGATGCTATTGTGGTGATCGAAAACATCAGTCGCTATATCGAACGCGGCGATCCGCCATTAAAAGCGGCCCTCAAAGGTTCTGAGCAAATCGGCTTCACCATCATCTCGCTGACATTTTCGTTGGTTGCCGTGTTAATTCCTTTGCTGTTTATGGGGGATGTGGTCGGCCGCTTATTCCGAGAATTTGCTATTACCCTGGCAGTGGCTATTTTGATTTCAGCGATTGTGTCGTTAACGCTGACGCCAATGATGTGCGCCAAATTGCTGCGTTCTGATCCGCATCACGCTGAAAATGAGCATGCCGATGGCTGGTTTGAAGGCTTAATTGCCAGTTATGGGCGCAGTCTGGAATGGGTTATGCGCCATCAAAACCTGACCATGACGGTGTTTTTTATTACCGCGGCACTCACCGTTGCGCTCTATGTATATATTCCCAAGGGCTTCTTTCCGATTCAGGACACCGGCATTATTCAGGGCATTTCCGAGGCACCGCAAAACGTGTCTTTTGCCGCGATGGGCGAGTATCAGCAAAAGCTCGGTAAGATAATTCTTGAAGATCCGGCGGTGGAAAATCTGTCGTCGTTTATTGGCGTTGACGGCATCAATACCACGCCGAATAGCGGTCGCTTCCTGATTAATTTAAAACCCCACGATGAACGTTCGGAAACCGCAAGCGAAGTGATAGCACGCCTACGGCCAAAATTGTCTGAAATGGCGGGAGTGACTTTATACCTGCAGCCGGTGCAAGATTTGACCATGGAAAATCGCGTCAGTCGCACCCAATACCAATTTACGCTGGAAACGCCCAATATCGATGAGCTGAACAGCTGGACGCACCGCTTGGTTGAGCGCTTGTCGGGTGAGCCGGAGTTCAGTGATGTCGCCAGTGATGTGCAGGATCAAGGAAAGCAGGTCTATGTCAATATTGATCGCAGTACGGCCAGTCGCTTGGGTATCACAACGGCGGCGGTGGATAACACGCTTTATAGTGCCTATGGGCAACGATTGGTGTCGACAATTTTTACTCAGTCCAACCAATATCGCGTAGTGCTTGAAGTCGATCCGGACGGGGAGAATTCTCCGGAAACGCTCAATGATTTACGGATACCTTCTTCCAATGGTACGCAAGTGCCGTTATCAGCCATTGCTGAAATCTCCGAGCGGCCGACGGCCTTGTCCATCAATCATCTGGATCAATTTCCTGTTGCGACCTTGTCGTTCAATCTGGCCAAAGGTGCGTCATTAGGCGATGCAGTAAAAGCGATTGATCGTGCTAAACAGGAAATTGCATTGCCGCTAAGCATTCGCACCAGTTATCAAGGGGCCGCACTGGCATTCAATGCCTCGCTGGACAATACCTTATGGCTGATTCTGGCGGCTATCGTGACGGTTTATATCGTTCTTGGCGTGCTTTATGAAAGCTACATTCATCCGGTGACTATTCTCTCGACCTTGCCCTCTGCGGGTGTGGGAGCATTGCTGGCATTGATCATATCCGGTGGTGATCTGGATATCATCGGCATCATCGGCATCATTTTGTTGATCGGTATCGTTAAAAAGAACGCCATCATGATGATCGATTTCGCGTTGGAAGCTGAGCGCAAACAGGGTATGCCGCCAGCCGAAGCCATTTTTCAGGCGTGTTTGTTAAGGTTTCGGCCGATTCTGATGACGACGATGGCCGCTTTATTAGGTGCGCTGCCGTTAATGTTGGGCAGCGGTGTTGGCTCAGAATTACGCCATCCTTTAGGCATAACCATGGTCGGTGGTTTATTGCTGAGTCAATTATTGACCTTGTACACCACGCCGGTGATTTATCTTTGGATGGATAGTCTGGCGAAGCGGGTAACCGGCTGGTTCGATCTTAACGAGCCGGATCTAAATGACATTGAAAGCGAAGAGGGTCGCGGGTGAATTTTTCCTCGATATTTATTGATCGGCCGGTTGCAACCACGTTGTTGACCTTGGGTATCGCGATTATCGGCACATTAGCCTATTTTAATTTGCCTGTCGGCTCATTGCCCCAGGTGGATTACCCAACTATCAATGTGCAGGCGCAATTGCCGGGAGCTAGTGCCGAAACGATGGCAGCCACAGTGGCGACACCGCTGGAAAGAGCGTTGGGTAGAATTGCCGGTGTGACGGAGATGACCTCAAGCAGCTCATTGGGCAATACCCGCATCACCCTGCAATTTGATTTGGCGCGTGACATCAATGGCGCCGCACGGGATGTGCAGGCCGCCATTAATGCCGCGACCAGTATGTTGCCAACCAATATGCCTAATCGTCCCAGTTATCGCCGCGATAATCCGGCGGATTCACCGATTCTGATTCTGGCATTGACCTCTGACACGATGAGTCGTGGGCAAATGTACGATGTGGCATCGACGGTGCTTGCACAAAAAATATCGCAAATTCCCGGTATCGGTCAGGTACAGATTGGCGGTGCGGCATTGCCTGCAGTACGAGTAGAGTTAAATCCCAACGCACTGAACAAATACGGTATTGGGCTTGAAGATGTCCGAAACACCATAGCCCAAACCAATACCAATCGACCTAAAGGCGTGATGGAGGAGGGCGATCAACGCTGGCAGATTCTGTCCAACGATCAAGCGCGTAAAGCGGCAGATTACCTGCCCTTGATCGTCAGTTATCGCAACGGTGCTCCGGTGAGAATTGCCGATTTGGGCGAGGTCGAAGATTCGGTTGAAGATCTACGCAATACCGGTTTGAAAAATGGCAAACCCTCTGTGTTATTGATCCTGCGCAAGCAACCGATTGCCAATGTGATGCAAACAGTGGATCAGGTGAAAGCCCTGTTGCCGGAGTTGCGAGCTTCAATACCGAATGCGATTGATTTATCAGTGGCTGTCGATAGATCGTTGACCATCCGGGCGTCTATCGATGAAGTGCAGCACAGTTTGTTGTTGTCGATTGCACTGGTTATGCTGGTGGTGTTGGTGTTCTTAAGAAATGTGCGATCAATGCTGGTGCCGATTATTGTGGTGCCGGTGGCGCTGTTGGGTGCCTGCGCGGTCATCTATTTTTGCGGCTACAGTCTGAATAACTTGTCCTTGATGGCTTTGACGATCTCGACAGGTTTTGTCGTCGATGACGCCATTGTCGTGCTGGAAAACACCAGTCGCCATATCGAAAAAGGCGTGCCACCCTTTAAAGCCGCATTGCTGGCAGCAAAGGAAGTCGGCTTTACCGTTCTGGCGATGAGTGTATCGCTGGTGGCGGTCTTCATTCCAATATTGTTGATGGGTGGTGTGGTGGGACGTTTGTTTCGCGAATTTGCCGTGACACTTTCTGCTGCCGTATTGGTTTCACTGGTAGTTTCGCTGACCGTAACTCCCATGCTCTGCGCGCGCTGGTTGGGCAAGGAAGATCCTAAACATGGCCGTGTCTATACCGGCATAGGGCGTACATTCGATACTTTGCAATCGGGGTATGAGCGATCCCTCAATTGGGCATTGCGGCATGGACGTATCATGATCGTCATTTTGTTAGCGACCATCGGCTTGAATGTGTATTTGTACACCATCATCGATAAGGGCTTTTTCCCCAGCCAGGATGGCGGCAGATTGATTGGCGGTATCCAGACCGATCAAGGTACTTCATTTTGGGCTTTACAGAAAAAACTCGACGAGTTTTCTGATATTGTGCAAAAAGACCCGGCCGTGCAAACGCTGGTGGCATTTGCCAGTAACAGCGATGCCAGCATCTTTGTAGTACTAAAATCGCACGAGGAACGTGGTTCGATCGAAGGCGTAATGGATCGTTTACGAAGCAAGCTCGACCGTATTCCGGGTGCCAATCTTCACATGTTCCCGGCACAAGAATTACGCATTGGCGGTAGGCCGTCGTTGGGCTCTTATGATTTTTCCATGCAGTCCGACGATCTTGATTTACTGCGAACATGGACGCCAAAAGTTGTGGAAATTTTATCCAAGCTGCCGGAACTGACTGATGTGAATACCAATCAACAGGACAAAGGCCAGCAGGTTGGCTTGGTCGTTGATCGGGATATGGCTTCACGCTACGGCGTCACCCAAGCAATGATCGATACCAGTTTAAACAATGCTTTTGGTCAGCGGCAGGTGTCTGTTATTTACAATCCGCTAAACCAGTATCGAGTGGTGATGGAGTTGGCACCGGAATACTGGCAAAGTTCGGAAGCCTTAAAGCAGGTCTATATCAATGTGCCTGGCGAGCGCATGGCGAATGGCGAAAGATCCGCTCCGCGGCAGATTCCCTTATCGGCCATCGCCAGTTACGGACCAACCAATACGCCGCAAAGTGTTAATCACCAAGGCCAGTTTGCCGCGGCGACGATTACCTTTAATCTGAAAACCGGGGTGTCATTATCCGAGGCTACGCCATTAATCGAAAAGGCCATGCGCGACAATGGTGTGCCAGATACCATAACCGGCAGTTTTCAAGGCTCAGCCAAAGCGTTTCAGGAGTCGCTTAAAAGTCAGCCGTATCTGATTTTGGCGGCATTGGTGAGTATTTATTTGGTCTTGGGAATACTTTATGAAAGTTACATTCATCCTTTGACCATTTTATCGACTTTACCTTCAGCTGGGGTAGGGGCATTACTTGCGCTGATGGCCTGTGACATCGAGTTCACTATCATTGCCTTGATCGGTGTGATTTTGCTAATAGGCATTGTTAAAAAGAACGCGATCATGATGATCGATTTTGCGTTGCAGGCAGAACGAGAGGAGGGGCTGGATTCCCGTGAGGCGATTTTTCAAGCCTGTTTGCAACGTTTTCGCCCGATTATGATGACCACATTTGCCGCGCTGTTCGGCGCATTGCCACTGGCGTTGGTGAGCGGTTATGGTGCGGAATTGCGTCAGCCGCTGGGGATTTCCATAGTCGGTGGCCTTGTTTTCAGCCAAATACTGACCTTGTATACAACGCCGGTCGTATATCTTTATCTGGATCGTTTCCGGCTATGGTTTCATGGCCGTTTCATTAACCGCACCGCTAATAGAGCGGAAAAGCCTGCTTAATATTGTTGAGATTTTATGAGCTTTCGCATAGCCAAACCCCTGATTTATTCATTGATTTCTGCCCAGATAGCCGGATGTATGGTTGGGCCGGATTATGTTCGTCCTGAAGTTAAAAATTTAAGCGAGGCCAAAGAGTTCAAGGAGGTTAAGGGCTGGAAACAAGCTCAGCCTCGCGATAATGTCCTGTCCGGAAAATGGTGGGAAATCTTTAACGATCCGGATCTTAGTAAGCTGGAGTCGCAAGTCGCGACCGCCAACCAATCGATCATTCAGGCAGAGGCGCAATTTCGTCAGGCTGAACATCTGGTGCTGACGGCAGAATCTGCCTTATTGCCATCAGCCACAATGAACGGGTCAGCGCAACGTTTTGTTGCTCCCAGTGGTGGCAATTTCGCGCCGGTTGGTGGGGTCAGAAATACCTTCAGCAACTCAATCTCGGGCAGCTGGCAGCTGGATTTGTGGGGCAGTGTGCGTCGGCAGATAGAAGCCAATGTGGATAACGCCCAAGCCAGCGCAGCAACGATGCAGGCGTTGATTTTGTCCAGTCAATCGACATTGGCGCTGAATTATTTCCAGTTGAAGATTTTGGATGAACAAAAAAAGTTAATGGAGGAAACCGTAGCGGCTTTCAACAAAACCCTGGAAATCACCAAAAATCGCTATGCGGCCGGTATTGTTGCTAAAAGTGACGTGGTACAGGCTGAAGCCCAGCTTGAATCAACCCGTGCGCAAGTGATTAATCTGGGCGTTCAACGTGCGAAGTTCGAACATGCAATCGCCGTATTGGTGGGTAAAGCGCCTGGACAGTTAACCTTGCCTTATGCCGAATTCAGCACGAAATTGCCGTCTGTTCCCGTCAGTCTTCCTTCCGAATTGTTAGAAAGACGCCCGGATATTGCTGCCGCAGAACGGCAGGCGGCAGCGGCTAATGCCTCTGTTGGTGTAGCCAAAGCGGCTTACTTTCCTACTGTAAACTTAAGTGCCAACGATGGTTTTCAAGGGAGTTTGCTGGATACGTTATATACCGCGGCGCGTAACTATTGGACCTTGGGGCCTGCGTCGGCAGCATTGGTTATATTTGATGGGGGTGCGAAAAAGCGCAATA
>JABFRC010000095.1 GCA_013141375.1 Methylococcaceae bacterium | reverse complement strand
GTAAACCAAGTAACCGCCGCCATCTTCTGCCAAATTATCAAAGGCCTTCTTTTTGAATTCTTCGAGCTTGGCTGGTTTGTCGGAACTGACCCAGCGCACGGTGGAAATGGCGATATTGTCGTAAACACATTCAACGTTGTATTCGCCTTTTAGTCTGAAAGCGGTAACGTCAAACTGCAATACACCGACCGCGCCCAATATCAGATCGTTGTTTCGTAACGGCCGGAATAACTGGGTTGCGCCTTCTTCAGTCAATTGAACTAAACCTTTTTGCAAGGCTTTGGATCTTAATGGATCTTTTAACACCACGCGGCGGAATAATTCCGGGGCAAAGTACGGAATGCCGCCGTACTTAAGCGTTTCGCCTAACGAGAAGGTGTCGCCGACCTGAATGGTGCCGTGGTTGTGCAAACCGATGATGTCGCCGGCATAAGCTTCTTCCACGCTTTTACGGGAGTCGGCCTGAAAGGTAATGGCGTTGGCAACCTGAATATTTTTGCCCAGTCGAACGTGATAAATCTTCATGCCTTTATCAAACTTGCCGGAGCAGACGCGTAAAAATGCAACGCGATCGCGATGCGCAGGGTCCATATTGGCCTGTATTTTGAAGACGAAGCCTGTGAATTTATCTTCTTCCGGTTCAACCACTCGCTGTTCAGCTTTTCTTGGTTGCGGTGGCGGCGCATATTCTGCGAAGGCGTCAAGTAACTCCAAAATACCGAAGTTATTGATGGCCGAGCCAAAGAAAACCGGGGTCAGTTTTCCTGCGAGATAATCTTCCAGGTGAAACTCATGGCTTGCACCTTTTACCAATTCAATTTCATCACGTAATTCTTGTGCTTGATCATCAAGCAGCTCGTCCAGTTTGGGATTATCCAAACCTTTTATGACTTCAGCTTTGGCTATTTTGCCGCCATGCTGCGCACTAAACAGGTGGATTTCGTCCTTGTACAGGTGGTAAACACCTTTAAAACGTTTGCCCATACCTATCGGCCAAGTCATCGGCGCGCATTTGATTTTCAGGATGTCTTCTACTTCATCCATCAATTCGATAGGTTCGCGGCCTTCTCTGTCTAATTTGTTGATAAAAGTCAGAATTGGCGTGGTGCGCAGGCGGCAAACTTCCATTAAATTAATGGTCCGCTCTTCAACACCCTTGGCGACGTCGATAACCATCAATGCCGAATCCACTGCAGTCAAAGTGCGGTAGGTATCTTCAGAGAAGTCCTCATGGCCTGGCGTATCAAGCAAATTAAGAATGCAATCGTTATGCTCAAACTGCATGACCGAGGTCGTCACCGAAATTCCCCGCTCTTTTTCCATTTCCATCCAGTCGGAAGTTGCGTGGCGCGCGGCTTTTCGCCCCTTTACCGAACCGGCTAGCTGTATTGCGCCGCCGAATAACAACAGTTTTTCGGTGATCGTGGTTTTACCAGCATCGGGATGCGAGATGATGGCGAAAGACCTCCGCCGCTTTATTTCCGCGTTTTGTGCGGCCTCCAGGTACTCAGTCATGATTTGTGTGTGCTCAAATAGTGTCTCAATAAATAGTCGCCTGAAAGTTTGTTATCAAACAGGAAACAAGATCAGCCGGGTATTATATCGAGTAGTTGCCACATCAACACACTTTGGCGGGTAAAGTTATTGCTTGTGTGGCTTCTTATGTGCTGATCAGTGTTTACCAAGGAAGCGGTGAGCCGTCGTATTTTATAAAAGCACCCGATTGAACTAGCGAAAATCCAGCAATCACTTCGCGCATTCCGGATACGCTTTGTTCAACATCAATCAAGCCATTGGGGCCACCCATGTCCGTTCTCACCCAACCGGGATGCAGAATAAGCGAGCCGATAGCGAGATCGCTCAAATCGATTGCCAGACTTTTCATGGCTGCGTTGACTGCAGCTTTGCTGGATCGATACAAAATACTGCCGCCACTGGTATTGTCGGCCATGCTGCCCATTAAACTACTGATAGTTACGATTAGCTTTTTATTGCCCAGCTTAATATTGGCTAAAAACGCCTCGGCAAGTTTAATTGGGGCTTGCGAATTGATCTTCAATGTATTTGTCCAGGCATCGTAATCAAGATGACCAAAGCCATGGCCTCGCTCATCGCCATAGACACCGGCATTGTTAATCAAGATATCTATAGGAGTGTCGCTTAGCTTATTAGCTAATGTATCTATTTGATCGAACTCGGCGACATTAAGTGTTGCCAGTCGAATACAGGGGTATCGGTTGGCTAATTCTATTAAATCGTTTGCCTGATCAGGTTGGCGACAAGCAGCAATTACATCCCAACCGGCTGCCGCGTATTGACGCGTAAATTCCAAACCCAAGCCTCGATTGGCGCCTGTTATGAGTACCGTAGTCATTTTTCATCCCCCATAAAAAAGCCTTCTGCTTCATAACGAGGCAGAAGGCTTTGTTTTACTTTAAAAAGAATTAAGCTGCGAAGTTCTGTGCAGCAAAATCCCAGTTGACCAATGCCCAAAATGCTTCCAGATAAGCTGGACGCGCATTGCGGTAGTCAATGTAATAAGCGTGTTCCCAAACATCAACGGTCAATAATGGTGTTTGGCCGGTAGTTAATGGCGTTGCTGCATTGCTGGTGCTAACCAATGCCAGGCTGCCGTCTGCATTTTTAACTAACCATGCCCATCCGGAACCGAAAGTAGTAACGGCTGTTTTAGTCAATTCTTCTTTAAATTTGGCAAAAGAACCGAATGTTGCGTTGATGGCATCAGCCAAGGCGCCTGTTGGTTCGCCGCCGCCATTTGGTTTTAAGCCGTTCCAGTAGAACGTATGATTCCAGACTTGAGCTGCATTGTTGAAGATCGGACCAGAAGATTTCTTTACGATTTCTTCCAGTGACAAGCCTTCAAATTCAGTGCCGGGAACCAAGTTGTTCAGGTTAGTGACGTAAGTCTGGTGATGTTTTCCGTAATGGAAATCAATTGTTTCAACAGAAATGTGGGGTGCCAATGCATCTTTAGCGTACGGTAAAGCAGGAAGTTCAAAAGCCATTTAATTCTCCTAAATAAAACACCTAAAAATCCGTTGTCTCAGTAAATGGACAACAGGAAACCAAAAACCCAGTAATTCAATACATAATTACTTTATCACTGCCGGCCAATTAAATAAAGCCAAGGCGCAATCAATAAAGGACAGACTACATCGCCTGCCGAGTTCACTTATAATCCTGGCTTTTTAAGACTTGAGAGGATCATATCATGAGCACAGACAACAAGGCTCCGATTGAAGTTGAGGTTATTGCCGGTGAAAAATACGCCTGGTGCAGTTGCGGCTTAAGCGCAACGATGCCTTTATGCGATGGGGCCCATAAAACGGCTGAAACGGATAAACGTTCATTAAAATTTTTTCCCGAGCAAAGCGGCAAGGTGATGTTGTGCGCATGCACTAAAACCCAAAATCCCCCTTACTGCGATGGCAGTCATTGCCAAAACTAATACGGACATCTTATGGCCATTGAAATAGAACATAAATTCCTGCTCGCCAATGACGATTGGCGTAAGCACATTGATAAGTCAGTTAGTTATTGCCAGGGTTATTTAAGCTCACAACCCACCAGCTCTATCCGGGTAAGAATTAGCGACAATCAAGCTTGGCTTAATATAAAGAGTGCAACGATTGGCTCGCAAAGACATGAATACGAATATCCAATTCCGATAACTGATGCCCAAGAGATACTTAGAAATCTATGCAGAAAACCATTGATTGAAAAAGTCAGGCATTTTGTAACGCATGACGGCAATCTTTGGGAAATTGACGAGTTCACAGGTGACAACCAAGGCCTCATCGTTGCTGAAATTGAATTATCAGAAAACGGCCAGTCGTTTGCAAAACCGAATTGGTTAGGTCTCGAAGTGACCGATGATTTGCGTTATTACAACAACAATCTCGCCATTCATCCTTATTCAGAATGGCGTTAAATATAAGTTTTTCATAGACATATTGTATTGTTGTGAATTTTATTTTATATTTGCAGCATGAAATCAATACTTTTTGTTGTTTTTTTGCTACTTTCGAGCTCTTGCTATGCAGAGAGTTATGATGATGCGCTCAATCAAATAGAAACTGAGTGGGCCAACATCTACTACAACACACCAAAAAATCAACAAGCCAAAGCCTACTCGCACTTGCTAAGTAAAGTCAGCGGCTTAATCAAGCAATATCCTGCTGCTGCGGAGCCACTTTATTGGCAAGCTTCAATAAAAGCTTCGCAAGCGGCACACCTCGATCCATTTACAACATTGTCGGCAATAAACGACGCTCGAGATTTACTGGTAAAAGTGATTAATATTAATCCGGTTGCGATGAATGGCTCTGCGCTGGTGACATTAGGAACGCTTTATTACATGGTGCCTAAATGGCCAATCGCATTCGGCGATGATGAAGAAGCCAAAAAACTGCTGGAAACAGCACTTTCAATCAACCCAAATGGTATAGATAGCAACTATTTTTACGGCGAATATTTGCTGCAACATAACGATCTCAAATCTGCCGGCCAATATTTTGAAAAGGCGATTGCAGCACCAACACGCATTGAGCAAGCATTTGCCGACGACAAATTAAAAACCGAAGCCAAGCTTGCATTACAAAATACCCGAGAGCGGAAAATTGGAGGGGAAAAAAATATATTTTTATCCCTATTTAATTCAGCAAATTCTGAATAAAGATCAAATATCCAGATACTTAAAAGTTATCTGAGGAATGCAGAGAATATCTGTTAGGCATCTCTTGCAAGGATAGAAAATTCACGTCCATATCCAATCCTGCATTCAATCAACTGGCGCGCTGTGCTAGAATGCCGCCCTGCAGTATCTAACTCAATTTTTCCACAACTTTACTTGGTGATAATTATGGCTTTTGTAGTCACTGAAAACTGTATTAAATGTAAATTTACCGACTGTGTAGACGTCTGCCCGGTCGACTGCTTTCATGAAGGTCCAAACTTTTTAGTGATCGATCCGGATGAATGTATTGACTGCACATTATGTGCGCCGGAATGCCCAACCAACGCTATATTCGCTGAAGATGAAGTGCCGGAAGGACAAGAAGCGTTTATTCAGTTGAATGCTGATTTAGCCAAACAATGGCCGATTCTGACTGAAGTCAAGCCGCCGTTAGCTGACGCTGATGAATGGAATGGCAAAGAAGGTAAATTGGATTTACTAGAAAAATAATAAAGCGGTATCACAGATCCAGAGCAAGAAAACCCCTCAACAGTATTTTGTTGAGGGGTTTTAAACTCAGATAACAGTAACAATCAACGCAAACACAAAAACAAAAATCACAAACAAGGTAAACTTCGCCTTGCCGCTTAATCCCGAAATAACCTGCTTAAATTCCAGCTTAACTGCCACTTTGATGTCATCTGACTGAAAAATTCTTTTTACCCGGCCTTGAAACGACCGCCGTTCTTCTTCAGCTTCCTCCTCGGCAATCAACTCGGCAATCTTTGTATAAAATTTGCCGCATGCAGGACAAACATTACTTCCAGGCGTATGGGCATGGCCACAGTACTTACAATCTTTCATAATTCTCCGCCAAAATTAAATTCTACCTAAAAGGCAAAACCCCAAGTAACAGACAAGGCTCCATCACGTTCCAACTGGTATCCATTGTAATGATCAGCCACTGGCTGCAACCATTCAACACCTAAACTATGACCGGAATAAGCACCCTCTGGAATCATCGCATTAAGCCCCAATCCCACATCCCAGAATTGCCCGCCATAATTTCCTGGAAAATCTACGGGTGCAGAGCGGGCATTCGGTCGATACGATTCGCCACGTATCGCTCCCTGCGACGTATAAACCCCGCGTACCGATGCGGAAAGCCAATGCAGAAAATTATAACTCCCCCAGGCAGTGCTCTGAAACATATCACCCAAGGCATAACCCAAATTATTAGCGTCTTGCAAGCGCTTAACTCCGCTCGCTTGTGCGCCCCATGACCACTGACCTGCCTGTCCTGTATACGTCAAACTGGGCTTGAAATCCCAAGTGCCGCTACCGAGCTGCATCCCGTAATCTTGCAATTGGCCTGATTCAGAATCGACACCATCCAGCGTTAAATCAATATTCCCCGTAGGCGCACTCATGCCAATACCTACATTCAGATGGTGACCTTGATTCTCAAACAATTTGAATAATGCTGCCATATAGGTATCGCCCAGGCTATTGGCAACATGATTGCCAGCATGTCCATGGTCTGGATCACTCTGCAAAGTAGTCATGCCCATCTCCATATTGATCAGCTGCGGCATCAGCATCAAACTCAGCCAGTCAGAGGGCGCATACATCAGATCCAGCATGTGCATGTGCATGGTCATTGAGGTTGGTTTACTGATTGAGCAATCAGATTTTTCGTCTTTTGCATAACAAGGCTGGCCGAGTACTTCGCCAAGTTTTTTTCCAGGATTTAGACGAATCACATCATTGATAATCGCCAGGTCATTTGACGCATGTGAACCATGCCGCATTCCTCCGGTTTGGTCACTGTACATATACCGATAGCCCACCATCACATCACCGGCCTGCCCCAGCATATGCCCGAACATCACGCCAGCGGGAGGTTGGCCGCTATGTTTATGCATGCTGTGACCGCTGTGCCCATTTGATCCTCCCGGCGCAGACAAATCAACCTTTAGCCCGGCGTGCGCTAAATACGAATTGTAATCTGCGTACTCGTTCGTACCGCCCCCCCCCAGCTTTAAATCACCTTGATGGGTGTAATATTCAAATCCAGCCTCAAGACTCACACCCTTGGTAAATTGCTTACTGACAGTTACTCCGCCACTCAACGCGCCATATGCAGACAAGCGAAAGTCGCTGGAATAATTACCATCCGCTCGCGGCGCCAAAAAATAAGGCGCAAAAAAATCAGCCTGACTTTGTGAATAATAACGAATATTGGGAATTATCATAAAGCCCTGTGGCAATGGTTGATGCCAACTCAACTCAAAGGTATGTGAATCTATGCCCCAGTCATCAAGGTAATAGCGGTAATCCGCATGTAAGGCCGCATCAAGGCCTGGAATAAACTGGTTCAATCGCGAGGAAAATGCCCATTGATTGCGCTGATCTGGCCGTGTTTCACGAAATAAGTCAAAGCCGACAACTTCCAGATTAGTCAATTGATCTAAGGGACGTGAATCAATAGCATGTTGAAAATACTCATAGGCAGTAATCTCACCACGGACAAAAACAGATTTGTAAGGATTCGTCAAATAACCATTTTGATTACTATATGAACCATTCAATTGCACTAAGGTGTTTTTTGACAATATTTGAGAAAGTCCCAAATTAAAATTATGAAACGTACTTGTCTCATCAAGCTCTGGATAATTAGCCCCCGCTGCTGGCTTATGACCAACATGTGAACTGTGGCCGCCACTATTTCGACTAATCTGGTTTTCGGTTAAACCATAAGCACCCGACAGCGTCGTCAACTTATCATTAAACTCCTTGCTAACATTGATTGTGCCAAAATTTGAGATAAAATCAGGTTCATTCGATTGTCCACCAGATAAGCCTACTGTAGCATCGTCAAAATAATATTTAAGCCCCAATACGGGCATATTACGGGTTTCTCTTGGCTGCTGTTGAAACCCCTGGATAATTTTATCGTCAACCTTTACATAACGATTTACCAAGGCAGAATAACCAGCAGCAATCAGTTTTCCGTAATCGGTTTCGCCAGAACTCTCCGAAGCGTTTACTGCATCCTTAAACTCCTTAAATCCGAAGTTATATGGCAACATCCATAAATGATCAATGACAGAAGCTGTAGAAATCACGTCTGGAACTTTTGCAGGTATTTCGAAAGACTTATCGCCGACCTTGGGCCATTTTACCCACAAAGCCCGCAAACTCTGGGGCACACTAAAATTGGGTGTTGCTCCAGAATATGTATCCTGATCAATACTATAGGTAAACTCCATTCTGTCATCGATAGGCACAATGGCATCCGCATGGTAAACATCCACTTCCATGCGAGTATCACTTTCCTGATAATGACCATACTGAACATTGGCGGCAGCTTTGGGCACCGGAACTGCTGCAGTAACATCCAATCCTGGCAAAATTAATGCTGCCGATGTGAAAGCCGCTAGCGCGTTGACTTTTGATTTTCTGAGCCTCCAATTTTGTTCTTCGACAGGCTCAGTACGACCGGTATCTTGCCATGTTTTATATTCCTTAGTTACAACCACAACCACCTCCTATGCCGCCATAACCGCCTTGCGACGCTTCCTTGCTGGTAAACACATGCTCGCGCAAGGCTGAGTGATTAGGATAGGGTGTTATTGCCATAGTCGGTTTAGCCAGATGGCCACGATCCCAGGGATCAAGTTTGATTCCGCAGCCTTGAATCAATAAAAAAACCACTATGGCAATCATTTGAAATAAAAAATATCGGCAGCTGCTAATCATCATTCACCCAATAATTCCAACACATGCTTGCGAATTTCCACCTGGTCACTTTCACGATAACCCAGATGAATAGCGCGTATTTTTCCTGTTCTGTCTACAAAATAACTGGACGGCATGGCTTTTACTTTAAAAAGTGGTGGGCATTGCGCCTTGGGATCCAGCAAAATTGGATAATCAACTACATGAGTATCCAAAAAACGTTTGGTTTCTTCTGTATCATCATCAACATTTATCGCGACAATCTCGAAGTCTTTATCTTTAAATTCATTGCGCAATCTGTTTAAAAAAGGCATCGATTGTTCACAAGGAGGACACCAGGTCGCCCAAAAATCAATTAATAAGACCTTGCCTTGATAATCAGATAGCTTTACAGGCTGAGAGGTCATTGAAGTCATGACAGGGCAGTCTGGTACTAACTGCCCTACTTCAGTTGAGAAAACAGAGGCAGAAAAAAACAAAAGCAAGATTAAGCCTAATTTTAAACACATCATTTTTAATAAAGTAGAGAGGAGTGTGTAAAGTGATTCTAAAGGATAACGCAAATATCACGCCATATGCCTTTGCAGATTACTCAAGGAAGAATTAGATTTACTTTGGCGGATTAAAACGCAAGTCGCCATGCCCGCTGGGATACTCTCAGTGGGCAAAAGGGCGGGTATCGCGTGACATGAAGATAGATTCAGCCCTCCTCCTTGGGCCTGGATTCCGCCTGTGTATGTAGGAATGACGATCTGGCAAAGATAGGGTCATGTAATCTGATATACAAATTTAATGCGTTAAATAACGCAGTTTAATTAAATCTAGCTCTTAAGTATCTATGAATAACTGGTCACTACTGCAAATCAAGGCGCATATTTTATGGCATAAATAGTGCTTATAATATAGATAGATAGATATGAATGTATTTAGCAGGCAGCTATTGATTTCTCTAAATACAACCACATTAATTGATTATCGACCACTAGCTCAATGGTTTAAATTTACGAAAATTAACTTATACCCAAAAATAATTTTCAGATGTTCTGCTAACAGGTTACCCAAAATGAATTTCAATAGAACCGCATTAATTCTGACAATCAATTGCCTAATGTTTACTTATGGCAGCATTGTTCAAGCCATTACAGATCCAATCACAATCACTTTTGAAAATATGGGCTTATCTGCTGCGCAAGGAGGAGGGGCGGCATTCTACGGGAAAACCAATATAACGAGTGGCTGCACCATTTCACAAAGATGTTATAAAGAAAACGGAATGTTAGTGGGCACCATCTACGACCCGCTTTTCGGAGGTGATAGCGCACATATTCATCGAGCAGATGGTGTCGATATTAAACTAAATCATCATGCTGATGCCGCGGGCATCTATATCACGACAGAAAACCTTACTGCATTCAGCTTGGACTCTTTTCATCTTGATGCTTCTGACAATTCCGGACAATGGGAGATATTAGGTTTTAGTGAAGCCTATAACCCGGACTTACATAGCTGGCAATGGCCTGGCGACCAACAACCAAAAGATATAGATAATAATCCGCGAGTCTATACAGGTTCCGGCCCCTATCCCAATCAGGTTGCATATCAAACAGTAAGCAGTGGATTTAACGGGACAGTAACACTCATGGACGATTTCAAAAATATCAAGGCCTTTTGGATTCACTTTAAGGGCTATCCAAATGCACCGATTGATACCGCCTCTTGGAATATTTTCCTTAATAATGTCCAGCTCTCAGCACCCCAAATGCATTGCCTGCCATAACTAAAACGAAAACTCATACTCGAAAAGCCAAGGCCTAATTCACTATTAAGGGACACATTATGTTTTCATTTTTAAAAAACCAAGATTGGCAGTCATCATTGGCTTGGTTATTCATGATTAGCCTGTCTATGCTGATATCAACTAACGCAGAAGCAGCAAACAAAAAGCCTGTTGCTAAAATCGATAAAGTTTCTGCTGTCGATGAACAAGCAGTGGTTACGCTTATAGGCACAAATAGCTATGACAGGGAAACCGGTAGTATTGTTGACTATACCTGGGCTCAAGTGGGCGGTCTCCAAATTGTAGAGCTCTCAAATCCAACCCCGGATCAGGCGACTTTCATTGCCCCATTAGTTAAAAAACTGACACGACTAACCTTTACGCTTGTGGTTACCGATAACGAAGGATTACCTAGCGCTAAAGCAAAGCGAATAGTGACAGTGAAACCTGTAAATACCCCGCCAACCGTTAATGCCGGCGTTGATCAAATCGTCCCGGTAAGCACACCCGTTTCACTTGATGGCTCGGGCAATGATCCCGATAGTGATGGCTTTATTAAAACCTATGCATGGTCACAAACAAAGGGACCAAAAGTGAGATTATCGAGCACTAAAATCGATAAACCCACATTCACAAGTCCTATTGAGCTGCCTAAAAATATTACTTCAGCAGATCTAATATTTAAGCTTACTGTGACCGATGATGAAAAAGGCAAGACAAGTGATTTTGTTACTGTAACCGTGCAAGCAGCTCCAACTCCAACACCTACACCTACACCTACACCTACACCTACACCTACACCTACACCTACACCTACACCTACACCTACACCTACACCTACACCTACACCTACACCT
>JABFRC010000157.1 GCA_013141375.1 Methylococcaceae bacterium | reverse complement strand
CAAAAAATCTAAAATATGTGAAAAAGTCACAAATAAACACATGATTGTTTCGTTCTCCGTCTCCAATTTCCGTTCCTTTTCTTCGGAACAGACCTTATCGCTAGTTGCCAGCAATCGTCTTAGTGGTAGCCATGAAGATCACGCATGCTCTATTCCAGGAACCAAAGAAAAAGTACTTAAAACTGCTGTTCTATACGGCGCAAACGGTGCCGGGAAATCCAACCTTTTTAAAGCACTACACTATCTCAAATCTATCGCTCTCAAGCCGCGAAAAAAAAACAGCGGCATGGCGCGCGAAAAATTCTGCTTTGGAGCAGAAGCTGACGAACCTTCCGAATTCGATCTTCAATTTATTGCTGACAGTAAACTGTATCGCTACGGACTCAAAGTCGATGACGATAAAATTATTGAAGAATGGTTGTACGAAGTAGTCGGCTCAAAACAAAAAATTTTGTATGAACGAATAATTGATGAAAATGGCAATGTTCATGTTGAACCCGGCAATAAAAAATTCAAAACGGGTAAGCTAGGTGCCTTATTTAAAGTCGGCGGACTGCAAAACCAATCGTTCCTAGCAACCATTCAGGCAACATTGGATAGTGCAGATTATGACGGTGAATTAACGAATATCATTAAATGGTTCGATGACAATTTGACATTCATCGGGCCGGATTCCTCTTTCGGTTCGCTTGGACACTTATTAGCTAGTGATTCAAAGTTCTTAACATTTGCCGGAGATTTTCTTAGATCAGCCTCTACCGGCGTAACTCATTTACAACCGCAAAAAACTGAAATCAGCGAAGAAGAGCTGCGTAACCTGCTGCCAAAAAAATTCGTTTCTAAATTATTGGAAGATATAGTCGAAGATAAGGACGGTATTGCCGTCATTAGTCTTGAACAAGGCAATGAGCTCTTGATCGAACGCAGCGAGGAAAACCATTTTTATCGAATAAGCATTCAAGCTGCGCATGAACATCAGCAAGGCAAGATAATTCCATTGGATTTAAGTGAGGAATCCGACGGCACCCGCCGTCTATTAAACCTCCTGCCAGCATTACACTTCTTGCAATCAGGCAATGCGGTTTTTTTTATCGATGAAATCGACCGCAGCATGCACCCTATTTTGGCAAAACAATTTTTGGAGTTTTTCCTAAAATCCTGCCAAGGCGGTAGACATCAAATCATCATCACAACGCACGAATCGAATTTGCTGGATTTAGATATGCTGCGTCGTGATGAAATATGGTTTGCGGAAAAAGACCAAGCAGGGGCTAGTCATATATATTCATTGGCTGATTTTAATGTTCGGACAGACCAAGACATTCGCAAGCGCTATTTGCAAGGGCGATATGGCGCTATCCCTTTTCTGGGAGATTTAAATACTTTGCTGGAAAATGAAAAGTTGTCTCAATGAGTTTAATAAAAACGCTCAAACCCAGGCCACTAAACAGGGATACCGACAGTCTACGTGACGACAGACTGTTTATTGTCGCTTGCGATGACACCTATGCGCCAAAACAATATTTCAATTTTTTCCGTCTCCCAAGAGTGCAAGTGTGTGTAATTGAAACACCGGAGGATGAAAACAGATGTCACGCTATTGATGTTCTACAGCGGCTGGAGGATGTCGAGCATGAAGAGGAAGATGAACGCTGGATGCTTCTGGACACCGACCATTATGTTAATGGTCCCCACATAAAAGCATTTAGTCGAATCATCAAAGAAGCCAAAGAAAAAGGCATATCCGTGGCGTTAAGCAAACCTTGTTTTGAGCTTTGGCTGCTGCTTCACCACGTAGACAAAGATGCAGTGACGGAACTAGACAACGCAAAAGCAGTAGAGAAATCTTTGCGAGACTGGCTTGGAGAATATAACAAGACAAGCTTAAAACGTGAGCATTTTCCGGTTGAAACTGTCGTCAAGGCATACCTACAAGCCAGAAACTTGGATAAAACGGTCAAAGGCGGAGTAATTCCACAAACTAACACCAGTCGTGTCTTTCGACTATGGGAAGCCATTATCTCCAATACCCTTCCGTCGCAGCTCCCTCCAGAACTGGCCGTATTGCGGATATCGAAGAGATTTAAGTAAGAGTATTGGATGTCTGACTTGCATCAATGACAGCTATTAACGCACGAGCGACCATTCATTAGAATCCACTCCATCGACTGCTGGCCGATCAAAAGCATTCAAAATCTGGCTGGGATTGTATCGAAATGCATTGCGAGCTTGAAGTCGGAATACACACATCATTTAACAAAGTGTTTTTTAACTTCAATAAATGCCTGCCTAGCCGCGTTAATGAACACGGAAATATTCGTGATATAATTCCGCACTCACACAGCTTCAATATCTAATAAATGGATTTATGCATCTAACAGCCGCCCCATCTCCAGTCGCTTTTTTAAGTAAGCTTGATGACTATCAACCAGCAAATTGAACATTGGTTGACTGCTCACAAGCACAACTCAGCGTCTGCCACTCGGCCATTTGTCACCTTAAGTTACGCCCAAAGCTGGGATGGCAGCATCACCACTCGTTCGGGTGAGTCACTGGCATTGAGCGGCGCTGAGTCTACTCGCCTTACCCATCAATTGCGCAGTTTGCATGACGGTATTCTGGTCGGCATTGGTACGGTGCTGACTGATGATCCTCAGCTTACTGTACGCAACTGGCCGGGCACAAATCCGCAACCCATCGTGCTGGACAGTCGCCTACGTTTGCCGACAAATGCACGTCTTTGCCAACATCCTGATCAAACTTGCTGGGTATTAACCAGCTTAAGTAAGGGTAGCGAGTTTGGCGATCAGGTTGAAATCATCACACTGGAAGGCGATGCCGAAGGTCGAATCAATTTGGCCGAAGCCTTAACTCTGCTGTGGAAAAAAGGTATCAAGATGCTGATGGTAGAAGGCGGCAGCCAGGTCATCACCGCGTTTTTGAAAGCGCAATTAGCTGATGCGCTGGTGCTGACAATAGCCCCGACGCTGGTTGGCGGCTACAAGGGAGTTGGCAATTTAGGCATCACCAATAAACTTCAATTACCGCAAATTCGCCCATTGCATACACAAATGCTGGGCGATGATTTGATCATGTGGGGAAATTTACACTATCAGGAGCCAGTCAAATCGTGAAAGCTCGTCAACTTTGGTTTACTCATCCACGCCAAGTAGAAATCCGCGAACAAGCCTTGCCGACGTTATCATCGGGGCAACTATTGGTTAAAAGCCATTGTTCCGGTATTAGTGCCGGTACTGAAATGCTGGTTTACCGAGGACAACTTCCAACCGATATTGCTTTGGATGCCACGCTTGAGTCTTTGCAAAATCAGCAAACTTACCCCTTGCAATATGGCTACGCCTGCGTCGGCCGTGTCGAGCAAATCGGTGCCGCTGTCGATGCCTACTGGCTGGATAAGTTGGTATTTTCATTTCAGCCCCACGTCAGTCATTTTATTGCCACGCCGGATCAGCTGATTGTGTTACCGGATGACATAGAGCCTGAGGCGGCTGTGTTTTTGGCCAATATGGAAACCGCGGTCAATTTGGTGTTGGACGGCAATCCTGGGCTGGGAGAACGCGTTGTGGTATTGGGACAAGGCATTGTCGGCCTGTTGCTGTCGAGCCTATTGGCGAAATTTCCTCTTGATCGATTGATTGCATTGGAGGGCATTGCCGAACGTCGCACCCGCGCGTTGCAACTTGGCGTGCAACAGGTCTTTGACCCCATCTCGGCAGATCAAGTCGCCACACTGAAACAAGATTTGCGATTGCCAGTAGATCTATCGGCAACGCCTGGTGCCGGTGCTGATTTGATCTATGAAATCAGTGGCGTACCTGAGGCGTTGAATTTGGCGATCGATTTATGCAGCTATTCCGGCCGCATCGTCATCGGCAGCTGGTATGGCAATAAATCCGCCAATATCCAGCTCGGCGGTGCCGCACATCGCAACCGGATTAAATTCGTCAGCAGCCAAGTCAGCACCATTGCGCCTGAATTACATGGACGCTGGGATAAAACCCGTCGCTTTCAGACGGCCTGGGAGATGATTCGACAAGTGCGTCCACAACAGCTGATTAGCCATCGGGTGGCGCTCGATCAGGCCGGCAGCATTTATGAGCAACTAGACCAAAGGCCGGAAAGCGTTTTACAAGCTGTTTTTATTTATTAAAAACCGGCATTTATTAATCCCTCTCAACTCCTCCTTTACAAAGGGGAAAATAAAGAGCCCCAAAAAAACCATAGGAAAAACAAAAATGTATACCGTAGCCGTCACCCGTGAATTTATCGCCAACCATTTTTTAATCGGCGGTGATTGGGGAAGTGAAAACTTTCCTCACGCCCATCATTATGTTGCTGAAGTCAGCATTGAAGCCGAACAGCTGGACCAGCACGGCTACCTCGTGGACATCGTCGCCATCGAAGCGGCACTGGATTCTATTGTCGGCAACTTTCGCGATCAAATGCTCAACGACAAGCCCGAATTTGCCGGGCTGAATCCCAGCATCGAACATTTCAGTCGCATTATTTGCGAACAATTGCTTGCCGCGATAAATCCCCCCGGCACCGGCACTCTACGCGTAAAACTCTGGGAAAACGCCACCTGCTGGGCGGGCTATCGACAAGAGTTCTAAATCCAGCCATGCGTATCGGCCTGTTAATCTATGGCGAGATGGAGACATTAAGTGGCGGCTATCTCTATAACCGCAAACTGGTTTCTTATCTGCGCAGCCAGAGCGATCAGGTCGAGATTATCAGCCTGCCGCCGCGCAACTATTGGCGGCATCTGGGCGATAATTTCAACAACGCCTGTCATCAACACATTGCTGCCGCTAAAGTTGATATTTTGATTCAGGATGCGATGGTGCATCCTTCAGTAGTTTTACTGAATCGGCACTTAAGTCAGCAACTCAAGATCCCCATCGTCACGCTGGTCCACTTGCTGTCCAGCTTCGATCACCATCCCTGGTACAGTCGCTGGTTTTACCATGCAATTGAACAACATTATCTGAAATCGGTTTCCGGAGTCATCGCCAACAGCCAAACCACGCTGAAACAAGTGAGTGGCTTACTAAACAACCAGTTACCACCCCACTGTATTGCCGTGCCGGCGGGTGATCATTTTCCCGATCCAAGCATAAATCTGGACGCTATCAGCCAGAAAGTGCTAGCACCTGGCCCATTAAAAATATTGGTCGTAGGCAATGTCATCCGGCGTAAGGGTTTGCATGTACTGATCAAGGCGCTGGGCGAACTTTCTGCAGCCGATTTTCAAGTCACCGTGGCCGGTCGTCTGGATATGGAACCTGACTATGTTGAAGAAATCCAGAAACTTATTCAGTCTGCGCATCTGCAAAATCAAGTAATCCTCAAAGGCCCGATACAAGGCCAGCTACTAGCTGATCTCTACCAACAACATCATCTGATGGTGCTGCCTTCCGCTTATGAAAGCTACGGTATTGTCTATGTAGAAGCCCAGCAATTCGGTCTACCTGTTATCGGCACCACCGCAGGCGCGGCCAAAGAAATTATCAAACATGGCGACAACGGCTATCTAATAGCCGTTGAAGACCACCAAGCCTTGGCTAATCTGTTGCAACAATTGCATGATGACCGCGAGCTTTTGCTGACCTTGAGCCGGAATGCTCTAGCAGCTTTCGAACGTCATCCAATATGGGACGAGAGTTGTGAGATTTTCCGGCAATTTGTATATGCCAGATTGAAAAAGCAAGCTTAAAGTTATAAGTGGCCTTTAAAAAAGCGATATAAATTATTTAACGTGCCATACGAATTAAATCTAATTTTGGCACAAGCCATTCAGACCCAGGAACAGTTAAATGCCCTCCATCTTTGTAAATTGAAATACCATCTGCCAACATCGTTTGACAAACTCCAGTGTCGCAGATAATTTTATCGAACCAAACAATATCGACATGTGTGCGGCGTTGCACTTCATTTAGTCCGTCAATAATGCCACGTTGAAATGCATAATATTCTTCGATTAAAAAATTACAATTAGATCGTCCAAGCACCAGTAAGCCCGCGCTTTTTCGTTCCCAGCATTCACCGATATTAAATCCGGGCCTGGGTGGTGGAGCCACTAAAATCGGCTGTTTTCCAAAGGCTCTAAGTCGCTCTATTGTCGTTATCATTTGTTCGACAGCGATTGATCTACTCCCGATTATTTTTTTACCATCGAAGAATAAAGTTAAATTGCCATAATCAAAATAACCTGAATAAGGGGATCCCATGATGACATATTTAATGGACTGACTATTCTGGATAAAGTTAATAGCCTTTTCATTAAAATCTAAACAGCCTTTTGCCCATATTTCGTTATAGTTCGAGTCTATAGAAGCAACTCCCAATATAGGCGCGCACGCTGCTTTAGTGACCTGAATCATTGATTTGCCTATCGTGTTTTCCAGCTTAAGACCTGGAATCAAATGCATGCTGTAACTATCACCCCATACAGCGTAAATCGGTTGATCTGCGGTTTCGCACTCTTTTTGATTTGAAAATATTTTGCCAGCTGCACAAGTCTCTTTCAGTCCAAAATTGGGCATACTCATATAATCAAGATTAGTTGAACTATTGAATTCCCTGATAACTGTCCCTGCCATCGGGGCAATAATCACTATGCATGTTGCTGCAGCTAACCATTTAAATGTCTTGGTTTTATTTGCCTGCCACCCATATCTAAATCGCTGCTCTATATATTCATATTGTAAATAGGCCAATACTATCGAAATACATATCAATAAGAATTTAATATGTTTAGGAGTTTCCCCCAAATAAGCACTTCTTGAGAGAGCAAACAAAGGCCAATGAATCAAATAGAGTGAATAAGACCAATCGCCAATTTTTTCTATGGCTAGCGTCATTCTATTTTGAGGAAGCCAGTGACCTTCCCCGGCTATGATTATTGCAGTAGCAATGACGACTAAAATCGCATTTTCTCGTGGATGAACACTATCTATAGGGAACGCACATAAGAAGAAAATCAGAATAACCGCTAAACATCTGGCAATATTTGGAAGTTTAAAATGAGAGGAATGCATCATCAACCAAGCCAATATCGATCCTGCCAACATTTCCCAGGCACGCGTCGGTAACAGGAAAAAAGCAGCCGTTTCAGAATCTATGGTTGGAAATCTCCAATAACTAAATGGAAAACTCACGAAGAAGATGCAAATAAACAAGCTGAGCATAGCGCCCGTAACAAGGGACGCAAAATGCCATTTTGGCTTAATGACGAAAAGTATAAGCGGTATAAATAAATAATATTGCTCTTCAACGGACAGAGACCAAGTATGAAGCAATGGTTTCTGTGCCGACGTAGTTTCAAAATAACCCGTTTGAAAAGGCAGAACAATGTTGGCAGTAAATGTAGCTGTGCCAATTAATTGCTTTATAAAGTCGTCCCACTGGGATTTGGTCAATACTTTAAAACTTAGAAGCGTAACAAAAATTAAAGTGCAATAGGCCGCAGGAAGGAGTCGTTTCGCTCGTCTGGCATAAAACTGGAAAAACGAAAATTGATTTGACGATAGATCTCTTAAAATGAGCGACGTAATTAAATATCCCGAAATCACAAAAAAAATATCTACGCCTAAATATCCACCTGAAAGAGAAATTAGTTCAGAGTGATATACCAGGACGGCAAGTATTGCAATACCTCTAAGAAACTGGATATCAGGTCTTATGGGACTGTGTTTCATTATTTTATTTCGCTACTCCGGCCTCTACACAAAGTTTTAATCCCTCGGCGGTGGCGGCGCTAATACGACTCGAGAGCCATTAGTTTCAGCACCGCTGACGACACCGGCGGCTTCCATGGCTTCAACCAAGGTTGCTGCTTTGTTGTAACCAATCTTAAAACGTCGTTGTACGCTGGAAATTGAGGCTTTCCGCGATTCGGTAACGAATCGCACGGCTTCATCGTATAAGGCGTCATTTTCAGAATCACCGCCGAAGCCGCTGCCACCACCTGAACTATATCCGTCACTTGAATCAAAAGATTCGCGGGTAATTTCGTCGAGATAATTAGGCGGTGCGGTTTGTTTTAAGAACTCGACCACGCGATGCACTTCATGGTCGTCAACAAAAGCGCCGTGAGCACGAATGGGAATGCTGGTGCCGGAAGGCAAGAACAGCATATCGCCGTTGCCCAATAGGGTTTCCGCTCCGCCTTGGTCGAGAATAGTACGGGAGTCGATGCGAGAGGATACCTGAAAGGAAATCCGTGTCGGTACGTTGGCTTTGATCAGTCCCGTTAATACATCCACAGAGGGCCGTTGAGTAGCCAATATTAAGTGTATACCTGCCGCGCGGGCTTTTTGTGCTAGCCGGGCAATCAGCTCTTCGACTTTCTTACCGACGATCATCATCATGTCGGCTAATTCATCAATCACAATGACGATACTGGGCAAAGTGGTCAGCACCGGAAAATCTTCGCCCTCTTCCAGCGGATTCAGCATTTGAAACATCGGGTCACGGATGAACTCGCCTCGGGCCTCGGCATCTTCAATGAGCTGATTGAAACCGGCCAAGTTTCTTACGCCCATTTTCGACATCAATTTGTAGCGTCTTTCCATTTCGGCCACAGCCCAGCGCAAGGCATTACTGGCTTCCTTCATGTCGGTCACTACCGGTGTCAGCAAATGCGGAATGCCTTCGTAAACCGATAATTCAAGCATTTTCGGGTCAATCATGATCATCCTTACTTCTTCTGGAGTCGCTTTGTACAACAGACTGAGAATCATGGTATTGATGGCAACAGACTTACCAGAACCTGTAGTACCGGCCACTAGCGCATGGGGCATTTTACCCAGATCGGCAACCAGTGGCGTTCCGGAAATATCCTTACCCATCGCCAGCGTCAATAGTGACTTAGCTTTAACAAACGGACTAGCAACCAAAAGTTCCCGCAGGGTCACCATTTCACGCTCTTGATTCGGAATCTCAAGACCAACGACGGATTTACCGGGAATGACTTCGACAATACGTACGCTAGTCACGGACAAGGCTCTGGCCAAGTCTTTGGACAAACTGCTGATGCGGCTGACTTTGACCCCGGCGGCAGGTTGCAGCTCAAAACGAGTAATGACCGGTCCAGGCAACACGCCGACGACTTCCACAACCACGTTAAAATCGTTGAGAATGTCTTCAACCAGACGGGACATTTCCTCTAATTCGATGGATGAGTAACCTTTAACACGGGTATCTCGCTTATCAAGCAATTCCAGGGAAGGCAAAACACCTTTGCTGGGATCGTATGAGGCTTTGACCTTTTTAATGACTTTTGTATTTTGCTCGGTTTTTTCTTGGAAAGCATGGACACTTTCAATCGGCAGCGTTGTAGTGGCGGGCGTATTTTTTTTGATTGGGCTTTTTTTCGCGACCAAAGATTCAGCGGAAGTAACAAACTCATGAGCCGACGATAACTTCAAGGTGCCTATCCCAATCAACCGAAGTAGCATGACAGTGTACTTGCCAATAATATCCAACATCTTCATCCAGGATACGCCGGTAATCAACGTAATCCCGGTCAGCATCAACACAATCAGGAATAAAGTTGCGCCCGAATTGCCAAAGTTAACCAGCAAGGCCTCACCAACTTCCTGCCCCAAAATGCCGCCGGAATTACCAGGCAATTCAATTTGGGTTCTTAATAAGTGCAAATAGAACAAGGCAGAAGTAGCGACAACGGTGGCCACTGCGCCTAATAGATTCAAGCCAAACAGCATGTTTTCTTTGAGCTGACTGCCAAAACGATAAATCAGCAATCCGTACCAGAAAGTCATAACAGGAAAGAGGTAGGCGACCAGTCCGAAAAAACTCAGCATGAAATCGGATAACCAAGCGCCAAAAACACCGCCTGAATTGGCGATCGCCTGGATTGAGCCACTGTGTGTCCATCCGGCGTCTTCATTACTAAATGTAATCAGTGCAATTAGAAAAAATATTGCCCCGGCTGAAAACCCCAACAAAGCGATCTCACGGAAACCTCGAAACGTTTTCTCTTCCATCACAGCGGCCATCGCAATCAATCCAAACGAGTAATTCTAAAAAAAACAAGATTATAGACCATTAACCGAAGACCTTACATTAAAATGCCCTGACGATAAATCTTCGGACTCTGTTAACATTTTGAGCTTTAAAGCATTTACGCGTGTCGCTTTGATCGCCATAATTGCCGCTGTTTGAATTTATAACCTTTGTGGAGATTTTTGATGAGTGATGTTAAACACAGCCGACTACTAATTCTAGGCTCTGGACCAGCTGGTTATACTGCGGCAATTTATGCGGCACGTGCCAACCTAAAACCGGTAATTATTACTGGCATTCAGCAAGGCGGCCAATTAACCACCACCACGGAAGTTGACAATTGGCCTGGTGATGTCGAAGGCTTACAAGGTCCGGCACTTATGGAAAGAATGCTTAAACACGCACAACGTTTCGATACCGAAATCGTTTATGACCATATTCATACTACCGACTTATCCTCCCGCCCATTCACGCTAAAAGGCGATGCCGGCACTTATACAGCTGATGCATTAATTATCGCCACAGGAGCATCAGCACGTTATTTAGGTCTTGACTCTGAAGAAGCTTTCAAAGGCAAAGGTGTTTCTGCCTGCGCAACTTGTGATGGTTTTTTCTATCGAAATAAGCACGTAGCTGTTATCGGCGGCGGCAACACTGCTGTTGAAGAAGCCTTGTACTTGTCTAACATTGCTTCTAAGGTAACTGTCATTCATCGTCGTGACAAATTCCGCTCTGAAAAAATCCTCTCTGATAAGTTGATTGAAAAATCCAAAACTGGCAACGTCGAAATTGAATGGTATGCTGAATTAGATGAAGTGCTGGGCGACAACATGGGCGTTACCGGCATTAGAATTAAAAACACCCAAGACGGATCAACAAAAGAAATTGATGTTCACGGTGTATTTGTCGCTATTGGGCACACGCCGAACACAGGCATTTTTGATGGCCAACTAGACATGAACCATGGTTACATCAAAGTAAAAGCGGCATTGAAGGCAACGCGACTGCAACAAGTGTTGAAGG
>JABFRC010000149.1 GCA_013141375.1 Methylococcaceae bacterium | reverse complement strand
AGCGTGTATTCAATCAGGCTGTATGAGCTGTTAGTGCAATGGAGCTCGGCTGGTGAGCGTGAAATCGAAGTCGAATGGTTTAAACAACAGTTCCAGGTAGGCGACAAATACAGTCGAGTCGTTGATTTGAAGAAACGTGTAATTGATCCAGCTATTCAGGAAATCAATGAACATTCCAATTTTTGGGTAAAGTATGGCCAGCGTAAATCTGGAAAAACGATCACGCATTTTCAGTTTCAGTTTGGCTTAAAGGATGCGCCGAAGGCTCATAAACACCTGACTGATGACGAAATTAACAGGCAAGCTAGACCAGGAGAAACCAAGGCGGCTGTTATTGCGCGTTTGACTGGTACTTCATTATCGGATATTGCAAAGCCCGGGGAGTCGTTTGATCAGGCACTGGAAAGGCAACGGGCACTGGCTAAAGTGGCAAAGAGGAGGTTATGCTGCTAAGTAGGGTCAGTTTAAACAAACGACACCAAAGTCCCATAGGATTTTGAGCGGAGGCAAGTCATAAACTTCCAATGTGTTGCCGCGCACTCGTGCCGGCGCTGCACTATTCGATGAATACCGGAAATTACAGCTTTTTCCGTAAGGAAACATAAAGGAATATCAGGCATTTTTGTCTAATTTTCTTTATCGTTTCAACGTTCGTTTTTTCTATACCTTCCGAGCTAATGAGTAATGATGGTTAAGGCCTCCAAAAAAATGGCAGATTAAACATGGTTAAAGTTGGGAAGCTTGAAAATGGCATAAAGCCACGCCATTAGTGGGCTTTCAATAAATTCTATGGGACTTTGGTGTCGTTTGTTTAAACGTACCCATCAATGAGCTGACAAAATGATATGGTGTGCAATGATATGATATGACATCATATCGTTTTACGATGCGATTACGACACCGCTTTTTTAGTAAATTAAAAACTGTAAATTGCTCCTATAAATATCTAACTATAAAAGTGAGCGGCCATTCAAGCTTAATTCCATTTATTGCACTATTCTAAAGCGAACTAAATGGTTAATTTTTGGCAATACGGTGCTGCTTATGTGTGATTTTAAATCTCTACTTTTTCTGTTGCTGTTATTTTTGCCGCTATCACATGCTGATGGAATGAAAGAAGGCGAAAATTACTGCCACGACACAAAGTCGGTTGAGCAAAATAAAGCTCTTCTTGGCGACCATCCAAATGACCCGATTATCATCCGGCTGATGGCATTACGCGAAGGACTTTGTAACATGATTGACCGTGGATTAATTACAGTGGAGCAGGGCATTGATATTTTTAACGACGAGAAAAACAAAAGCGTTATTCAGCGAAGCAACGAGGAACAAACTAAGTCACCAAAATTAACACTATAAAATGCCTTATCTTATTAACTAGGGCGGTGGCTTATTTGCAACTGGGCTTGTATTCTAGGCGAATTATTCTAATCTGAACATGCGGTTCATAGCTGCATGCATGGATGCCAAAATCGACGACTGTGAATAACAGGCGTCGGTTTTGGCATGTCTGTAGTTTTTAAGACCGTGTGGCTTTGAAGGATCTCATAATCACTGCAGCCTGTCCTGTCCTGAAGATGGCTATTTTTGCCCATCCCCCGAAAAGGTAAAATTCCGGTAAATATCTGTAGTTGTAATGGCTCGCGTTTGAAAACCGTCGGGCTCGCATTTAGCGCAGTTTTGGGCTCAAATTAATTGCAACTGAAAATGGAGATCGGCTCAGATTATCTGCAAATGAAGTTGCATTTATCGGTGTTGGCTGTTGGCTCGCAATCCATTTTCGTGGGCTCAATTTAATTGCAAATGAAAACTGGCCTCCAGTCCTTCCAAAATTGACGCAATACAGTGAACCAATCGGCTTTTTACGACCCAAGCTTGACTGTCGAGTTTCTCTAAACCGGCCAGTCGGCATATCCAGATTTTTGGAACGGGAGGTCTCCAAAGCAGTCTTTGGTGACCGCATCCAACGGCCATTTTGCGACATTCAAGTCTCTGAAAACCATTGAAAATGAGCGGCTGGTTTCGGTTACGAAGCTGACTTCTATGTTCGTATCTGTTCCGTAAGTGTCTGGACTTGAGATCATATCCCGACCGCGCCACCAATAACTTGCAATCATTTATCGTGCAGGGTAGCTTTACATCGCTCAGCCACCCCAATTTAAGCAAAAAGTAATGCATTTGATCTCATCGTTCAAAACATACCGCTTCCTTCTGTTCACGATCACAATCGGGTATCTGGTTGCCTTGGCCGCGCTGGGCTACGTTGGAGCACAAATCAATCAGACTATAACCGAGCTCGGAACGCAAACTGGTGAACTCTATAGCCATCCGTTTCAGGTCAATGCGGCCGCGCGTGAAGCGAGGCTGGCAGTCTCCAGAATTCGCAATGAGCTACTCTATGCAATCGCTGACCACAGCAAGATCCATTCTGACATCGTAGAGCACATCAGCGCATTCGACGACACACTCGATCGCAGCCTGCTCACAATAGAAGCCAACTTTCTCGGTGACATCACTCAAGTTCGCACGGCGCGTGATTTGACTCAATCATGGAGAAGTGAGCGCACTCAACTGATCGCGCTTCTGATTGAAGGGCCCCGTGCCGACGCAGAAGAATTCATGATGACGAGAACAGCGCCCATCTATGAAGCCTTAATTTCGAAACTTGACTATGTCGTCGACTTTTCAGCGCAGAAGGCCAAATACTTCGCAGAGCAGGCTGAGCAAAAATCAGCGTCATCCCTTGTCCATTTTCAATCACTACTACTTGCGCTGACACTTATCGTCATGGCCGCTGGTGGGGTGACGGTTGTCGTTGTCCTGAGAGCACTTCGCCGACGTGACCAACAACTCGCCAAACAGCACAATGCCACTCGGAGATTCGAAGCCATTGTGAAGTCCACGGATGACGCGATTATCAGCAAAACGTTGGATGGCATTATTGAAAGCTGGAACGATGGCGCCGAGAAAATCTTTGGCTACTCGGCACAGGAAGCGATCGGCCATCCGATGCAAATGCTGATTCCACCTGATCGGTATAATGAGGAGCCTGAGATACTGGCGAAGCTCGCCCGTGGGGAAAGGGTTGATCACTTCGAGACTGTGCGCTGCCGCAAAGACGGCAGTTTAATCAACATATCGGCCACCATCTCTCCCATTATCGATGATGCAGGCAAAGTGATAGGCGCTTCCAAGATCGCCAGAGACTTTACAGAACACCACCGGACAGAATTAGAATTGCGTATTGCGGCGGCGGCATTTGAAGCGCAGGAAGGTATTGTGGTCACCAATCCACAGGATGTGGTGATGCGAGTCAATCAGGCATTCACCAAAATCACGGGCTATCAGGCTGAAGAAGCCATTGGTAGCAAGATGAACTTTCTCAAGTCTGGTCGCCATGACGAGAGTTTTTATAATGCGATGTGGCAACAACTCGTCCGCACCTGCGAATGGCAAGGCGAAATATGGAACCGGTGCAAGAACGGTGAGATACACCCGCATTGGGTCACGATTACTTCGGTGAGGGATAGCAAGGAAAATGTCATCAACTATGTCGGCACCTACATGGACATTACGGATCGTAAGCGGATCGAGGATGAGATCAGGCAGTTGGCCTATCATGACCCCCTCACCAGGTTGCCTAACCGCCGATTGCTGAATGATCGCTTGCAGCAGGTGATGGTTGCCAGTGTTCGCAGTCAGAACTACGCGGCACTGATGTTTCTTGATCTGGACAATTTCAAGCCACTCAATGATATCTATGGGCATGACGCCGGCGATTTACTGCTATTGGAAGTGACCAACCGGCTAAAAAGCTGTGTGCGAGAGATGGACACCGTGGCCCGATTTGGTGGGGATGAGTTTGTGGTCATGGTCAGCGAACTCGATACGGATAAGGCTAACTCAACTGCGCAAGCCCAGAGCATTGCGGACAAGATCCGCGCCGCCTTGTCTGCCCCGTATCATCTCGATATCAAGCTCGACCACACGGTTAGTGTCATTGAGCATCACTGCACTGCAAGTATCGGCGTGACAGTGTTTATCGGGAAACAGGACGCCCAGGATGATTGATGTGGCTACACTAAACCGGACACACAATTTAAAATAATCTGAAAAGAGTGTGAGTCCTAAATGAGCCAAGAAAAACCCAAAACGTATACAGCCGAATTTAGATCGTCAGCAGTCAAGCTGGCCAACGAATCCGACCAACCCATTGCGCAAACCGCCAGAGACTTAGGCGTTAACGAAAACACCCTGCATACCTGGATCAACAAATACAGTCGCCCCGTAGAGCAGGACAAGACAGTGCGTTCTGACGAACATTTATATGAAGAATTAAAGCGCCTGAAGAAAGAAAACGCTCGCTTAATAGAGGAGCGCGATCTGCTAAAAAAGGCGGCAGCGTACTTTGCCAAGGAACAACGGTAAGGTACGCCTGGATTAAAAAGCATGTTAGCGAATTTTCAATTGGAGCGATGTGTCAGTTTATGCAAGTTTCTCGAAGCGCTTACTACGCTTGGTGGCATAGGATTCAAACCCGTGGCGAGAAGGATGATATTGAGCTAACAGGCGTTATCCAAGAGATTTTTAAGAAAAGCCGCGCGACTTATGGAACCCGGCGACTCCAGAAGTCGTTACTAAATCGAGATCGAACCGTCAGTCGTCGACGCATAGGCCGATTGATGCGAGAAGCCGAGTTGGCGTGTAAAACCAAACGAAAATTTAAAGCCACGACGAATTCCCAGCATGATTTGCCGATTGCCCCGAATCAGTTGGATCGGCAATTTACCGTTAGCCAGCCCAATCAGGCTTATGTAGGCGACATTACCTATATCCATACCCAAGAAGGCTGGTTGTATTTAGCCGTAGTGATTGATTTGTATTCACGGCAAGTGATCGGCTGGTCAATGGCCGAACATATGCGGGCTAAACTGGTTAACGACGCGTTGCTGATGGCTATTTGGCAACGAAAACCGGCAAAGGGCTTGTTGTGGCATAGTGATCGAGGTAGTCAATATGCTTCGGAGAGCCACCGAGCGCTATTAAAGCAGCACGGCATCCGGCAGAGCATGAGCCGCAAGGGTAACTGCTGGGATAATGCGGTGTCAGAAAGTTTTTTTCATACCTTGAAAACCGAGCTAATTCATCATCAGACTTACACAACTCGAGCGGAAGCTAGGCAGGCTGTGTTCGAATATATTGAAATTTTTTACAACCGGGAGCGATTGCATTCTGCCAATGGCTATTTGTCCCCAGTAGACTACGAATTGCAGCACAAAGCTGCTTAACCATGTGTCCGGAAAAGTGTTGACACATCAGAAACTTGTTGCCTGTCAACAAAGACAGCCACTTTGCGTAGCAGGTCGCGTCATCCCATGAAACGTTGATAGCTGGTCTATCATCAAAACCCCAATTATTATCATCAAGCTTGGGCTTCTGATCACTTTGACACTGAAAGTGATTATTTTGGGTGTCGTGAACGAACACTTGATACTCTGAAAACTTGATTTCGTAGACGCCGATTGCGAAGGGAGCGGCAAAAGTTACCGAATGTCTTGGACCTTCATCACTACCCGCCGACCCATTTTCAATGTCTTCAGCGCTGGAACCCATTTGAAATGTGCCTGACCCTATAGTTTTCATTTCCGGCAACCAGTCGGGTCTAACTTCGAATACCCCGTAACTGGTTCGTATCCACAAGGCGCGAGCAGCAAGATTCCAGGACGCTTGATTCGGATTGATCCATAAAAACTGAATCAAGGTGGCCAGCAACAAGCCAACTCCCACGAACACGAGCGTATATCGGCCGCGTTTCAGCCAGCGTTGCTGATGTTGTAACTGCTGGTGACTTGCAATAATGAATGGTTCTTCTTCGCCGGTTAAGTCTTTAGGACGCTCCCTTAACCATTGTAAGCCGCGTTCTAAGGGATAACCTTGCAATAACCACTTGGCTAATTGTTCCGGCGAAACTTTTTTGAGCTTAAGCTGTTGCCACCGTTCATATTGCTGACGAATGGTCTGCCGCCAGACCAGTACCTCGCGTTTGTCTTTCAGCGCTTCCTGTAAAGTAGGCCAATGCCGAATCAAGGCCTCATGCGCGACTTCCAGGGTTGGGCTTAGCTGGGATGGGTCTTGGCCATCGGGTTGCTGATCCGCATCACCGTTATCCTTCCAGGTACCGGAAGCCAATAACAGGTGTTTTTTGATGAACGGCTTCAAGCAGGTTTTTTCGGCGTCACTGAATTCGGTCAGCGGCACGCGTTGCCGAGTGTCGCCGCCATCTTCCTCAGTAGAGCTGACCCGCACCAACCGGGTTAAGGCCGCCAGTGCCAATGTTGGGTCGGGTACTTTGTCGGATTGTAAGATTTTGTCGGCTTCGGCGCTGATGGCGCCTTCCAGTTTGCCGACCTGATTCTGATAGGCGCTCAGCTTTAACCAGCCTTGGCTTTGATAGTTCCATAACGAGGTCAAGGCAAACTCTAGCAAGGCCAGGTTGCCGGGTTTTTTACCGACGTCGTCGATGATGCGATCCGGTAAACCATCTTCGAAATGTCCGCCCGCCAATTCGGCGGGCTTGACGATGATGTCCCGCAGTTGATCGTCTTGCAGACGGCTCAGGGTGACGGTGCCCTTTTCAATCTTTTCCGCCAGCCTGGCGTGGCGTTCGGTGACGGCGCCGTAATAGTCGCCGCGTATAGTCAGTAACACCGCACAATGGTCAGTGTTGGCGGCTTTGAGCAGTAACTCTACGAATAATTCAAAGTCGGTTTTGGGTTTGGGTTTGGGCTTTAGATCGTCAACGGTTTCCGGGTCGAGATTGTCAAAATTGAGTAGTTCTTCGAATTGGTCGATGATCAGTAGCAGTTTGTCGGCGTCATGGCTTTTCTTCAGGGTTTGCCGAATGCTATCGACCAGTGACAAGGTATGGCGCAATGTGGCTTCAATGCCCGGACGTTTTTCAACAACTTCATCGGGGCTATTGCCCCAGGATTCCAAAAACGCCGCAGCCAGATTGTGGAATGGATTGGCATTATCCAACGCGGGAATACAAACCAACACGTCCCAGGTTTGATCAGGCATATGTTGCTTGCGGAGCAGAGGAATCAGACCTGCCCGCACCACCGACGATTTTCCGGAACCGGAATTGCCTACCAGCGCAATCAAAGAGCTGGTTTTGACTTTCTCCAGCAGTTTTTTGGACTCATATTGGCGACCGAAAAACAGCGGCGCATCCTGTTCCTGAAAATAGTTTAAGCCTCGATAGGGATTGCGCAATTCATCGTTGGCGGACAGGGCATCCAAGGTTGCTGGTTGCCGTAATACATGCTGCGCCAGACGGCTAAGGCTGGTTGAATCGTGGCCTGAGCGTAGGTCGAGGTAGCTGTTCAGGAGTAAAAAGCGTGGCGCTTTGCTCAGGTCGGCACCAGGTAGCAGAACAGGGATCACCAGAATGTCGGCGTTGGGATTGGCTTGTAAATCCAAAGCCAAAATCATTTCCAAATTCTGCCAGCGGCCCAGCCCATGTGGGCCGTAAAATAACGCAATGGCATGACTGTTGAGTAAGGCGCTTTCAATTTCTTCGAACCAGCGTTTGCCCAGGGTCAAGCTTTCCCTGTCCAAAAAAGCGGTCAATGCTTGCGGAAGCTTGCCAAGCTGCTGGCGTATCGCCTGCACCTCATCTCGATCCTGGCTGTTGTAGCTCAGAAACAGATCGTATTTTGAAATGCTGTCACTCATTGTATTGAGTCTTCATATTGAGTATGAATTGCGTTTAAATTGGAAGCTTTGCGATTACTTGAGCAGGTTTGTTCTGGCATTAAACTGTAAAGAGAGATTTATCTCAATGCAAACATTTTGCAGATAATGGTAAAAGGTAAAAGCGTTAGAGATGGGTGCGGAATAAACTGTTAGCGAATTTTGGAATCATGCTCTGTCACCTATCATCATGAGGGAAATTCAGGGTCAGATCTTGCAATCAAGTATCAATAGCTAAATTGACAGACAGTTATCATTCAACTGCTGTCATTTAGTGAAAAAACTCAGTCGTCCGCAATTGGCCGTACTGACTCAGTCATAATGTCGATTTGCTTGCCGAATACCTGACATTCGGCTAAGTCACCGGATACCTGAACTATAGAAATTGGATAGTGAGCCCGACGGTCGGGTAATGGCCGTACTGACTCAGTCATTATTTATCATCTAGTTGTTAAATTTTCGGCGGGCAAGGAGTTTTTATTTACGTCGTCTATGGCTAAAAATTTCGCCTGTGCTTAAAATTTACCCATATTTCATTTATTGTTTTTGATAGTTGTTCACCTGATTCAACTATCTTATTTATCCTTTCAAAGAAAACACAACAACAGCAAAAGTCGTTTATATGTTGTTGTACATGTTTAAAAACATATTTAATACATGTTTATCTTTTTTCTTCCTTTAGAATCAACAAGTTACGTGGGTAATGGTGGTAGTTTATGTGCCGAAAGGTGGTAATCTGTGTGCTCCTACTTTTTGTCAAGTTCAGTATAAAATCCTTATAAAACAAGTATATATTTGATTTTTTAAGGTGGTAGTCTATGTGATGAAAAGTGGTAGTTTATGTGCTGATTAACTCCTAAAGCAAAATCAAAATATCTTAAAAAATCCTTTAAAAACAGTACGAAACCAACTCTTTAAGGTGGTAGTTTGTGTGCTGAAACCAAGCACTCCATTTTCTTAAAATAACAATCCTCAGTGCCAAACTATATTCTTGTTTTAAATCCATTTCTAATCCCATTATCAACAATACCTACATCTGAAAATTGAGAATTCCTGTCTACTGAAATTAATTGCGTTAATTTTTCAAGTATTAAAGACATCCCTCCTGGAACACTTCCACTCCTTTCATCCTGCATTCTAATTCCCCTGCATGTCACCCAGTCCAGTGTGTAATAACCAACATCCAGAGTTAACGATTTAATGTCGTTCACTCTTGTTATCTTACTTCCCGTCATAAAGTAATCAATAAACCCACCTACTGGCTGGGGAATAATCCATGCATCTTTAACAACTACCTCTCTTCCGTCCGGATATTTGTGTACTCCAATTAATCTATCTCTCATTCTATTTCCATCGTTTCCGAAGTGGTTAACTGGCAATCCTGATACAAGTAAGTCAATACTTTCTTCCTTCATATACCACAGCGCTCCCCTCAATAAAGCCTTGTATTGAGGAGTATCTACATAGTTCTCCAGCAAATGACCTCCTCTATCATCACGAGCTGACAAAGTATCAATACTGTCTTTCCCAACGAGATATTTGCTTTCACCGCTTTTAACTTCAATAAGATCCCTTCTTGTCATAACTCCTGCTCCTCGATCAATACCCGTATGAAGCTTCGCAATGGATGGAAAATGATCGCACTCTATTTCTCCATTCATCCCAACTTTACAGAACTTTGTATTCCCGTATCCAACATCTATAGATCTAACAATCACGACTAACTCCTTATTAATAATTTTCAATAATTTCATCAAGAAGAAGTCATTTTCAACTTATCTTGACTGATGAAAACTTATTTAAACGCCAAATGACTCATTTAGACTTCAAATAAGTCATTCATTCTCGTTGAATGAATTTTTCTATGACTTATCATCAGTCAAAATGACCTCAAATAACTTATTTCAACTCAAAATGACTTATTTGAACTTATTCGAAAAAATCACAATGACTTATCTTCAGTTGTTTTGACTTATTTCGACTGATGATGACTTCAAATAAGTTCTGCAGCTACTTTGACATAGCGATAATCTAAATACCCGGTCGAAAAACGCCGAATAAATCGATCTTTTTAATTAATCAACATTCCCCATTGACTAGGTATTTTTGATTTGTCAGAATCGCTAGTAATAGATGGGTTTGATGTGCAACAGGATGCCTCACTCGATAAAGCCGCGGCCAGTAGCGGGATACAAATCGGCTGGTAACCTGGATTGCCTACGGGCGGGATGGATATCACCAGGACTCCCCTTAACACCCTCTGCCGGCGTTTAATCGCGGGCTCCCCTGGATCAGAGTATCCAGACCCCTACGCCCAAGTTGCGCCTGTCAAATTGACCGCACTTGCAACCACTTCCGCCCCATACCAGGGCACCCGACCGGCCGCTGATCAACTGAGACTCCTAATCTCAGAGGCAACGCCAATCAAGCCGCTTCCCTAACTTAATGCTCATTTATTCGACCCGTAGGACGGCGAAAATGATTTTTCCTGCCCCTGATCAATCGATCAACAAGGCACCCGTCGAAACCGAGTTTTTCGATTTTTTTTAAACGCTCAAAAACAGAGACGTTTTCAATATTGCCTCCAGAGCCCTTGATATACGCGGTCTTCCGCCTTCGAATTTCGGGGTTTTTTGGGGTTTTCAACAACATTTAATGAATTTTCATCTTGGAAAACGGCATGCCCTTATCGTATGTTTTGGACGATATCTGCGACTGACACCCACCGAACAGAGTTGAACTTCACACCATATCTCGTCGCACAGCGAGTACAGAAATCGTGCATTGAACCACTGCTTTTTACACAATCAGCCGGGTATTTGACCTGCGCATTAGCACTCACCGTTGCGAGAACGTGTCCGTGTAAAAAGAGGGTTCTGGAGCTTGGGGTCTACCCTGCTCGCAACGTTAAAAATGAATTTGGACAACCCCGGCTCCACCACCCAAGCGCTCGACCTGAGTTTTTGGGTGGTGGAGTCAATGCAGTATCGACTACCGATTATTAGGAGAGAGTTATGGCTGAGTTTTTGTTTAATCATTCCGTATGGATTTAGACCTGTGTCCCGAAACTTCGGCATAGGAAGTAGAGATATGGCTGATGCCGGCCGTACCGTTGTTAACCGCTTATTTCACGGCGGCTACCAATCCAGGTACGACATTGGTCAGCGCTGGGGATTTTTTAGCAAATGGGCTGCTGAGCGTGGCATTAGAAAAATGGAGAATATTACGCGCGAACTCGTCGCTGAGTACGGTCGCCAGCTGCAGGCGGAGCTTGATGCCGGCGACAGAAGATCCTCCTCTGCGCCCAAGAACTACGTTTCAGCCGTGAATACCGTGCTTCGCCTAGCCACCAACGGGACGTGGCAACCGGTTCGACCAGGTCGAGACTGTGGCATACAACCGAGACGGTATATCCCCACTGAAA
>JABFRC010000372.1 GCA_013141375.1 Methylococcaceae bacterium | reverse complement strand
AAAAAGCTCAGCATCGGCCAAATGCAGGAAGCCGTCGCTGTATATTTGTTGTGGAAACTTTGCCGCCAGTCCACGCACAGTCGCGCCGTCAACATCCCATTGCCAAGCCTCACCCGACCAATGCAACCATGCCTTAGCGTCATAGATGTAATGAAGATTATCAACATGGGCATCTAGTAACCGCTGAGCGTTACCCAGTTCAGATAATGGACGCGTACTATCGGTGCCGTCCCTTGAATCAGTGCCAGATAATGCCGGGCGGTTGAATGAAGTTTGCACGACCGGCAATTGCACCTCATTGAATAACGCCTTAACTGCGTTCAATCCTTCCAACTGTTCAAGGTCGTTAAAATCGCCGCCAGCCTCATTATTAAACACCGGGAATATTGCCTTGCCTGCAGCTGCTTGTGCGGCTTCTTGGGCTTTGGTGCGTCCAGGATTGCCAGCCGTGTTAATATCATCATCACCACAGATTAAAATCTTGGCTAACGGATAATGTTTTCTAACCAGCTCGGCCATAGGCTTTAAATTAACAGCCGAAAAGCACACACAAACTGCGTACCCGGTTGCCCTGCTCAAACTATCACCCGTAGCGAAACCTTCACACAATAGCAAGGTAGCGCCGTTTTCCGCGTCGCCTAGCCAGACATGCCCATGACGCATTGTGCCGCCACTAAAGAAGCGTTTTTGGCTGTCTGGGGCAATGCGTTGTAAACTTTGCAGCTCGTCACCGTCACCATAGACCGGAATCAATAACCAGCCGTTAGCATCAATTCGCGCCATGTGCGGCTTGATAGTTTTACGCATTAAATATGAATGCGATTCACTGGCAGGACTGGCCGCCTCCCACTCGGCCAAGGCTTTTTCTGCTGCTTGTTTATATCCGACCTCGCGTTCTAAATGAGCGGCTTTCTTGGCTGCTTTTAATTTGCTTTTGAATGTAGCTTGTTCAGCCTCGTTAAGCGGTCCATTCTGCTCAGCTTGCCAAGTATGCTGTTCACCGGAACGATTACAGCCAAACGACGCGCCTTTGCCATCAGGGAACAGATAAACCCAACCTGCCTTGTCGCTGGTCTTGCCATTGGTGGAAAATCTTAACCTTTGACCTGGGTTAATGTTGCTGGGCGGATCAAATCCTGCCGCCCTCATTGAGTCGAATAGTGTCATCATGCTTCTTTGCCCATTGCACGAGCTTCAAATTCATCAACTGCTTTGCAAAACGCCTTGATTCTTTCGGCCAAATCCGGTGTGAACTGTGCAAACATTTCACACCGGGTAAATGTCACGACTCGATGAACAATATCTTTGGTTAAGACTGCTTCATCATGATTAACAATCGTCCGGCCCTTATCGCGTAATTTGTCGACGTAACTGCCTAAGCGATAACTATGTGATGCAAAATCAAACTCTCGGTGTGACAACATCACGCCAGCGGGCAACAACCTTATTAATGCCCTCGATTGAAGACTACCAACTCTAGGAAATTGCACATTTTCAGAACTTAACAGTGGTTTAGTGTCGTTATAGTCCGCTCGAATAATATGGCGGCGATTATCGCGAATGACTTTTGAAATAATCATTTCTCTCCGCCTTGGTTTTGCTTGTCGATGATTGAGAAAAATATTTTTTCATCTATCAAAACACGACGACCAACACGCTTAAACGCACTGGCAAAGCCGTTGGTATTTTCGTTAAAAATCAGGTGGCGCAATCCGCCAATAGGTGGCCATGAGTGATGCTGATTCCATTCTGGAACTGGAATCAAACGGTTGGGTGATTCGGTGGATTTGAAACGTTGTTGGGTGTCTTCTGGTGCTGCATTTTGGGTAAGTCCCAGAAAATCAGTTTTAAGTGTTGGGATGTCTTCGAGTTTAACTGCGCAGGATTTGCTGTTACCTTTTGATGGTTGCTGTTGTTGAAGCTCGTACAATTTTTGTTTGGTCATAAGTTACCCCGTTAATTCAAAAGTGATGAATCACCGCAAACTGTTGTTGTTTACGGCTTGGGGTGTATTCAATCAATCGAGGGTGTAGGTGTTCGAAGTGGTGGAGCGTGGGCGTTCGTGGGTGTTTTTGATAACACCATGATTTAATAGTTAATTATTTTCCTCTGTGGGCGTAACTTTCGTGGTTTTCCATTTTCCATAGTGTCATGATTCCAGCTTTCCAAGCTCTATCAAATGCAGTATCAGCTTTAAACAATTCGTCATACTCCCTTACACAAATTAATTTAATAGTCCCTTTTTCGCCGTCAGGTATTGCCATCGGATTAAATTGTTTGGCTTTGATGACCTTCAAAATAGCCGCTTGTTGGTTTCCCAGCTTACTCGATGCTTTTTGCTTCGGCTCTATAATCGTTTCACTACCCGCGCCAACATTTGCCACGGTTAAGGCTTGCGATTCATCCATGCGAAGGAACTTTTCTACAGCAATAACATCCTGTAACGGATAAATACCACCCAACCCATTTTTCCAGGTTGCTTCTGCACCAAAGTAATAATTGGACATCATGGGGCTTCGTGCTTTATCTTCCTGAGATTGCCCCATTGGGCATTCGCTTGAATATTTTTGAATGAGCTTTTGAGCTTTCTCGCCACCTACTATCGGTGACCAGCGCCTTAGCAACTCATTTCCGGTTCTGTAACGTTCTTGTGGTTGAAACTCTTCAATATCATTATGTAAAAAGAAAAAATCTTCCACCATATCAGCGTAATCACAGAGTGATTTACCTTCAGGCCACCACATAACGCAAGCACTGCGCCAGTCTTGATTCCATTCTGCTGTTTCATTATTAAAATATTCCTTTGAATAATAAGCATCTATGCCACCATCTTTTTTCCCGACAAAACACCACATCCAAAATTCTTCGTTTGATGGCTTCATCCCTAAATTTAGAGCCAGTAATTCTCTGGCATCAAAGAAAGAAATATAGTTATCTGTAGCCATCACGCATTCCCAAATATTTTAGCGTTCATACTGGCAACTACATTACTAACATGCCCGTCTGAAAGGTGGGCATAACGCTTCACCATGCTTAGGGTTTTATGTCCTAACACTTCAGCTATTTCGGCCAATGAAGCGCCATTCATGGCTAAATAAGATGCTGTGCAGTGGCGCAGGTCATGCCAATGAAAATCGGTAATTTCAGCGGTTTTTAAGGCATTTCTAAACGCTGTGCGTAAATCAATCGGTCTGTTTTTGTCCACATTGCCAGGGAATAAAAGTGTTGTATCTAGTCGCCGAATCTTTGCATGTTCCCGTAATAATTCCAGACCATGCCCGGCTAAAGGAACTCGCCGCCGTTCGCCGTTTTTGGTTTCATGAAGAATTAAAAAGCCGTCTTTAATGTTTACATCAGGCCAGCGTAAACTCATCAATTCACCTTGTCGCATACCTGTAGACAGCGCCAGAATGACACACAGATAAAGCCAATCGTTTGTTGATTGCTGACAAGCCGCTAATAACCTTTGGCGCTCGACATCATCCAAGAATCGAACACGACCGCGCGGTTCTGTAGGCTTTGTGACTTTTCGCATAGGTGAATCATCCAGCCATTGCCATTCATTAACAGCAAGAGTGAAGGCCGGACTTATTGCCGTCATGTACTGGATAACTGTGGCAGGGCTTCTTTGTGTCCCCCTTGGAGTTAATCCGCTGCTTAATTCATCCCGGCACTGAGCTAATAAAGAAGCTGTAACGTCAGATAAAAGGTAACACCCGATTTTTTCTTTCCACCAACCTAATTGCTGTTTTCTATCACTGGCTTTTTTAGGCTTGGTGGGCAAAACATCTTTGATGTACCTATCTATCAAATCGGCTACTGTGTGCTTTTTCGCTTCGGTGGTTTTGAAATGTCGGCCCTCTCTGATTGCTGACTCAGTGTCCTGCGCCCATTTTTTTGCATCAGTAAGTCGCTTAAAAGTGGCGGTTTGTGCTGGATAGCCTTTCAGCCTTACTTGTGTTGTGTAGTAAGGCTTTCCGTTTGCGTCTTGTCGCTTAGTTATTGTCGCCATGATTGCTTACCCTATGGGATAGCAAGCGACTTTGATAAGATACTTTAGCCATTTGCTTAACCCTGATTGTTAAGTGAGTTGGTAGGCCTTGACGGTGCTGTAACACCCTCAAGGCCGCTTTTTTTCTAGGGTTTAATTATATACCTGCGTTGCACTCACGTTGCAATTGACTATAAAAAAGGGTGATAAGTGGCAATAAATGACAACAACACAAAACCAATAAGCTATTGATTTTATTGTTATTGTTTGTTGTGATGTTTTGGTGTTTTTTGGCTTTAGCCCCTTGACATGGTGGGGGTCGTTGGTTCGAGTCCAATCGCGCCTACCAGATAAATCAAAGGCTTAGGGTTAAACCTAGGCCTTTTTTATTGCCTGAAATAAATTTTGTCCCATTTCTAAAAAAACACCCGCAAAGCTTGCCGAGAAACAGGTCGGTATTAGCACTGCTCAATTAAGTGCAACCATCACTGAAACCAACGAAAGTTCTTGAATTTGTTTAATTGCGGCAAAACGCCGCAATCATCACAATGTTGAAGCATTACATCAGTTCTTGTGTAATCAAGGGCTTCATCTTAGGCGCTTGTTCTTGAATTTTGGCTTCGAGAAGTCACTTATCCGGTTACCAGACTAATTTATTTCTTAGTTTATTGGTCTTTCTGAAAAGCCATGAAGTTGCGTATCCTGTAAGAAGCATCGCGTAATACAGGGCAGACTCTTGCCATTTTCCTGCTTCATATAATTTTTGAATATCTGGCAGGTTCCATCCGAATTTAAAGGAACATGGCAAATTACAATCTAGCCTTACATCACCATTCAAAAAAGCGTTAAAGGAGCTTGTAGTGGTTAAACTTGGTGATGATGCACAACCTGAAATAATTAGACTAAGGCTGCATAATATGCATCTTCGCCCCAAGATTGTTTCCATATAATTCCCTAAAATATTTTTGAATGTTTTTTTAAAATATAGACCACCTCAACATCATTAATTCAGAGTTGCAATAAAGCTAAATCAGCGCCACTGAACCCAAAAACATCAATTGATATAAGATTCACCAATAGTCCGGCTTAACGGCGGGCTTTTTCTTTGTAGGGACTTTGTCCGGGAATTGATATTTTTTCAACTCATCATCCCTGAGATATGAACGAGTCCAATCTGCCAAACTAGACAAGCTAGCGTTTGGTGGTCGCTGCTCCGTTGCATTCGGCTCTTTTCTCGGCAAAATTAAGCCAATCGGATAATCAGGCAAATCTTGTTTTAAAAAAGCCAATGCAGGGACAAGGTCAGAATCACTGGATACTAAAACCGCATGCTCACAATGCTTAAGGACAGCATCGCGGTATAGTTGCACGGCAATATTCACATCAGTTTGTTTTTCTTCAAGTCGCCAAACCTCAACGCGGTCTTGCTTGTCGATTGGTTTTTTATAGCGTGGCGGATTACCTTTTTCCAAAAGATAATAACCGTTAATGATTTCAATGATGTGAGGGTGGGCGTTCAGCAAGGCTCGATGATAACTGTCTTGAGACTGCAGGGCTTTATCGCCTTTGGTAGCAACGCGAGTTATGACGGGAGCTGTAAAAAACTTTACAGCAACAACATCGAATGCCGGATTTTGAACGTGGCAAACATGCTTTACTAAGCTAACAATATCCAGCCATTTATAGGTCGTGTTTCTTAATACACCAAAATAAAAATTGTACCCATCAATATAAACGATTGTCCGCATCCCTTAACCCCAGAAATGAAAAAACCGCCCGGAGGCGGTCTTTCCGTCTTACAGTGAAGCCAACTTAATGACAGCCCCATAAGATGAGTCGTGTAATTATTGTAGTTAGTAATATTGAACCGCGCAAATAAATTTCAAACGCTGACAAGTGTAAAGCCGGTGCGTATGGCTAGCAAATAAGTATTGCGTTTCAGCTTAAACGCTTCGCCTTAATTCAACTCGGCCAAACGTGCTGCTTTTGATTGCCATAGGGCTCATCCACTCATTAGATATATTATCAGCTAACATTGTAATAGAAGTCGTGGTGATTGATACTGCAAGCCAAAAAAACATGAATTAAAGAGTGGAGCGTGTTTTATCTGCGCTATGAATAGTCACAACACGGCGTTCGAACTGGTCTTGCTGTTTTGTGAATCTCTGTAGGTACCGTAAAAATTTACGGCAACCTCTTTGCCCAAAACTCTAACTACTTTCTTTAAAAAGCTATCGTGAGAGAGTTCGACCTTACCAACTTCTCTCGTATCGTTGATGATTTTCACCAGCTCAACATTCAACGTAATCTAAATGTTCACGGTATCCTTAACCTATTGTTAATATTAGTTTAAGTCGTTCACGACCTCGTTTAAGTTCATTTTGATTTTGTCCATGAATTTGTTCACAAGCTTGATGCGTACTAACAATTTTGTTTGCATCGCATTTTCATTGTGATTGACACCTTGCTCTTCGAACTTTGGCGCTCCGGTACTTTTTCAGTGAGTATCAATTCAGCAACACATCGAACTGCGTCCGAAACTCCCTGCATGGACACTAACCCTGCCTTCATGTCGACAGAATCATCTTCTGTCTCAATTACCAAATCGAAATAAATTGTCATAGCAAAGTTCCATGCTTTCTATAGCTCTCATTCCGTATAACATCATTACGACATGAAGTATCCAATAATCAAATGCATGGTATTGAAAAATAAGACATTCAGCTTAAAAGTAACTCAAGATTCAGAGATAACTGAATTTTTGGCACAAGAATCTTGTGGATTCTTCAGTCTACCTCTGGTTTTCTTACTATTGTCTGCAAAAATCTCGTTAGCGGAATGTCCAAGTGTATGTATGCTGAGCGAATGAATTTCACTGACTAATTTCCTTTTTGTTCAGACTAAACAATGTTTATGAAGCAATAACCTGCCGGACATTCGTCACAAGTCATCGTTTTCAACCAAAATCCGCGTTATCAATCACAATCAAATCTTTCACTCCGCCAACTTCAACAAATCAAACACCACCTTGGCAAAACTCGCAGCTTTGGCAGGATTCGATAATAACTGCATCATTTGGTTGTTATGAGCATCACTGCTGTCCATGACGGCATCATCAACGGCTTTGGTAAAATCACCGAGCATCGCTTGCTCTGTTGAATTATTGGCGATTTGCTTCATGACCAACTCGTTTTCACTGATTTTATCTCTGATGGTGTAGGCGTAATTCACCAAGTCTTTTTCGGTGAGATGATCAGTGATAAACAGCTCATTCAGTCGGCTGATGATCTGCGAAATGAATTCTTCATGTTTGTCTTTGGGTTTTGCCGTGCCCAAGCCTTCGCCGGGTTCTAATTTATAGTCCGCTGCATCTTCTTTGAGTTTCAAATCTTGCTGACGAATAACTGACAGACGGTAATGGCTAAGTACCACGCCGTTTAAATCAATCGCATCTTCTTCCAACAACGTTTCCCGTAACATTGGCCTGAGATTACGGGCATACAGGCTGAGTTTTTCCAAAGACTTATCGTCGTAATCAACTATCTGCGACATAAACTCATAAAAGCGCACAAAGGTGCCTAAATCCTTTTTAAAAATTTCCAAGGCATCTTTCTCTTGCTTACAGGATTTAAAGCTGTTTTCTGCATTGGCAATCAGCACGGCATCGGCGGTTTTCTTAGTCCGCTCAAACATGTCCTTGGCTTGTTTAAAGGCATCCATTGCCGATTTATAGCGTTTTTGCCAACGCTCCACTGCCGGTTTGCAAATATTGGCAATAGCCGCATTACTTTTGCTTTTAACAAAAAATGCATCGCAAAACTGTTCGACTTCTTGCCAGGTAAAAATACCTCCCGCTCGCAGTTTATCGAATAGATCAAATATCAAATCCGGATCAGACACATCGGCTAATTCGGCGGTTTGGTAATAAGGCTGAAAGGCACTGAGAATATCTTCCGGCGCATTGAAAAAATCCAATACAAAGGTGCCCATTTCGGCTTTGCCGGGATAGGTGCGATTTAGCCGTGACAGCGTTTGCACGCATTCCACACCACCGAGTTTTTTGTCGACATACATCGCGCAAAGCTTGGGTTGATCGAAACCGGTCTGGAATTTATTGGCGACGATCATCACTTGGTAATCATCAGAATCAAAAGCCTTGCGCAAATCACGGCCTTTAAGTTTGGGGTTCATATTGCCTTCGGTAAATTTTTCGCCAAGCAAACCTGCAACATTCGGATCTTTATCGCTAAATTCCACTTCGCCGGAAAATGCCACCATGGCATGGATGTGTTGATAGCCTTGGGCTTTTATGTATTTATCAAATCCCAGCTTGTAACGCACGGCTTCCTTACGGGAACTGGTGACCACCATCGCTTTAGCGTGCCCGCCTAACAGACCCATCACTTTATCTTTAAAGTGCTCAACAATCACCTGCACTTTTTGGGCGATGTTGTAATCATGCAGTCTTACCCATTGGTTGAGTTTGACCTTGGCTTTTTTGCTTTCAACTTCCTGGTCGGCCCCCTGGATTTTTAATGCCAGGTTATAAGCCACTTTGTAATTGGTGTAGTTTTTCAACACATCCAGAATAAAGCCTTCTTCAATCGCCTGACGCATGCTGTAGACATGATAGGCCTCGGGCAGATTGTTTTTAGACGGTGCTTGATTTGGGTTAGGCAGACGACCGAACAATTCCAGGGTTTTGGTTTTGGGTGTGGCAGTAAACGCTAAATAACTGACGTTGCTTGATGCCCGCCGTGAAGCGATGGTTGTTTCCAAAATATCTTCGGTACTCAGCTCTTCCTCATCACTGCCTTGCGCATCAATCATCAGCACTTCTTTTAACTGCCGTGCGGTCGATCCGGTTTGTGAGGAATGCGCCTCGTCGGCAATGATGGCATAGCGACGTTCTTTTAAACTGACGCTGTTCTCAATCGCCCGCAAAACATAAGGAAAGGTTTGGATGGTGACGATGATTATAGGCTGCGCGTTGTTCAGAGCGGCGGCCAATTTTTCAGATTTAGAGCCGTCGCCTTCTTTTTTGTTAATGCGTCCGACCACGCCATCAACATGCTCAAACTGATAAATGGTGTCTTGCAACTGGTCATCCAATACCGTGCGGTCGGTAACGATAATCACCGAATCAAACTGTTTACGGCCGGCGGCATCGTAAAGCGAGGACAACTGATGGGCTACCCAGGCAATGGAGTTGGATTTACCTGACCCGGCACTGTGTTGAATCAAATACTTTTGCCCAGGGCCTTCGCTGCGGGCAGCTTCCACCAGCTTAGTGACCACGTCCCACTGGTGATAACGCGGGAAGATCAGCGCTTCTTTTTTATACTTTCGCCCTTCCCAGTCCTCTTTTTCTTCAATCTGCAAATGCACAAAGCGGGCAAGAATATTCAGCAGATTGGCGGGCAGCAACACCTCATTCCATAAATAATCGGTGGCGTACTGGTTAATATCTTGCGGCACGTCGTTACCGGCACCGCCTTCCTTGGTGCCTTTGTTAAACGGCAAAAAATAAGTGTCAGCCCCTTCTAAGCGGGTAGCCATGTAGACTTCATATTGGCTGACGGCAAAATGCACTAAGGCACCACGCTTAAAGGTTAATAGCGGCTCCGGCTTTTTGGTAACGGGATCTACCGGATGACGGGTAGTTTTATATTGCTTGATGGCATTGTGTACCGCCTGTTTAAATTCCGACTTTAACTCTAACGTTGCCACTGGTAAGCCGTTTACGAACAGCACCAAATCGATACGCCAGGCTTTGGCTTTTGTGCCGGTTTCAGCCAAGTGTTCTGCAGTCGCGCTTTTTAAGATCCAGGGGCTATACACCAATTCCGGCACCACCCGACAACGGTTTTGTTGGTAACGGGCTAAGGTCTCCGGGTTTAAATCATGTTCGGGTTTAAACTGGCATAAGTTAAAGCGTGTGCCGCGATCACGAATGGCATGCCGTAACACGCCCAGAGTGCCAAAGGTACGCATCTCTTTATTAGCCGCATTGGGATCGGCTTTATTGAGTTGCGAGGCGACGCGTTCTAAAAAGGTTTGCTCGGGATTATTCGGGTACAAGGCGCAGAATTTTTGCCATTGGGCATCTTGCGTGTCTTGAACAAACCCTAACAAATCTTCTGGGTATAACGCCAGTTCGCGGTTGTAGTTTTCGGGCTTACCCAACAACCAGCCATTGGCGACCAGGTGCTGAATCATGTCGTATTGAAATACGCTCTCGATTGATTTGTTATCCATTTACTCAAAGTGCCTATTGTCCTAACTCGCTTTTATTGTCCATACGAAGCCTGGCATTAACCATAGCCTGATGCAATCGTTGCTCAAGAAGGGCTTTGGGTGGTAATTCTGTTAAGTATTCGGCAACATGAATACCCGTGCCATCCAACTCCAGCAACTCGATTTGTTCTTGTTTTTTACCGGCACACAAAATAATGCCCAACGGCGGATTTTCGCCCGCCTCTTGTTCATATTTTGCCAGCCAGCGTAAATACAACTCCATTTGGCCTTTATATTCCGCCTTAAAATTACCCACTTTTAAATCAATGGCCACTAGGCGTTTTAGCTTGCGGTTGTAAAACAACAGGTCGATATAAAAATCATCGTCATCGATTTGCATCCGGTATTGGCGTGCCACAAAACTAAAACCGCTGCCCAATTCCAGCAGAAATTGCTGTAACTCGCGCAGAATGGCATCCTCAAGGTCTTTTTCCAAATAACTGTCATTCAGATCAAGAAAATCCAGGATATACGGGTCTTTTAAAATCAGATTTTCATTCACTAAACCTTGCTCACGCAATATGGCGAGTTCGCTGATAATAGTTTCCTCCGGTTTTCTGGAAATGGCAGTCCGTTCAAATAACTGCTTATCAATGCGCTCAGCCAAGGTGCGGGTTGACCATCGTTCTTGCACCGCCATAGCCAAATAAAACTCCCGTTTTAATGAATCATCCAAATAAATTAGACTTTTAAAATGCGTCCAACTTAATTGTCTCCGCACTGCGGAGACAATTTCTGGTTCAGGAAAAATCTCTGCAAAACGCAAGCAATGGAGCAATTGTTTTTTATTCCAACCCTTGCCAAAAGCCAAGGTTAAATCATGCGCTAGATGATCTATGACCTGCTTACCATATTCCGCGCGCTCACCCTTCAGCACTTCATCGGCGATTCGCTTACCCACCTGCCAATACAGCATGGTCAGCTCGGCATTAACGGCAACCACTGCACGTTGCTTGGCAGATTGGATAAGTTGTTTAACTTCAGCGACTAGCGAACTATCGATTAAAGGCTGG
>JABFRC010000341.1 GCA_013141375.1 Methylococcaceae bacterium | reverse complement strand
CGCGCTTGTTCAGTAACTTGGCTTGCAGCCAGCGTTTTGCCTCGTCACCACCGGCATCTGCCGGCTTATCTCGGTGCTGCACTTCCGGTGTGTTGATGCCCAGAAAACGAACTTTTTGGCCATCTTCAAGCACAACAGTATCACCGTCATACACTGTTTTAACCCGGATAAAATCATAACCGGGCTTAATATCCAGCTTTTTAGCCTGGGCATCAATCGTTGGGCGGTCAGAGAAATGCGCTTTGCCGTTACCATCCTGCCACTGATAAACATCAGCAGTTGCAAGCGATGATGCCAGCGCTATCAACAAAAATATTAATTTTTTCAAATCTCAACCCATTTCTATATTCAACGTAAAACCCAGTTACTACCTACTTTGCATGTGCACGAAGTTTAGTGCAACATGGCAAACTGATTCTCCAACTCGTTTAAGCAATCTTACCCATGATTACCATCATCCAGCGTGTCACCTCGGCGAAAGTTGTCGTCGATCACATCACCATCGGACAGATCGATACCGGCATCATGGCGCTGGTGGCGATTGAAAAATTGGATACTGAAAAAGAAGCCGCGCGTTTGCTTGAACGCATCCTCAACTACCGCATTTTTGCCGACGAGCAAGACCGAATGAATTTGAGCCTGCGTGATATCAATGGTGGGTTATTGTTGGTTCCGCAATTTACACTGGCGGCTGATACGGACAAGGGCAATCGGCCCAGTTTTACGCCGGCAGCGACACCGGAATATGGTCAGCAAATGTTTAAGCTGTTACAACAACTGGCTATAAAAGCTTGGCCGCAAGTGCAATTCGGTCAATTCGGTGCCGACATGCTGGTTTCCTTGGTAAATAACGGGCCGGTGACGTTTACGCTGCGCAGCTAGCAACCATGTTGGATCATATTTTGCTTGGCAATTAGAACGCAATTTAAAACACAATTAATCCTTATGACAAGCCAATCCGACGCCATCTTCCATTATCACCAACGTACCAAACACAACATCAATGCCTATGCCAAAGGCCCTGAGACGCTGGATTGGGATGACCAACCCGACCCGTTTCGGCGTTTTACTGGCTGTAACACGGTTGACCTGCCTGCTCCCGGCGCTGATTTACATTGCTTGTTCGGTGATCTTGATCAGCCCGAAAACATTGCATCTCAACCATTGACACTAAAGAACTTAGGCTTGATGTTGGAGTTGTCTTTTGGATTGTCGGCCTGGAAGGGCTATGGCCCGGATCGCTGGGCTTTACGTTGTAATCCATCCAGCGGCAATTTACATCCCACCGAAGCCTATTTGTTGTGTACGGACCCAGAGCTTTTGCCATCTGGCGTTTATCATTATGTCAGCCACGATCATCATCTTGAACAGCGCAGTACATTTGATTCTGCAGACTTAAAACCCGAACTGTTCCTGGGGTTATCTTCAATTCATTGGCGCGAAGCCTGGAAATACGGCGAACGCGCATTCCGCTATTGTCAGCACGACATCGGCCATGCCCTGGCGGCATTGAGCTATGCCGCCGCTTGCCTGGGCTGGACGATTGAGCTGTTAAGCGAAGTGGCTGATTATGACATCGCCCAATGGTTGGGATTGGATAGAAACGATGATTTTGTTGAACACGAGCATGAAGCGCCCGATCTTTTTTGTCGAATAAGCATCAACAGCCATGACAGCCAAGGTCTCGATGCCGACATTTTGTCGAAAAACCTACAAGCTGCGCAATGGTTTGGCAAGGCAGAGCGATTATCAGGGCGACATTTTTATCGCTGGCCGATCATCGATGAAGTTTCCGTTAATGCGCAAAAGCCCCTCACCACTGCTGTGCGTATGCAGCAGCCGACCATAAAACTCCCCTCCCCCAGTCAAAATATAAGCGCAAGCCAATTAATTCGTCAGCGTCGCAGCGCGCAAAACTTTAATGGCAAAGCCCTGCCCTTACCGCTAGCGGATTTTCAGCGCATACTTTTGGCCTTGCTGCCCAACGCCAAACCGCCGTTCACGGCCTGGAACTGGCCCGCTCAGGTACATCTGTGTTTGTTTGTACATCGCGTTGAAGGGATGGAACCTGGTTTATATCTCTTGCCGCGCGATTCACACGCCCTGCCCGAGTTAAAACAGGCATTTTCAGCGGATTTTAACTGGCAAACAATCGAGGCTCCGTTTGAGTTTTACCAACTGACGCCCGGCAACGTTAAACAAGCCGCTAAAACCTTGTCCTGTCATCAACCCATTGCCGGCGACAGCGCTTTCAGTCTGGGTATGCTCGCCTGCTTTTCGGACAACATCGAAGCCGAGGCTTGGCGCTATCGACGCTTGTTTTGGGAATGTGGGCTAATTGGTCAGATACTGTATCTGGAAGCGGAAGCGGCAGGCATCAGAGGTACCGGTATCGGCTGCTTTTTCGATGATGCTGTACATGGTGTATTGGGTTTGCAGGATAACAGCTGGCAAAGTTTGTATCATTTTACCGTTGGCGCCCCTTTGGATGATGGCCGATTACAAACCTCGCCTGCTTATGAACATTTGCAGCGGTAGAGCTCGTAGCAGTTGATTCAGGATCTTGATAGTAAGCGTTTTTAGCATTTGATCATGTAAGGCTTGAGGAACTTCGGCGCAATCGATTTTGCGAGTCCTTAAATGAGATTGACCTGGAATAGTATGTGTTATATTATAACATCACTATATGCTTAAGGCCTATCCGGGGAGATTCGTTAATTATTTTGTAATTAGTTTGTCGTACATTCTCCTGAGCATGACCGAATTGACTGAGCGAAATCGATAGCCTCGCTCCGAAAGTGTTTTCTCAATCAACTACAAATTTTCCTTAATTTAGGAATGGAGCATCCTATGAAAAAACAAACCGATATTTATCTTTGCTTATTAGCGACCGTCATTGCGCCGAGCGCCTATGCCGCCGATGAAACCATAGTGGAATTAGACGAAGTGGTTGTCACAGCGCCCTTGCAAGACAAAGTGTCTGAGTCCGCCGTCCCGGTAACCGTGTTAAGCGATGAGGAATTGCGTTTGAAAGTCGGACACAGCATCGGTGAAACACTAAAAAACGAATTGGGTATCACCAGCCAATCCTTCGGTCCAGGTGTGGGTACACCGGTCATTCGCGGTCAAAGCGGGCCGCGAGTGCGAGTGTTGAATAATGGCATTGGCAGTAATGACGTATCCGCCATCAGCCCAGATCACGCGACCAGCGTCGAGCCATTGCTGGCAGAGCGCATCGAAGTATTACGCGGCCCTGCCTCTTTACTTTATGGCAGTGGTGCGATTGGCGGTGTGGTCAATGTGATCGACAACCGGATACCCGGCAAACTTCCTGACCGATTGCTGGGTGGTGCGCTTGAGCAACGCTTCGACTCGGTGTCCGATGAAACCTCCACCGTATTAAAAATTGAAGGCGGCAAAAGTAACCTGGCTTACCATCTAGATGGTTTTTATCGCGACCGGAATAAACTTGATATTGGCGGCACTGCCATTGATGTTAATGCCGCCCAAGCGACAGATCCGGCACTCAATGTTATCCAGAACACTCACGTCTACATTAACAACACCTCGGCTCACGCCATCAGCGGTTCGGCGGGTGTTTCTCTGATCGGTGATCCGGGGTTTGCTGGTATCTCCATCAACCGCTTGGAAAATAACTATGGCATTGCACCTGACGGATCGGGCGGAGAACTGACCCGAATCGATCTTAAACAAAGCAAATACGACTTCAAAAGTGAGTTGAAGAAACCATTCCGTTTCGCCGAATCACTACGCATGAAGTTGGGTTATACCGATTACCAACATACTGAAATTCCTGATGGCGTGGCTGCCTCATTTTTCACCAATAAAACCTATGAGAGTCGCCTGGAACTTACCCATAACCCGCTGGGAATATTTCGTGGCATGGTGGGTTTTCAAGCCATTGCCAGCGATTTTGCGGCCATTGATAAATCAACCAATGAAGTGATTGTCCCGCAAACGCAAACTAACAGTTACGGCGTTTTTGCGGTGGAATCGTTCAATACCGGTGCGTTTGCTAACCAGCTCGGTGTCCGTGTCGAAGAAACGACACTGGATCCGCAAGGATTTGCCAGTCTCAGTTATACGCCGGTCAGCGCTTCCGCTTCCAGCCTGTGGAAGTTGAATGACAGCAACAGTCTAAATCTGGCAATCACCCGCTCGCAACGTGCTCCGCAAGTGCAGGAGTTGCTGGCTAATGGTTACCATGACGCCACCCGCAGCTATGAAATCGGCGACATCAATCTGCGCCCGGAAACCTCTTACAACCTGGATTTGGGTTACAAGTTTAAATCGGACTGGGTCAGAGCCCAGTTTGATTTGTTTCACAATTGGGCGGGCGATTACATCTACCAACAACGTAACGGCCAGTTCATCGACGGCGCAGCCGTAGTTCAAAGCAGTCAGGCCGATGCCACCTTCATGGGTTATGAAAGCAAACTGACTTTCCCGTTGCTGCAAAATCATTTCGGACTGGTCGAGTTAATGCTGTTTAGCGATTTTACCCGTGGGCAATTCGTCAATGGTGGCGATGTGCCGCGCATGCCGCCGTTACGTTTCGGATTTCAAATTGACCACAGTAAAGGTGAATGGAATACCAATCTGCGTCTGACGCGCGGCGAAGCCCAGACGCATGCCGGCGACATCGACACGCCTACAGATGGCTATATGCTGCTTACCCTGGGCACCCAATATCAAATCCTGGATGTTCACGGTGCGGACGTGATGGTATTCGCCAAAGCCAATAACTTGCTGGATGAGAACATCCGTAATTCCACCTCATATCTGCGAAACTTTGCGCCCGAACCAGGCCGTGGTGCTGAAATAGGCTTCAGGGTGAATTACTAATGAATATCTTAAAAATCCATCAAGCCATAGAAATAACTGCGCACAACAAAAATACGTGGGCTGCACCTTACACACTATCGCTGTTAATAAAGCGAGCTAAGCAACAAACCAACAACAGCGTGAGTAGCAAGTCATGACGGAAAAACGCTTACCCGTCACCGTGTTATCCGGCTTTTTGGGCGCAGGCAAAACCACGTTGCTCAATCAAATTCTCTCCAACCGCGAGGGCTTAAAAATAGCCGTGATCGTTAACGACATGAGCGAAATCAACATTGACGCGGCGCTGGTTAAAAACGAAGTGACGCTTAACCGATCTGAAGAAAAACTGGTGGAAATGAGCAACGGCTGCATTTGCTGCACCTTGCGCGAAGACTTACTGGTGGAAGTCGGGCAATTAGCCAAAGAAGGTCGGTTCGATTATTTGTTGATTGAATCCACCGGCATCGCCGAGCCCATGCCGATTGCCGAAACCTTTACCTTTAGAGATGAAGACGGAGTCAGTTTGTCGGATATTTCCAAACTGGATACGATGGTAACGGTAGTCGATGCCGTCAACTTCATGCGCGATTATTTAGAGGCGCAATCACTCAAAGACATCCATGCCGAACTGGGCGAGGAGGATGAACGCAATATCGCCGATTTACTGGTCGAGCAGGTGGAATTCAGCAACGTGATCCTAATTTCAAAAGCCGACTTGGTCTGCATCGATGAGCTGACGAATTTGACGGCCATTCTTAAATCCCTCAATCGCGAAGCAGAGATTATCCCGATGGTGATGGGGCAAGTGGCTTTGCAAAAAATCATCAACACCGGGCGCTTTAATTTTGAGCACGCCGAGCAAGCGCCCGGTTGGTTACAAGAGTTGCGCGGCAGTCATACTCCGGAAACCGAAGAATACGGCATCGCCAGCTTTGTTTATACCACGCGCAAGCCGTTTCACCCTGAGCGGTTTTACGATTATCTGCATCGTGACGATTGGAACAACGGCACCTTGCTACGTTCCAAAGGCTTTTTCTGGTTGGCCTCAAGGCCAGAATGGGTAGGCAACTGGTCGCAAGCGGGCGGCACCATGCAACACGGCTGTGCCGGTCGCTGGTGGGCGTCGGTGCCGGAAGCGGATTGGCCGGAAGAATTTATCGCTGATATTCAAGCCAACTGGCAATCGCCGTTTGGCGACTGTCGCCAGGAGTTAGTGTTTATCGGTCAAAATATCGATGCTGAAAAAGCGCGCAACGAATTGGATCGGTGTTTGTTGAGTGATGCTGAATTATCTGCTGGTGAAACGGAATGGCAAACCTACCGGGATAATTTTCCGTCATGGTTGGTTGATGAGCACGCTTGATCACACTATCCATGCACTAGGAGCACTGTTGTTGATTAGCTTGGGCGTGTTATCGCTCCGGATTGAGGGCAAACGCTTAAAACGGATTGTTACGAGGAGCTTCGTTTTAGTGTTGGCCGTGCTTTTAGCCGATGCAGCCATGCACCTGCTGCCCAATGCGCTTGCCGGTTTTATTTACCGGACAAGTTAAGGGAACCTCTAAAAATTATCCATTCATGCCCTTCGGCTATGCTCAGGACAGGCTTCGACAGGCTCAGCACGAACGGATAAGTAATTGATTTAATGTACTAACCGTTCGCACTGAGCTTGTCGAAGTGCAATTTTTAGAGGTCCCCATTAAAACTCTATAGTGATAAATAACGATGAATCTTTCAATTGAAGTGATTGCCGGTGCCATCGGTGCCAGTTTTCTGGTGAGCCTTACCTCATTGTCCGGGATGTTTGCATTGTGGATTGAGCCGGAACGTCTTAAACGCATCATTCCATACCTGGTTGCTTTAGCGGTTGGTGTGTTATTGGGGGATGCGTTTATACACCTCATCCCCGACGCGGTGGCACGGCAAAGCTCAATCTCGACTGTGTGTTTAACGGCATTATTGGGGATGTTGCTATTCTTCGTGCTGGAAAAACTGGTGCGCTGGCGTCATGACCATCACATCGATGTGCCCGGTCAAGATAAAGATATTCGTCCGATCGCCAAGATGAATCTGATGGGCGATGCGGTACATAACTTTGTCGATGGCATTTTAATCGGCGGCAGTTTTATCGTCGATCCGGTGCTGGGTTTTACCACGACATTGGCGATTATTGCCCATGAAATCCCGCAAGAAATCGGCGATGTCGGTGCGCTGGTGTATGGCGGTTATTCACCGGCTAAAGCGGTGCTGTACAACTTTTATTGCTCGTTGACCGTGGTGGTTGGTGCAATTTTTACCTTGTTGTCCAGCCAGTTGGCCGAGTCGTCGTTAGTTTTCTTACTGCCGATTGCGGCGGGCGGCTTTATCTATATTGCCGCGACCGACATGATTCCGGCCTTGCATGAGCATTCCACAATAGCCAATCTGGTCGGACAAACCCTTATCTTCGGCTTAGGCATTGGCTTTATGCAATCCATCATCATCCTGGAACACACTTTACTACATCAATGAGAGCCGTCATGGTTGCAAATCCACAAACACTATTCAAAACCTCGCATGCTTACCTCTCCGATGACCTAGCCGATTTGTCGACCATTTATCAGCCGGACATCAACATTTGTTTGGTCAATCGTAAAGTCGACAATGTGTTGGAGATTTTCATTGGTCACCTGTTAACGGGGAACAACGAAGTCAGTTTTGTGGAAAGCCTTGACCCTGCAACATTTGATTTTTTTCGCCTGATTGCGCATGCCGGACATTTACCGGGTTATCGCGAGTTTTGCCTAGACGCTTCCCGTCTATGTATGGCCTTTGGCGATTTATTCGACCTGAAACGCATTGGCTTACGACTGAGAACCCTGGATCGCCCCATGTGCCCACGGTTTCATGAGGATTCGGTGACCTGTCGTCTAGTCTGCACCTATGGCGGTGTCGGCACCGAGTGGCTGGAAGATGCTGATATTGATCGCAGCAAATTAGGCCAAGCCTCAGCCGGACTAAAAGATGAGCACTCGGGACTGATTTTAGAGCCCGACGCCATTCACACGATGCCTGCTTATGCGTTGGGTTTACTCAAAGGCAATGCCTGGGAAGGCAACGAACAGCACGGTGCCGTGCATCGCTCGCCACAAGTCACGCCCGCAATGCCGCGCCGATTATTGTTAACGCTCGATTTTGGCTAAAACAAACCTTGCTGCGAGCCGAAACCTCTTTTACCCCTTTACTTCCTGAACGAGAAAGCTAATGTCGGATAATAACCGCTCCACACCAGTGCCCGTGACCATTTTGACCGGTTTTTTAGGGGCCGGAAAAACGACCTTGTTAAACCGCATTCTGTCTGAACAGCACGGTCACCGTATTGCCGTCATCGAAAATGAATTCGGCGAAGAAGGTATCGATAATGACCTGCTGATTCAGGGTGAAGAGCAAATCGTTGAAATGAACAATGGCTGTATTTGTTGCACGGTGCGCGGCGATTTGGTGCGTATTCTGGGCGAATTAGCGGATAAACGCGAAATCGGTTCATTGCATTTTGACCGCGTTATTATCGAAACCACCGGGCTGGCCGACCCCGCGCCGGTCGCCCAAACGTTTTTTGTTGAACAGGAGATTGGTGAATATTACTTGCTCGACGGCATTATTACGGTGGTTGATGCCAAACATGCCCTCAAACAGCTTGATGATAACCATGAGGCAGAAGAGCAAGTTGGCTTTGCAGATCGTTTGTTATTATCCAAAACCGACTTAATAACACCGGCCGAGGTGACTGAATTAGAAGCACGCTTACGCGCCATCAACGCCCGCGCACCTATTGCTCATGCGCATTTTGGTGAAACCGACATCAGTGAAATTCTCGACATTCGCGGCTTTAATCTCAATGCCATCCTGGAAATTGAACCCGATTTTCTGGACGATGTTAGCCATGAACACGATGCCGGTATCACGTCATTTGTGTATCGTACCGACCAGGCTTTTGATGCCGCAAGAATCATCGGCTTTATGGATGTGATGATCCGCGATTACGGTAACGATTTATTACGCTATAAAGGCATCGTGCATATCGCGGGTTGCGATCGTAAAGTGATTTACCAAGGCGTGCACATGCTCTTGGCCGATAGTATTGGCGTACCTTGGGCAGATAATGAAGTCCGCCAGTCGGTGTTGGTATTCATAGGCCGCAACCTGCCTAAACAAGAAATTCACGCGGCATTAGATAGTTGTAGAGTCATTTAACGTGTTGACGCGATTAGCAGGCGGGCGAATTTTTGATCCGGCCCAAGGGTTGAATGGCACTGTTCAAGATCAGTGGTTTCGTGATGGCCTGATAGTTTATCCACCTGAATCGGTGTGTTGCCGGATACCGATTTTGATGTCTCCGGCAAAGTCGTGATGGCCGGAGCCGTTGATATTCATAGCCATATCGCCGGCGGCAATGTCAATACCGCGCGCTTGCTACTGCCGGAACAACACCGCAACTTTATGGCGAGAAAGCTTGGTCATGCCTTTAGTACTGCCCGTTGGTCGACCGCAGATACCGGCTATCGCTATGCAAAAATGGGCTACAACACCGTCGTTGAACCCGCGGTGTTGCCCGCTAATGCGCTGGATGCGCATTTACAGATGGCCGATATTCCGATTATTGATACCGCAGGTCTGGCGATACTCGGCAACGATGACTTTTTACTGCGGCTAATGCGGTCGAGATCCAGTCAAAACCAGATCAATGATTATGTGGCCTGGACGTTACAAGCCACCAGCTGTTTGGGATTGAAAGTGATTAACGCCGGAGGCGCCAATGCCTTCAAATCAAATGCGCGCAGTTTCGATCTGGATATGGAGTGATTACGACGGTGTCGGCAGTCAGCGGCGCAGACACGCTTGAGCATTTTGTCGAAGCTCAAGCGCAATTGGGCTGGGCGGATACCGTGGCGCTTACCCATAGTGATTTAGCTAGTTCGGACCAACTGGCGACAACCAATGCCTGGCTTGATAAACTGGCACCGAGTGCTGCCAGATTGAATGTCGTACTGGGGGCGGTTGCGCCGGATTTATTATTGGGTTTGTCAAAGAAAATTCGACCGCTAGGTCAAATGCAAAGCGATGTCGAGCACCGATTTAACAGCATCAGCCTTCAGCTGGATGATCCTATTGCCTGGCCGCGCTTACAGATTGCGCTGGAGTCTTTACTCAACAAACACCCGCAACAGTTGGTACGTTTAAAAGGCGTTGTTTATACGCCTGAACACCTGGAGCCGTTATTGATTCAGGGCGTTGCCAATTTGCTTTATCCACCTGTCCGGCTGCCCGTTAGAGCGAGCGATGACGGTAAAGGTCGCTTGGTGTTTATTACCGCAGGCAATGTAACAAGTTTGGCCGAAGATTTAATGGCTATATTGCGTAAAAAGTAGACTCATTCTCTAAGCGATTTTTAAGGTTAGGCATCGATTGAGTGTTTTATGGCAATGGGGTACGAAACAACAGAGCTTATCCTGTTTGTTGTGGCGATAGTTTCAAAGCCGCTTCCCTTATTCGCATAATGGTTTGTCTAGTCGTTTTGAATTCACGAGCAAGCTCGGCAATATTAATACCGCAGCCAGTCGTTCTAAGACTGCTGAACGTTCTTCGATATTAAGTGCAGGTGGCCTGCCAAACTGTTTACCCGCAGTTTTAGCCCGAATAATTCCCGACTGCGTTCGCTCAATCAACAAGTCACGCTCGAACTCGGCGACAGCGGCAATAACCTGCATTGTCATCTTGCCTGCTGGACTGGTTAAATCAACGCCTCATTGGCGCAAAAGGATGTGACGCAAGCAACAATCGTGCGCAAACTAAGCAGCTATAGCAGGCAGAACCAAACCAAGAAAGCGCTGTGGGAGTTGGAAAATATCTGCCGCACCTTTTACATACTAGATTTCATTGACGACGTAGAATTACGGCAAAGCGTGCAGAAGGCTCTTAATCGCGGGGAAGCCCTATCACCGTCTCCGTCGCGCAGTAGCTTTCGTCAACGGTGGAAAATTTCGAGTGCAAACTGAAGCGGAGCAGCAGATATGGAACGAATGCTCGCGTCTCATCACTAACGCAGTTATTTATTACAACACCGTGCTGTTATCGCGAATATATGAACAAAAACAAGCGGCGGGTAACCAGAGGGCTATGGACGACATTCGAGGCATGTCGCCAGTAGCTTGGCAACACTTCAATCTGTTTGGTACGTTTGAGTTCAATCCGGCAATATCAAAGATAGACATCGATGCCTTGGTCGCTAGATTCGCGGACCCAGCGTACTGGAGCAAAGCATTAAAGGAAGAGAATGAAGGCCCTTTAGGCTAATTTTACCTTTTCGAGGGGGGGGTAAAAAATAGCCATTTAGTTGACTCTTCATGGTGATAATTTCATTTTATAAATTGTCGTATCAATAGTTTTTCCAAACCCACTGCAGCATAAACGCCGATACCGGCGGCAATAATCAACAGCCAT
>JABFRC010000164.1 GCA_013141375.1 Methylococcaceae bacterium | reverse complement strand
CGCATTGTGCGGTCGGGTTGCCGGGGAAATTGATGATCAGCATTTTCGGCTTGGGCCAGGATTCAACGATGGCTTTTTCCAGTTCTTCGAAGAAATCCACCCCGGGAATCAGCGGTACGTGGCGCACATCGGCACCGGCAATGACAACGCCGTAAGGATGAATGGGATAAGCAGGATTCGGCACCAGTACGATGTCGCCTGGCCCCAGTGTGGCCAGGGCCAAATGCGCCAGGCCTTCTTTGGAACCGATAGTGACGATGGCTTCAGTAGCCGGGTCTAAATCGACATCAAAACGGTTTTTATACCAGTCGCAGATGGCTTTTCTTAAGCGTGGAATACCTTTGGATACTGAATAACGATGGGTATCCGGGCGCTGGGCGGCTTCGATCAATTTATCGACAATGTGTTGAGGCGTGGGTTGATCGGGATTGCCCATGCCGAAGTCGATGATATCTTCACCGGCTGCGCGCGCTTTGGCTTTTAACTCATTGACGATGTTAAAAACGTAAGGCGGTAAGCGGCTGATTCTCTGAAATTCTTCCATTGACGGCTCGTTATGAAACGTATGTAAAGTGGCGAAAAATGCGGGCTAAGGTACTGGTGTTAGTACCCTATGTCAAATTAGACCGGCCTAACTGTTGGCTTGTTGCAGTACCTGCGTGACTCGCTGTAAATCTTCTTGCGTGTCAACACCGGCTTCAGGTGTTTTATCGACCGTTTTCACCAAAATGGACTCGCCATGCCAAAGTATGCGTAATTGCTCAAGCGCCTCAACAGACTCAAGCACCGATGGCTCCCACAAACAATAGCGCTGCAAGAAATCTACGGTGTAGGCATACATGCCTATATGGCGTAAATACGGCATAAGTTCGCCAGGCGCCCTGCCCGTATGAGAAAACGCATCCCGATCCCACGGAATCGGCGCACGGCTAAAATACAGCGCAAAGCCGGATTTATTGACAACCACTTTAACGGCATTCGGATTGAATATTTCTTCGGCATCGTGAATACGAGCCGCCAACGTCGCAATGCCTGCTTGCTTTTGGCCGGCTAATGCGTGCGCGACATCATGGATATAAGCGGGAGGAATCAACGGCTCATCACCTTGCAGATTAACGATGATTTGTTCGCCAGCCCAACCACAAAGTCGGGCCACTTCAGCAAGCCGTTCGGTACCGCTTTGGTGATCAGCTCGCGTCATGACCGCTTTAATCCCCAAGTCGGTCACGGTGTTGAATATTCTCTCGTCGTCGGTTGCCACAACCACTTCTTCTGCACCGGATTCTTGAGCTCGCTCGCAGACATGGACAATCATCGGTTTACCCGCAATATCCAGCAATGGTTTACCCGGCAGTCGGGTAGAACCAAATCGAGCCGGAATGACTACTTTAAAAGACAGGCTCATTTGTATAAAGCGTCAACTTCTTCAGTGCCTAATACGCGCGCCTCATCTTCCAGCATCACCGGAATATCGTCACGAATGGGGAAAGCCAAGCGATCAGCGCGACAAATCAGTTCTTGCTGGTCTTTTTTATAGATCAATGAGCTTTTGCACAATGGGCAAGCCAGGATATCGAGCAGGTTTTTATCTATCATGTTTTTTCTCTTAACAAATTTAATAATCGTTGGCCAAAATCCGCTTCTGGGACGGCGGTTACCGGCACAAACCAATGCTGGTCTCCGGCAAAATCAATGCATTTAACAGCATCTTTTTCAGTCATCAACACCGCTTGTCCGGTTTTAAATTCAATATCCTGACGTTGAAATTGATAATGATCGGGGAAACTGTGCGTTTTGCAATCCACACCTGCAACTGCCAGCATGGCAAAAAATCGACCCGGATTACCAATGCCAGCCAAAGCGTGACAATCAATGCCACTAAATTCGGATAATGGCTTGCGCTCACCGGTCGCTAAATTAACGGCTGTATCGCCAATAAATTGCATTGTAATCTCGCCAGGCTCTGACGCTTTGCCATTAACGATGATGAAATCCACACTTTGTAATCGCTCTATGGGTTCACGCAGGGGGCCTGCAGGCAGGCAATAACTGTTACCAAAGCGTCTTTCGCCGTCAATAACGGCAATTTCAATGTCTCTGTGCAGCGCATAGTGCTGTAAACCGTCGTCGGAAAGAATGACATTGCAGTCGAACTGTTCAATCAGTAATTTTGCCGAATCTGCTCTCATTGGGCTGACAGCAACCGGGCAAGCGGATTTTTTTGCCAGCAACAAGGCTTCATCACCCACTTCGCTGGCAACACTAGCGGTATTAACCACAATAGGCGAACTGATTTCCTGAGCGCCATAACCGCGGCTGATGATTCCAGGTCTAAATCCGGCCTCAGTAAGCAATTGCGCCAGCCAAATCACCAACGGAGTTTTGCCGGTACCGCCGACAGTAATGTTACCCACCACAATGACCGGCACCCCTAGCTTGTGGGTTTTTAATACACCGATGCGGAATAAAAACTTTCTGAATTTAACAAAGTCGGCAAATAAAAAGCCCAAAGGCATTAACCAGGCACCAATAAAATGGTCTTGATACCAGACATCCAGTGCCCACCTGGATAGTTTTTTTTTCATTTTTGTTCTTTGGGATGCTGAGCCGCAAAAGTGATATGACTAAAACCCGCCTGACCGGCCATATCCAGCGCCGTCATCACAAATTGATGGGGAGTTTTACTATCAGCATTGATTACGAAAGGCACTTGCTCTGATGAGTTTCTACGCTTGGTCAGCTCAGTTTTCAAAGCCTCAGGCGTTTGACTGACCAGTTCATGAGGCAAACCGTCTTCACCATGCAAATAAAACTTGCCGTCGGCATCAATGGTCAACGTGACCATTTTCGTTTGTTGCTGGGCCTCTGAACCGGCCGCTTCAGGCAACTTGATATTGATTTGCGTATGTTGATTAAAGGTGGTTGAAACCATGAAAAACAGCAGCAAGACAAAGAGAACGTCAATCATCGATATCACGGTGATATCGACTTTTTCCCTTTTTTTACGTTGAAATTTCATCAGGATTCCTCTCGCGCTCCGTGCAGCACGTCAATTAACTTTAAGGCTTCCTCTTCCATGTTTACGACGTATTCGTCGACCAATCGCTCAAAATGACGATGAAAAATCAAACTGGGAATAGCTACTGTCAAACCGGCTGCGGTCGTAATCAATGCAACCGAAATACCTCCAGCCAGCGCGCTTGGATCACCGGCACCATGCTCAAGAAGCGATGAGAAAATCTCGATCATGCCGAACACAGTGCCTAATAAACCCAGCAATGGGCTGACTTGAGCAATAGTGCCCAGCGTGTTCAGAAAGCGCTCAAGATCATGAGCCACCTTGCGGCCGGTTTCTTCGATGCTTTCTTTCATGAATTTTCTGCCATGATGACTGTTGGCAAGGCCTGATGCCAATATACAGCCCAGAGGCGAACTGTTTTTCAGATGCCGTAGCGTTGCATCATCGATTTTTTTTTCACGGTATAACTTCCAAACCTGAGGCACCAGTTCAGCTGGAATAATTTTCTTTTTCTGCAAGGTCCAGAAACGTTCGACGACGATTCCCATCGCAATGATTGAGCTAAGAATGATCGGTAGCATCATCCAGCCGCCGCTTTTAATAATTTCAAACACGATATTTCCCAGGCTGAAAAGATTGAAGTTACAGTGCAAATTTGCACTTTCTTGATGAGTATTCTAACTCAAGAGCAGTTTATTTTGACCATTTTCCCGGCCAATCCACAGGTAAGCTATCAGCAGCGCCAATCCGCAACACCCGGCCGCAATTGAATATACCAGCTGAGCGCCAAGAAGTTCCCAGTAATAACCACTGAAATAACTGCCCAACATACCGCCCAAACCAAAACTTAAGCTGCTATAAAGGGCTTGTCCTTTACCTTGATGGTGTTGACCGAAATATTGATAAACCAGCAGTATGGCAACGGCATGAACGCCCGCAAAGGTGGCTGCGTGCAAAAACTGAGCACAGACCAGTACCCACAAATAACTTGCCCCCCAGGCAATCATCAGCCAACGGACAACCGCCAGCAATATGCTCCACAATAAAATTCTGCGCATCGAATAGCGCTTGAAAACTCTGGCCATATTGATAAACAAAACAATCTCGGCCACTACCGCCAATGCCCACAATCCGCCAGTTAAGGTCGTCGAATAATCATGCTGCTTAAGGTAGAGGGAATAAAAAACATAATACGGTGCGTGAGCCAATTGCAGTAGCATATTCACGGCGAAAAACGCCAGCACTTCAGGCTGCTTGAGGATACCCAGCATCCCCACTTTTTTAGCATTATCTTTGACAACTTCAATAGCCGGCGTCATCAAACTGACTAACCAGATGCACGACAACAAGCCGGTCACTATCCAGGGCAGCAAAGACAAAACATGCATGTCCAACAAGCGACCAATCCCTAATACCGCCGCAATAAAGCCGATAGAGCCCCACAATCGGATTCGACTGTAGCGATGTGCCTGTTGTTTTAAATGAAATAAAGTGACCGCTTCAAACTGCGGCAGAGCGGCGTTCCAGAAAATGCTGAAGGCAACCGAAAGAAGAGCAAAATAGAAATAGCCGTGCGCAACGATAAATCCCGCGAAAATAAGCGCCGCAAAAAAACACGCTATGCGGATAATGCGTAAACTCTTACCCGTGCGATCCGCCACCCAGCCCCACAGCATTGGCGCCACAATCCGGGTGGCGCCTAATAATGCAGACAACTCACCAATTTCTGCCGAGCTAAAGCCATTTTCTTTTAGATAAAGACTCCAGTAGGGGATAAACCCACCGACTGTCGCAAAATAAAAAAAATAAAATCCGGACAGGCGCCAGTAAGGAACGGCCATGGATTATCTTAGTGTTGGCAATCCTGACACCACGCCGGCATTTTGCGCACGATGGCGTAAAAAATGGTCCATCAACACAATAGCCATCATGGCTTCGGCTATCGGCGTAGCGCGAATGCCCACGCAAGGATCGTGACGGCCTTCCGTGACCACCTCAATGGCCTCTCCTTGCTGATTGATACTTTTTCCGGGCAAGCGCAGGCTGGAAGTCGGCTTTAACGCGATGCTGGCAGTGATTTGTTGACCACTGGAAATTCCGCCCAGAATACCTCCGGCATGGTTGCTTAAAAAACCTTCCGGGGTAATTTCGTCACGAAATTGTGTACCTTTGCTATCGACACAGGCAAAACCATCGCCGATTTCCACGCCTTTAACGGCGTTTATACTCATCAACGCGTGAGCCAAATCAGCATCCAGTCGATCAAAAATGGGCTCACCCAGCCCTGGCGGTACGTTGCTGGCAACGACCTCAATGCGCGCACCAATAGATTCGCCCTCTTTGCGTAGCGCATCCATGTAAGCTTCCATTTCACTGATTTTATTGATATCAGGACAAAAGAATGGATTGCTGTCGATGACATCCCAATCGATCTGCTCAATTTGAATCGGCCCCAATTGCGATAAGTAGCCGCGAATTTCTACGCCCAGTTGTTCGCGCAAATATTTCTTGGCAATACCACCGGCCGCAACACGCATCGCAGTTTCGCGAGCCGATGAACGCCCGCCGCCTCGATAATCCCGAAAGCCATATTTTTGCTGATAGGTATAGTCCGCATGGCCCGGACGGAACGTATCGGCAATTTTGGAATAATCTTTGGAACGCTGGTCGGTATTCTCAATCAACAAACCAATCGGCGTACCGGTGGTTTTACCTTCAAACACTCCTGATAATATTCTGACCCGATCCGGCTCGCGACGCTGGGTCGTATGCCTTGAAGTCCCTGGCTTTCTTCTATCCAGATCGTTTTGTAAATCTTCTTCCGTCAACGCCATACCAGGCGGGCAACCATCAACGGTCGCGCCTAGGGCGGGCCCATGACTTTCGCCAAACGTGGTGACGGTAAATAATTTTCCTATGCTATTTCCAGACATGTCAGTTCAATGCCGCAACAAATTGTGAGTGATATTGGCTTACTTGCTCAGCGGTTAATAAAAACACGCCATCGCCGCCACGTTCGAAATCTATCCAATAAAAAGGTAAGTCCGGGAAGGCATCTTGCAAGGTCTGGGCGCTGCTGCCGACTTCTACTATCAGAATGCCATTCGCTTTTAAATAATCACGCGCATCAACAAGAATACGCAAAACCAAATCCAAACCGCTTTGCCCGCCCAAAAACCCCATGTCCGGCTCGGCACGAAACTCGGGAGCCAGCCCCGTCCATTCGACATGACTGACATAAGGGGGGTTACTAACAATAATGTCATACTGTGTGGAGGGTAAAGACTTAAATAAATCTGAGTGATACAAGGTCACGGAATCGGTCAACTGGTGCCTATCGACATTGATTTGCGCAACATCAAGCGCATCGGTCGATAAATCCACCGCATCCACCAAGGCTTCAGCAAATGCATAGGCACAAGCTATCGCAATACAGCCACTGCCAGTACACAAATCCAATACACGCTCGACATTTTCTTCTTCGACCCATGGCGCAAAGCGCTGTTCAATCAATTCTGCGATTGGCGAGCGCGGCACCAATACCCGCTTATCGACAAAAAATGACAGCCCGGCAAAGATGGCTTCCTGTGTTAGATAAGCAGCCGGAATACGTTCGTTAATACGCCTGTCGACGATATCAATGACAGACTGCCGCTCACTAACGGTGAGCACGCTATCGAAGTAAGACTCAGACAAGTTATAAGGTTGATGAAGCGTATGAAGTACCAACGCGACGGCCTCGTCAAGCGCATTAGCCGACCCGTGACCAAAAAATAAATGCGCACGGGCAAACTCGCTTGACGCCCAACGTACATAGTCTCGAATGGTGGTTAGCGTGGTTAAAACATCGGATGGCGTAGTTTTCATAATTCAACACAATTGAGTTTGAGCAAGTAATTATCGACAAGGCAAACAATAAATTGATAGGCTCAGCGAAAGCGCGGAATTCTAAACTAAACTGTGTTCGCTTGCCTGAATAATACGCAATCACTCAATGACCGAAACCCTTAACGAAATTGGCTTGACTGCCTCTAATTTAGCCAAAAACAAACTACTGATGGACTGCTTTCATTATATGCAGGCCGATAAATTAGTGTTGCCTACAATTCCTGATGTTTCTTTCAAAATTCGCCGCGCCATTAACGATGACAAAGCCAGCAGTGCATCGATTGCCAGGGTGGTACAAATCGACCCATCGATCACAGGGCGACTGATACAAATCTCTAACAGCCCCCTATACCGAGGCAGAAAAAAAATTGAAAGTTGCCCAGAAGCACTGACTCGCCTGGGATTGCGTGCGGCTCAGGATATTATTACCGCATTTGCGATGAAGGCTATCTTCAAGGCTAAATCACCCGTCATCGCCCGCAAAATGGCCGAGCTATGGGCGCACAGCAGTTATGTCGCCTCAATCAGCGCAGTGTTTGCACATCGTATTCCCGGATTTGATCCCGACCGGGCCATGCTGGCGGGGCTGATTCATGACGTAGGCATCGTGCCTATTTTGACTCATGCGGACAATAATCCTGACATCATCGCCAGCCCAAGAGACTTAGCCGAAACCGTGAAGCAATTGCGTGTCGATATTGGCGTGCAAATTATCCGTCGGTGGGATTTTCCCGCTGATTTTGCGGACGTTATCGTCAATGCGGAAAACTGGTTTCGCGATGACGACCAACCTGCCAGTTATGCCGACATCGTAATGATTGCCCAGCTGCATAGTTTTATCGGCAAGGTGGATATCAAAAAACTCCCCAAGATCGATGACTTGCCCGCGTATAGAAAAATTGCCGAACATCTGGATGCCAGCGATAGTCTCGACATACTCGAGACGGCTCGGGATGAAATTGATCACATCCGAAAAATGCTGGCTTAGCAATCGCTAATGGATATCAAGCTACCACTGCTTGGCTTACCCTCACCTGCACAGACCCTGTCTGGCTTGAGCGCTATTAATTTATTGGATTTAAAAGTCGGACAAACGCTCGATGCTAAAGTGATCAGCACGCTGGTCACAACTGCACAAACCAGCATCGCGCTAAAACTGGGCAATCAAGTCATCACCGCGCAAAGCAGTCAGCCGTTCAAGTTACAACCCGGCCAGAACTTGGCCTTACAAGTCACCAGAATAGTGCCAACGATAGAGCTTAAGATTGTCTCTACGTTACCGGAGATCATCAACCAGCCTTTATTACTAAACCTGACTCAACAAACTGCCGCGCAGAAACTACAAGTTCAGGCCAGTGTAATCCAGGTCAACGATAAACAGATTCAACTACAAATCGCACCAGACAACACAATCAATACACCACAGAAACCGCTTACAGTCACACTCGAAAGAGCAGCGATTCCGCAAACAACAGAGATAGTGGTCGGACAGCAAGTAGTTTTGGAAGTTAAGCAAACCCAGACCGATAAAAAGCCGGAGTTCCGCTTGCTTGCCAGTTCAGCCGATAAAATTGAAACTAAAATCGACACCTTAATCTCGCAACTGCTGCCCAAACAGGAGTCATCGAAAGTGCTGGTAACTCAATTGCAAGCCGCGTTGCCGCAACTGATTGGTAAACACGATGTGCCTCCGGCTTTACTTCGAGCCCTGACAGAAGTTCTGCAAAATTTACCTCAAAAAGAGCAGGTCATTAACGGAGAGCATTTGGCTACAGTAATCAAAAACTCCGGCATATTCCTGGAAGCAAAACTGCCGTTATTGGTAACAAACAGTGTATTAGCCGGAAACCTGAAAGAAGCTGTGATTAGTCTGCTACAAAAAACACCGCAACTGAACTCCCAGAAAGACGTGCCGGAAATCATTCCGAAAATGCTGATAGAACCCGACTTGAAGGTGATTTTAGGCAAGTTACTGGTAGCGTTAAAACAAGAAATCATCAGCAAAGAACAACTTGGACCCGGCAGTGCTGAGCTTGAGATGCTAAAAAACTTACATCAGAAAACCGAAAATTCGGTCGCAAAAATAGTGCTTGAACAACTGGCATCGCTACCTCGGGAGGATAGCCTCAAACAGGTTTGGCATTGCGGCATAGCGTTTATGGATAATGAAAAGACCCAATCCGCCGAACTGGAAATTCAAGTGGATAAAGGCCTAGATTCGCCCGACCCAAAGAATGACTGGTCGGTAACAATCAACCTGAATCCACCTGGTTTGGGGATATTACAATGTGTAGTCGCTTGTCGAAATAAGGTCATCAGCACATATTTCAAAACTCAGCAAAAAGAAGCCGCCAGATTGATTACTGACCATCTTGAGCATTTAAAAACACAGTTTGAGGAGCAAGGATTAGTAGTTGGACATATGGCCGCCAACGAGGGTGGCTTACAAAAAAGCACACACCCCGGGCATTCCAAAGACAAGAAATTATTTGATGACCATGCGTAATGATCATCAATTTGAATTACATACTATCGGCTTTTAGTTGGGCTTCTTTCGCGCCAGCCTCATCGTTTTGCATCGCGCGCGCGCGGGCAATCAACAACCAACTATGCTTTTTCAACTTGGCATCTTTAGAAGCCAACAATGCAGCTTTTTTAGCCAAATCTTCGGCTTGAGCTGGCTTGGACTGTTGGAGCCTTAAAACTGCCAACTTGTATAACAGCGTAGGATTTCTGGGCTCCAAGCGAATCGCACGTTCCATTGTTGCAACTGCAGAATCCATCTTGCCCGATTTGCTGTCCTGATTGGCAGCCAACACCAGCGCACTGACAGCCGCAGATCCGGAGGCAACAGACTCAAGCGGTTGGAAAGTTCCGGACTCGGCAGACGCGATATTTTCTGTCTGCGCTATTGGTGCCACTTGAGCAGCTGAAGTCACCTGTGTATCGGTTGATGGCGGAGATATATCAACCGGCAATGCATCAGTTGAGGATGACGGAGCTGGCACGAAGTCGATTGGGGTCTCAGTCATTGTCGGCTCCAGAGGAATAACTTCCGGCGTCGTAATGTCCTTTATCGGCTGGATTTTTACCGTTGAAGAAGAATCTGATTCAGCGCGACTAGGTACTTTAGTCTCGGGTTGTTTCTCAGCCCTGGTGACTTTACCCGACTGAGCACCATACACCGGCGCTGGAGGTTGTGTGCCAGACAAATTAGCACAACCGGAAACGATGGAGATTACGCCTCCCAAAAAAAACAGTTTTATATTTCGCATAATTATTTAAAAAAGTTCGACATCATCATCGGATTGTTCTCTTTGGTGAGCGCTTTTCAATGCCAGGGCTTCAGCAACTGACTTGCCCTGCAAGATAGCGTCAAACATGACTTTTTCAGACTCCATGGTGTAGCGAGAACGAATTTGTTGTTGAAATTCCGACCATGCCCTAGGATTGTAAAGTCTGTTTTGATCTGCCACCAACTCGGATAAACCTTTAAGATTTATAGTAACGTGCTGCAAACACTGCACCATTCGGTCATAAAATTGAAAGGCGATAATGGACTCGTTGATCTTACCTGCTGTTTCTTCACAATAGGCAATCGCTTGGTCTCGGCTTTCAGTAGGCGCTAAGGCGTGAAGGAAATTATCTATCGACTTCATGTGCTCAACCAGATCAGTAAAAGAATCAGTGAGCGTATTTACGGATACGTCTGCCTCACTCATCATATCCTCGACTTGAACCGCCGATAAAATTAGCAGGCGCGAAGTCTCCCTGACTTGAGACCAGTCAAGATCAGGTTTGTTTGCATTGGAATTTAGCATGGTGTTTATCTAAGCAATAAATGCCCAACAGGCTGAAAGAAACTTCCTTTGATTCAAAGTTTATCGATGATCGAGGAACGGAATATTGATCGCCCTAACGGTATTTAGGGAGAGAAAGTATAGCAAGCAACAAGCGCTCTAGCTTGTTCAAAAATATTTAGAACGCTCAAGAAGCATAGACCTAAATTTCAAATTCAGAACGGTCACGACCTGCGTCCAAGAACTCTTTTAACCACTTTGGCATCATGCCACGGCCTGTCCAGGTTTTTTCCGGCTCGTTTGGATTACGATACTTGGCAGCCACTTTTGCACCTTTACGCACTGATTTTTTCTCGCTTTCAAGAATTTCAACGCTAACACCGATTGAGGCCGCTAATTCTTTTATTTGAGTAATTACTTCTTTACGTTTGAAAGTTTGCTTTTCTCTTAATGCTTTTTCAGCATTTTCAATAACTGATTGCAACTCCGTTTCAGAAAGTTCTTGCAAAGCTTTTCCAGAAATAGTTTTTAAGTTAGTCATCGAGCAATACCTTTAATAGTTTCAAAGCATTATTTTAACCATAATATTTCAGAAATTCAAAATACCTTGTTAATAGCTCATATAAAAA
>JABFRC010000215.1 GCA_013141375.1 Methylococcaceae bacterium | reverse complement strand
TGATGCCTGGTGACAATATTTCTGTAAAAGTAAAGTTAATCTCCCCGATTGCGATGGAAGACGGTTTGCGTTTTGCAATTCGTGAAGGTGGGCGTACGGTAGGTGCGGGTGTTGTTGCTTCAATAATTGAATAAGTTGGTATAGTTCGTGTACAATGTTTAGATGAATAGGTCAGTAGCTCAATTGGTAGAGTAGCGGTCTCCAAAACCGCGGGTTGGGGGTTCGAGACCCTCCTGGCCTGCCATTCATAAAAAAATCCATAAAAAATAAATAATAATGAGCACACAAACTCAGTTAGAAATAACTCCTTTAGACATCGTGAAGCAAGTTGCTTCTGGATTGTCTCTAATTTTTGCAATTGTTGCATTTTACTATTTTTCGGAAATTGCCTTTTTATATAGGGTGATTGGTTTACTTTTAGTTGTTTCTGTTATTTTAATAGTTATATACACAACTAATTACGGAAAAAAACTCTTTGGTTTTTTTATAGAATCAAAGCAAGAGGTAAGGAGAGTTGTTTGGCCAACAAGAGATGAAACTACTCGCACGACGCTTCTGGTCTTTGCAATGGTGTTTTCAGTCGGCATTGTTTTGTGGTTGTTAGATATGTTTTTATTTTGGGGTGTGCGTATATTAACAGGTCAGGGAGGCTAGTAGATGGCACTTCGTTGGTATGTTGTTCATGCGTATTCAAACTTTGAAAATAAAGTTAAGCAAGCACTTGAGGAGCGGATTTTAAGGGAAGGTTTGGAACAATTTTTCGGAAAAATATTGGTTCCGACAGAAGAAGTTGTTGAGATGAGACTGGGTCAACAAAGAAAAAGTGATAGAAAGTTTTTTCCAGGATATGTATTAGTTCAGATGGAGTTGACGGATGAGACATGGCATCTTGTAAGGGATGTGCCTAGAGTACTAGGATTTATTGGTGGGACTTCTGATAAGCCAGCTCCGATATCAGAGAAAGAAGCAATGTCTATACTTAATCGTGTGGAGGAGGGGGTTAACAAGCCCAGGCCAAAAACAATGTTCGAAGCTGGTGAGGTTGTGCGTGTTAACGATGGCCCATTTAAAGATTTTAATGGTGTTGTTGAAGAAGTTAACTACGAAAAAAACAAGCTAAAGATAGCTGTGCTTATTTTTGGAAGGTCTACATCAGTTGAATTAGGTTTTAATCAAGTGGAAAAAAGTTAATACTCTTTCACAGCTTGATATTTCTAAGTCACCGCATATTAAAAATGCGGTGACTTTTTTAATTGGGGAGCAGTAATGCGTTATACCCGTTTTGGAGTAAGGTAAATGGCTAAAAAAATTACAGCTTATATTAAGCTACAAGTAAAAGCTGGCGAGGCAAATCCGAGTCCACCTGTTGGTCCTGCACTAGGCCAGCGAGGTGTAAACATTATGGAGTTTTGTAAAGCATTCAATGCTAAAACTCAGGATGTTGAAAAAGGTTTGCCATTGCCTGTCGTTATCACTGTTTATAGTGATAGAAGTTTTACTTTTATTACAAAAACACCACCGGCATCAATTTTGCTCAAAAAAGCATTAGGAATCAAAAGTGGTAGCAGCAATCCAAACACTAAAAAAATTGGAACAGTTACTCGCGCTCAATTAGAAGAAATTGCAAATATAAAATTAGAAGATCTGAATGCGGCAAGTTTAGAAGCTGCAGTGAAAACGATTGCTGGTAGTGCCCGCAGCATGGGTCTTAATGTTGAGGGGGTCTAATGGCTAAGTTATCGAAGAAAGCAAAATTAATCAAAAGTAAAGTTGAAAAAACAAGACAATATTCAATTCTTGATGCGGTTTTAGTGTTAAAGGAACTTAAGTCAGGTAAATTCGATGAATCGATAGACGTAAGTGTTAATTTAGGGATTGATCCTAGAAAATCAGATCAAAACGTTAGAGGTGCAACTGTTTTGCCAAAAGGTACTGGTAAAACTGTGCGAGTAGCTGTGTTTGCCCAAGGTGCAAATGCAGATGCCGCAAAAGAAGCTGGTGCAGACATTGTGGGTATGGACGACTTAGGTGATCTCGTCAAAAAAGGCCAATTAGATTTTGATGTTGTAATTGCCTCCCCAGATGCTATGAGGGTTGTTGGTCAATTGGGTCAGATTCTTGGTCCAAGAGGTTTGATGCCAAATCCCAAAGTTGGGACTGTTACTGCAGACGTTGCTACTGCCGTTAAAAATGCTAAATCTGGTCAAGTTAGATATAGAGCAGATAAATCGGGCATTGTACATTGCACATTAGGAAAGATTTCTTTTGATGCAGAGTCTGTTCAGGAAAATTTAGAAGCTCTACTCGCAGATTTAAGAAAATTGAAACCAACAGCTGCGAAAGGCGTATATGTGAAGAAAATTACTGTTTCTTCAACTATGGGTCCTGGATTATGGCTAGATCTTGCTAGTTTAACAAGTTAACGATTATATAAGACTTTGGGTTGTTAAGTAATTGCAGCCGTCAAAGACCGCAGGAGTTTAAATACTTAATATTACCTGCGTAGACGTAAGCTTACTCCTAGTGAACATCTAATAGGTGCAAGTACGTAAGGGGCATTCAATTTCGAATGCAAATGTAATTCTGATAAATAATTCAGAAATATAACAGAGGTGAGCTGTGGCGTTAAATTTAGATGGCAAGAAAAAAGTCGTCGAAGAAGTTGCTGAATATGCAGCAAAAGCGCATTCGGTGATTGCTGCTGAGTATCGTGGTTTGACAGTAACTGAATTGACGGTATTGCGTAAAAAAGCCAGGGAGACTGGTGTTTACGTGAGAGTAATTAAAAACACACTAGCAAAGCGTGCTGTTGCTGGTACTGAGTTTGAATGTATTCAGGATAAGTTGGTAGGTCCTTTGCTGTTAGCATTTTCAATCGAAGATCCAGGTAGTGCTGCACGGTTGATTAGTGAGTTTAGCAAAGGACACGATAAATTAATTACTACAATTGTTTCAATTGGTGGGCAGGCGTTTGATGGTCGTGAACTTGATCGTCTTGCTAGGTTGCCAACTCGTGACCAAGGTATTAGTTTATTAATGTCTGTAATTAAGGCTCCAATAGAAAAATTAGCAAGAACTTTGGCTGCGGTCAGGGATCAAAAAGAAGCTGCTTAAACAGTTTTACAATATTGTTTTTAAAAAATTTGAGGAAAAAAGATGGCAATTTCACAAGAAGATATCTTGGAAGCAGTTTCAAATTATACAGTTTTAGAAATCGTTGATTTAATTTCAGCTTTCGAAGAAAAATTTGGCGTCTCCGCTGCTGCTGCTGTATCAGCGGCACCAGTTGCTGATACAGCAGCAGTCGAAGAACAAACAGAATTCGACGTTATTCTAACTAGTTTTGGTGAAAATAAGGTTAATGTCATTAAAGCTGTACGTGGAATAACTGGATTAGGTCTTAAAGAAGCTAAGGATGCCGTTGAAGGCGTCCCAACTACACTTAAAGAAGGCGCGTCTAAAGCAGAAGCTGAAGAAATTAAAAAGCAATTGCTTGAAGCTGGCGCTACTGTAGATATCAAGTAACACTTGAGAAATACTTAAGGCTTTTCTGCCTTTTAAAGCTGGCTGGTGACAATATGTCACCGGCCTTTTGCTGCTTGCATTTAAAGCATAGTACAAATAACCAACGACGAAAAGGTTTGGAAGCGATATGTCCTACTCTTTTACAGAAAAAAAACGGATTCGAAATAACTTTGGTAAAGGCACTGAAGTACTTGAGGTTCCTTATCTTTTGGCCACTCAAATAGACTCTTACGCGAGTTTTTTACAAACTGGAGTACCCGCTGCAAAGCGAAACGACAGTGGATTGCATGCAGCCTTTTCCAGTGTATTTCCTATTGAAAGCCATTCCGGTTATGCGGTATTGGAGTACGTCAATTACAGACTTGGGGAACCCTTGTTTGACATACGGGAATGTCAACAACGTGGAGCAACATATGCTGCACCATTGAGAGTATTGGTACGTTTGGTTATCTATGACAAAGATGCGCCAGTTAATGCAAAAGTTGTCAAAGATATACGCGAACAAGAAGTCTATATGGGTGAGTTACCCTTAATGACTGAAAATGGAACTTTTGTTATTAATGGAACTGAGCGAGTTATAGTTTCCCAGCTTCATCGTTCTCCTGGTGTATTTTTTGATCATGACAAAGGTAAAACGCATTCGTCTGGTAAGTTGCTATTTAATGCAAGAGTAATTCCATACAGAGGTTCTTGGTTAGATTTTGAATTTGATCATAAAGATTGTGTTTATGTTCGAATTGATAGACGTAGAAAAATTCCAGCTACAATTTTGTTAAGAGCGCTGGGATATAACAATGAAGATATGCTAGGCATTTTCTTCGATACAAATAAATTTTCAATAAATGCTGAAAAATCTATCTATCACATTGTTCCCGAAAGAATGAGAGGTGAGATTGCCGCATTTGATATTAAAGATGGACAAGCAGTCCTGGTTGAGGAAGGCAGGCGAATTACTGCTAAACATATCCGAGAAATGAACAAAGCTGGATTAACACAAGTTGAAGTTCCGCGTGAATACTTGGTTGGTAAAATACTCTCCCAAAATCTTGTGGATCCATCCACAGGGGAAGTAATTGCAAATGTAAATGATGAAATAACCAATGCGATTATAGAAAAATGCATTGCTAACGCTATAACTGAAATTGGAACGCTATTCGTAAATGATTTGGATAGAGGTCCTTATATTTCGAATGCAATGCGATTGGACACAACAACTAATAGTCTTGAAGCTTTAGTTGAAATTTATCGAATGATGAGACCTGGTGAGCCGCCTACCAAAGAATCGGCAGAAAACTTGTTCCAAAACCTATTTTTCACAGATGAGCGTTATGATCTGTCAACTGTGGGTCGTATGAAGTTTAACCGTCGCTTGGGTCGCCAGGAAATTGTTGGAACAGGAACATTAGCCAAGGAAGACATAATTGACGTTCTTAAAGAACTGATCAGTATAAGAAATGGTAATGGTAACGTTGATGACATTGATCATCTAGGAAATAGACGAGTACGTTCAGTAGGTGAAATGATTGAAAACCAATTCAGAGTCGGATTGGTAAGAGTTGAACGCGCGGTTAAAGAAAGATTAACCTTGGCTGATTCAGAAGGCTTGATGCCACAGGAAATTATCAATGCCAAGCCAGTGTCGGCTGCTGTTAAGGAATTTTTCGGTTCTAGTCAGCTTTCACAATTTATGGATCAGAATAATCCATTATCGCAAGTCACTCATAAACGCAGAGTTTCAGCATTAGGCCCCGGCGGATTGGCAAGAGAGAGGGCAGGTTTTGAAGTTCGCGACGTACATGCGACTCATTATGGTCGTGTATGCCCAATTGAGACGCCTGAAGGTCCAAATATCGGATTAATAAATTCACTTTCTGTCTATGCCAGAACTAATAATTATGGCTTTCTTGAGACGCCATATAGAAAGGTTGTTGATGGTAAAGTGACAGATCAAGTTGACTATCTATCAGCAATCGAAGAAGGTGAATTTGTTATTGCTCAGGCAAGTGTTGCAGTTGATGAAAGCGGAAAATTAGTTGATGGTTTAGTGTCATGCCGACATAAAGATGAGTTTACATTAGCTATGTCCGATACAGTTGAGTATATGGATGTATCTTCAAAACAAATTGTATCTGTTGCTGCGTCAATAATTCCTTTCCTTGAGCATGATGACGCAAACCGTGCATTGATGGGATCCAACATGCAGCGGCAAGCAGTTCCTACCTTGCGAGCAGAGAAGCCTTTAGTTGGAACAGGGATGGAAAGAACTGTTGCTAAGGATTCTGGTGTGACAGTTGTTGCTGCTCGTGGCGGAAGAATTGAAGCTGTTGATGCCGCAAGAATTGTTGTAAGAGTTAATGATACTGAAACTGAAACTGGCACTTCAGGTGTAGATATATACAATCTGATTAAATACACCCGATCTAACCAGAACACATGTATAAACCAAAAGCCACTCGTTAAGCCTGGCGATATAGTAGAAGCTGGCGACATAATGGCTGATGGCCCTTCCACTGATATGGGAGAGTTGGCGTTAGGTCAGAACATGTTAGTCGCATTTATGCCTTGGAACGGATACAACTTCGAAGATTCAATACTTGTTTCTGAGAGAGTGGTTAAGGAAGACAGGTTTACAACTATTCATATTGAAGAAAAAACATGTGTTGCACGTGACACCAAGCATAGTCCTGAAGAAATTACTGCTGATATTCCAAATGTAAGTGAAGAAGCACTTTCAAAATTAGATGAGTCTGGAATTGTTTATGTCGGGGCCGAAGTTAAAGGTGGAGACATACTTGTTGGTAAGGTGACTCCAAAAGGCGAAACTCAACTTACTCCAGAAGAAAAGTTGTTACGCGCGATTTTCGGTGAAAAGGCCGCGGATGTTAAGGATACATCTCTTCGAGTGCCTGCCAACATCCAGGGTACTGTCATTGATGTGCAAGTATTTACCCGTGACGGTGTTAAGAAAGATAAACGTGCATTGGACATTGAACAGGATGAGATTAATCGTTTCCGGAAAGATCTTGATGATCAATTAAAGATTCTTGAAGGTGATATCTATGCTCGTGTGGCAGGTCTTTTAATTGGTAAAACCGTGCAAACTGGTTCAAAAGGATTAAAAGCCGGCAGTGAAATTACGCGAGAAAACTTGGATGAAATTAGTCATTCTGATTGGTTAAAAATAAGGTTAAAAGATGAAGAAATCAATCTTCAGCTTGAAGCTGTTACAGCTCAAATTGAGCAGCAAAGAAAAGATTTCGAAGAGAAGTTTGAAATAAAACGGAAAAAAATAACCATGGGTGATGATTTACCCCCTGGTGTTTTGAAGATGGTTAAAGTTTATCTTGCAGTTAAAAGACGCATTCAACCAGGCGATAAAATGGCTGGTAGACATGGAAATAAAGGGGTTATTTCTATGATACGCCCCATTGAAGACATGCCATATACTGCAGATGGAAATCCAGTTGATATTGTACTGAATCCGCTAGGTGTACCATCCCGGATGAACGTGGGTCAGGTATTGGAAACCCATTTAGGTTGGGCTGCTAAAGGCCTAGGTATTAAGATAGGTAAAATGCTTGAAGCTAAAGCCAAGATTAATGAAGTAAGATTATTTTTGGCCCAAATCTACAACAATAGCGGTCGAAAAGAAAATCTGGACAGTTTCACAGATAGTGAGATTATCGAGTTGGCACAAAATCTTGTTGGCGGTGTGCCTATGGCAACTCCGGTTTTTGACGGTGCAAGTGAAGAAGATATTCGCACAATGCTAAATTTGGCTGATTTGCCACAACATGGCCAAGTCAAGCTGTATGACGGGTTAACCGGCGAGCCATTCGAGCGCGAAGTAACGGTTGGTTATATGTATATGCTGAAATTAAACCATTTAGTTGATGACAAGATGCACGCAAGATCTACCGGACCGTACAGTCTTGTTACACAGCAGCCATTAGGTGGTAAAGCGCAGTTTGGTGGCCAACGATTCGGTGAGATGGAAGTATGGGCGCTTGAAGCTTATGGTGCAGCATACACATTGCAGGAAATGCTAACTGTTAAATCAGATGATGTTACCGGTCGAACCAGAATGTATAAAAATATTGTTGATGGCGATCATAAGATGGAGGCTGGTATGCCAGAATCATTTAATGTCTTAATTAAAGAAATACGATCTTTGGCTGTTAATATTGAGTTGGAAAGGGAATAGTATTTAATTCTGATGAAACGTTCGAATGACATAGTCAGCAACAATGCTGGTTTTACTATTATGGGGATAAGCTCTTGAAAGATTTGATGAATTTCTTAAAACGCCAGGGACGAGCAGAAGATTTTGATGGTATTCGTATTGGACTGGCATCCCCAGACATGATTCGATCTTGGTCTTATGGAGAAGTTAAGAAGCCCGAAACGATTAATTATCGTACTTTTAAACCAGAACGTGATGGGCTTTTTTGTGCAAAGATTTTTGGCCCAGTAAGCGATTACGAATGTTTATGTGGCAAATACAAGCGCCTAAAACATAGGGGCGTAATTTGCGAAAAGTGTGGCGTAGAGGTGACTTTATCAAAAGTACGTCGTGAAAGAATGGGGCATATTGAGCTAGCTAGTCCTGTTGCTCATATTTGGTTTTTAAAGTCGTTACCTTCACGTATAGCGTTATTATTAGATATGACGCTACGTGAAATTGAACGTGTCCTATATTTCGAGTCTTTTGTCGTTCTTGATCCAGGTTTAACGCCGCTTGAAAAAGGCCAATTGCTTACAGACGATGAGTACCTCGATGCTGTTGAGCAGCATGGAGATGACTTTGTTGCAAAGATGGGGGCGGAGGCAATATACGATTTATTAAAGTCTATTGACTTAAAGCAACAAGTTGAAATTCTGCATCAAGAAATTAATGCAACAAGTTCAGAAACAAAAATAAAGAAGTATTCAAAACGAATGAAGGTAATGGATGCATTACTAAGCTCTAAAAATCGTCCGGAGTGGATGATCTTGAAAGTTCTGCCTGTATTACCTCCAGAACTCAGACCATTAGTGCCGCTTGACGGTGGGCGTTTTGCTACATCAGATTTAAATGACTTGTACCGTCGAGTTATTAACAGAAATAACCGATTAAACAGGCTTCTTGACTTAAATGCGCCAGATATAATTGTCAGAAATGAAAAGCGTATGTTGCAGGAGTCAGTTGATGCGTTACTTGATAATGGCAGAAGAGGCCGTGCAATAACCGGCACAAATAGAAGACCTCTTAAATCGCTTGCCGACATGATAAAAGGTAAGCAAGGCCGGTTTAGACAAAACTTACTCGGAAAGCGAGTCGATTATTCAGGGCGTTCAGTGATTGTTGTGGGGCCAACCTTAAGGCTGCATCAATGTGGGTTGCCTAAAAAAATGGCTTTAGAGTTATTTAAACCCTTCATATTCAGTAAATTACAATTCCGTGGGCTGGCAACTACCATTAAAGCTGCAAAGAAGATGGTTGAGCGCGAAAGCTCAGAGGTGTGGGATATCCTCGAAGAGGTAATACGCGAACATCCGATACTTTTAAATCGAGCACCAACATTACATAGACTTGGTATACAAGCATTTGAACCTACCTTAATTGAAGGTAAAGCAATACAGCTGCATCCCTTGGTTTGTAGTGCATTTAATGCCGATTTCGACGGCGATCAGATGGCTGTTCATATTCCATTGTCAATAGAGGCTCAGCTTGAGGCTAGAACTTTGATGATGGCGACAAATAATATATTGTCACCAGCAAACGGCGAGCCTGTGATCAATCCATCCCAAGACGTGGTTTTGGGTTTGTATTATATAAGTAGAGAAAAAATTAACGCTAAAGGTGACGGAAGTATATATGGTAGCGTTGGCGAAATTCATAAAGCGCTTTTAGCTAAAAGCATTGAGTTGCAGTCGAAAATTCAGCTAAGAATTACCGAAAAAGTTGCAAATGAGCATGGTCAGCTTGAAGACAAGACACATCGTGTTGCGACTACTGTTGGTCGTGCTTTGATTTGGGAAGTAGTTCCTGAGCGAATGCCATTTGATTTGGTTAATTGTGATATGACTAAAAAGAACATATCAAGATTAATAAATTACAGTTACCGGTATCTGGGAAATAAAGATACAGTGATACTAGCTGATCAGTTAATGTATCTTGGTTTTAGGTATGCAACAATATCTGGTGTATCTTTCGGTATTGAAGATATGGCAATACCGGCTAAAAAAGCAGATATCATCAAGGCAGCTGACGCAGAAGTAAATGAAATACAAAGTCAATACTCATCAGGTTTAGTTACTGATGGCGAGCGCTACAACAAAGTTGTTGATATTTGGTCGCATGCAAATGATCAAATAGCAAAAGTTATGATGGATGGGCTGGGTGAAGAAAGTGTTATAGACAAGGATGGTAATTCTGTAAAACAAAAATCTTTTAATTCCATATTTATGATGGCTGAATCGGGGGCGAGAGGATCTGCAGCTCAGATCCGTCAGTTAGCGGGTATGCGCGGTTTGATGGCAAAGCCAGATGGGTCAATCATTGAAACGCCAATCACTGCAAACTTCAGGGAAGGATTGGACGTATTACAGTATTTTATTTCAACACATGGCGCTCGAAAAGGGCTTGCGGATACAGCCTTAAAAACAGCTAACTCCGGTTATTTAACTAGAAGATTAGTTGACGTGGCTCAAGACTTGGTTATTAACGGCGTTGATTGCGGTACATACAACGGCTTAGTCATGACGCCAATTATTGAAGGAGGTGATGTTGTAGAGCCTCTTTCAGAGCGAGTATTGGGACGTGTTGCTGCTACTGATATACTTGATTCTAGTGGTGAAAATATTATTGCACCTCGCGGAACTCTTTTGGATGAGCATTGGGTTTCGGTCCTTGAAAAGAATAGTATTGATTCAGTCTTGGTGAGATCAATAATTACTTGTGAAAATAGACATGGTGTCTGTGGTGCTTGCTATGGTCGTGATTTAGGTCGGGGTCATTTGGTTAATATCGGTGAGGCTGTTGGCGTAATCGCTGCGCAGTCAATAGGTGAGCCAGGCACGCAGTTGACAATGAGAACTTTTCATATCGGTGGCGCTGCTTCAAGAACCGCGGCTATCAGTAATGTTCAAGTTAAATCATCCGGCTCGGTTAAGTTAAGTAATCTGAAATATGTAGAAAATAGCGAGGGGAATTTAGTTGCTGTATCCCGATCTGGTGAAGTTGGTGTTGTCGATGACTATGGGCGGGAACGTGAACGATATAAAATTCCATATGGAGCGGTTTTATCTGTACAGGAAGGTGCTAGGGTTTCAACTGGTGAGATAATAGTAAATTGGGATCCACATACTCATCCTGTTGTTACAGAGGTCGATGGTCTTGTTGAGTTTGTAGACTTTGTGGATGGTGTGACAGTTCAAAAGCAATCAGATGAAGTTACAGGATTAAGTTCATTGGTAGTGACTGATCCAAAGCAGAGAGGTAGTGCTGGAAAAGAGTTAAGGCCAATGGTTAAGCTTCTTGATTCTGATGGCAGGGCAATTTTTATTTCCGGAACCGAAATACCGGCGCAGTACTTTTTACCCGCGGGTGCAATTGTCGGAATAAAAGATGGTGGTCAGGTTAGGGTTGGTGACGTACTTGCTAGAATCCCACAAGAATCAAGTAAAACTAGAGATATAACTGGTGGTCTGCCACGAGTAGCTGATTTATTTGAGGCAAGAAAAACAAAAGATCCTGCAATACTTGCTGAAATTAGTGGAACGATTTCTTTTGGCAAAGAGACTAAAGGCAAGCAGCGAGTCGTAATAACTGATTCTAGCGGTGAGCAAGTCGAGACTCTAATACCAAAATGGAGGCACATAACAGTATTTG
>JABFRC010000222.1 GCA_013141375.1 Methylococcaceae bacterium | reverse complement strand
TCTGCAAGAATGATATTGTTGATTACAACCAAATTATCATCCAGCAACCCATCCAACTCGTTCGAATTATTGCCGCTTTTAAAATAATCAATCCAAATAGACGTATCAATCAGGACGCGCATTGCGATTTCTTAGCGTATCTATATCCAAATTCAGATCAAATGCGCCTTTGTAAGATTTTAAATCAGCCACTTTATTTTTTTTAATCAACTCTTGCAACGCTAAAACAATCACTTTAGTTTTTGTCTTAACATCGGTTAGTTGCATGGCTTCTTTGACTAATTCATCAGGTAAATTCAGCGACGTTTTCATGGCTAAACCTCAAATTATTGCGCTCGTCAGGTTGGGCTTGGATAAGCCTAACCTGCAAAAAATAATCAACCTGCCTTAGCTAATTCAGCTCGCATTTCGTCGATAACTTTTTTGTAATCCGGCTGACTAAAAATGGCTGATCCGGCCACAAACGTATCGGCACCGGCCGCTTTAATTTCGCGGATATTGTCGACTTTAACGCCGCCGTCGATTTCCAGACGAATATCGAAACCGCTTTCATCAATTCTTTTTCTGACTTCGCGCAGTTTATCTAATGCCGATGGGATAAACGATTGTCCGCCAAAACCAGGATTGACCGACATCAACAAAATCATGTCCAGTTTATCCATTACATAATCTAAATGATGCAACGGTGTACCTGGGTTAAATACCAAGCCAGCCTTACAACCGCAATCTTTAATCATCTGTAAAGTGCGATCGATATGTGTAGAGCCTTCAGGATGAAACGTAATAATGCTGGCACCGGCCTTAGCAAAATCAGGCACGATACGGTCGACAGGTTCTACCATCAAATGCACATCAATCGGAGCGGTCACGCCGTGTTTTCTTAATGCTTCACAAACCAAAGGTCCAATAGTCAGGTTAGGCACAAAATGGTTATCCATGACATCAAAATGCACGACATCAGCGCCGGCTTTCAAAACGTTGTCGACTTCTTCGCCCAGTTTCGCGAAGTTAGCGGATAAAATGGAAGGAGCAATCCAGTTTTCAGTCATTATCTTGTCCTCTGTAGTGAAAAGGCGGGCATTATATCTTTTTTTAACCGCTGGCTCTTACGTTTACAATAGCCATTTATACCATCTTGCAGGAAATAACTTAAATGAAACTGGTGACGTTTACACACGATGAAGAATCTCGCGTTGGTGCAGTAGTTGACGACTTTGTTGTGGACAGCAAAGGCAATGCGGCGATTCCTGCCACCATGATTGAATTTTTAAGTGCCGGGGCTGCTGCACTGGCTGCTATGCAACTGCAAATCGATAGCGGCACTCAGCGTATTGCCTTGCAGGAAGTCAAATTGCAGGCCCCCATACCTCGCCCCGGAAAATTCCTGGGGGTTGGCTTAAATTATGCCGATCACATCGACGAAACCGGTCTTGAAAAACCTGAATATCCTACTTTTTTTACCAAACAAAGTAGCTGTGTTATTGGCCAAAACGATGCCATTCACCTGCCCAAAATATCAGATAAAACGGACTACGAAGGCGAACTGGCTTTTGTGATAGGCAAGCGCTGCAAGCATGTGCCCATTGAACTCGCCCATGAAGTGATCGCTGGCTTTACTATTGTGAATGATGTCACCGTGCGTGACTGGCAATTCCGCACGCCGACCTGGACACTGGGAAAATCTTTCGACACCCATGGCCCCATGGGACCGTGGTTGGTGACGTCTGATGAGATCAGCGATCCACATAATCTGGATTTAAAAACCTGGGTCGATGACGAAAAACGCCAGGATTCCAATACCAAACACATGATTTTTAACTGCTACGAACTGATTGCCTATTTGTCGCAAGCCATGACACTTGAGCCCGGCGATGTCATAAGTACCGGCACACCCAGCGGCGTTGGCGTAAAAATGAAGCCACGAGGCTATTTGAAAGCCGGGCAAACAGTGCGCATTGAAATTGAGGGTATTGGCACACTGAGCAACCCGATCATTGATGATCCAGAAGTTTAAGGTTTTTCCTCATTAGTTTTTCGGATGGTAAAAAAACTTAACGACCCTAAGCGCTTTTTTACCACCGTCCGCTTTGGCAACGGGAACTCAACTGTAACTTTCAGGCCGCCAAATTCAGATTCACCCAGCTGCAATTCCGCGCCGTGAATACCTGCAATTCTCTGCACGATAGAAAAGCCAAGTCCGGTACCTTGGGCTTTGCTGGCTGTTCCCACGCAACGATGAAAGCGTTTTAGTGATTGCTCATATTGCTCGGGAGGAATCCCTGGACCGGAATCCTCTACACAAAATCGCACCTGTTCGGCATTACCCGTCAAGCTGACTTTAACCGTGCCATAGGCCGGGGTATATTTAATGGCATTGTCTATCACATTCCTGATCAGAATATTGATCAACAATGTATTGGCAACGATTGAGGAAATATCCTCTTCCTCAAACTCAATAAGAATGCGTTTTTTATGTGCCTCGGGATCCAGCTCGGTAATCACCTGCACCACTTCCCGACTGAGCAAAGTTACGTCTTTGGCTAAAAACTCAGTATTGGAATCAATCCGCGAAAATGTTAGTAACTGCTGCACCATGTAGCTCATGCGTTTGACTGCTTGCTCAATTCTTTTCAGTGCTTGGTTGCGCACGACTTCGTCCTGAGTTCGCATTGCCACTTGAGCCTGAGTTAACAAGCCGGCCAATGGCGTTCTTAATTCATGAGACGCATCGGCGGTAAAGCGCCGTTCATCTTCAAATGCCTGCTCTAGCTGGCTAAACAAATTATTGATTTCATTAACCACCGGCACGATTTCTTTGGGCAGTTTCCTGATGGACAGCGGTTTGAGATAACTGGCTTCGCGTTTAGACAGTGAGATTTCCAAGCGATTAAGCGGTCTCAATGCCTGACCGACAATGAGCCAAATCACCACGCCTAAAAAAGGCAAGCCGATTAAAAATTGTTTGATGAGCTGAGTAGAAATTTCGTCCGTCAACTCGCCGCGAATTTGCTCTTGCTGGCCGACATGAATGACGTACTCATCATTGGAACTGGAGATGCTGTAAACATGCCACAAGGTATGGTCGATGTTGGTTTCGCTAAAGCCATGGTCGGCGGTAGAAAATGCAAAGGTGGGCGCACTGTCCGAGCGCAGTAACAGACCATCTGTCTTGGACCATAATTGGAAAGCGATTTTTCGTTCATATTTATGACCCAGCGTATTGGCATCCAATAAACCTTCAAAGGCATCACGCCAGAGTTCTTCATCTATATTGGTCCGACTCAAACCGGATACCGGCATAGTTAACTCGGACTCCGAATGCTGCGATAAATCCGCTTCTTTGGCCCATTGCTCAAAGGCACTTTTACGCTTGGATTTTCTGCCCAAGGAGTAACTTCTCAATAAATCGTCAGTCTGAGCCTGCGCCCAATGTTTTGATAATGCGCCCTCGCGCACCAGACTTTCCACCAAGGCATGCAGTACTTTTGCTGACTGTGCCAGCTCCGCATCAAACAAGCCAGCCACTTCGTCACGAATACCTTTGTAACTGATGTATGCAGCAATGCCCCAAATTAACAACGAAGCTGATAACAGACTAACAAGTAGTAATTGCCGTAGAGAATAATTCATTGCTCGTCTTCGCTGTCGATGATGTAGCCCACACCTCTGACTGTACGGATAATAGCGGGGTCGAGTTTCTTTCTCAAATGGTGGATATGCACCTCGACGGTGTTACTTTCAACATCCGAATCCCAGGAATACAAGCTTTCTTCCAGCCTGGCGCGGGAAATTACTTTGCCGATGTTGCTCATTAAAAAGCTAAGGATTTCGAACTCTTTTTGCGATAGCTCGACTTTTTCGTCATTCCAGGAGACTTGGTGTGAGGCCGGATCAAGCACAATGCCTTTGTATTCCAGTGTTGGAGCACTTCTGCCTTCATTTCTTCGGGCTAACGCTCTTAACCGCGCACACACTTCGCTAAGATCAAACGGCTTAATCACAAAATCATCTGCGCCACTGTCCAAGCCAAGAATGCGGTCGGGCACGGTATCTCTGGCCGTCAACACCAGTACCGGTGTTTCATCTTTTCGATTTCTCAATGCGCGCAAAATTTCCAAACCATCCATATCGGGTAAATTCAGATCCAGTACCACCAATTCATAGCTGTTGATTTTCAGGGCTTCATCGGCAAGCTTGCCATTGGTCAGCCAATCAACCGCATAGCCTTCCATCTTAAGACCTTCCACCAATCCGTCGCCCAGTATCTCGTCATCTTCAACCAGTAAAAGTCGCATAAACTCTCGATTTAAAAGTGTTAAACTCAGGGCTATTCTAAACCTAATACGCTATTCATTTGCCACCACTCAGTTTATATATACACGTTCCCTGGTGTATCAAAAAATGCCCTTATTGCGATTTCAATTCGCATGCCGTCAAATCCGATACCCCTGAAGCGCAATACATTGATGCTTTACTGGAAGACTTAGCCCGTGATTTACGTCGATTTGAGATAGACCGGCCAATCAGCAGCATTTTTATCGGCGGTGGTACACCCAGTTTATTTGCCCCGGAATCATTTGATCGGCTCTTACAAGGCATTAGGCAACAAATTAAACTTGTAGACGACCTGGAAATCACGCTTGAAGCCAATCCCGGTACCTTCGAAAGTCATAAATTTGCCGAGTTCAGGGCGCTGGGTTTTACCCGACTGTCTATCGGCATACAAAGCTTTAATGATGTCGCACTGCAAAATCTGGGTCGCGTTCATTCCGGCAAAGAAGCGCATTTAGCGGGAGAAATTGCTCAACAAGCCGGGTTTGATAATTTCAATCTGGATCTGATGTTTGGTCTGCCCGGTGCCGGCATTAAAGACAGTCAGGCAGATATTGCCCGCGCAATTAGCCTGAATCCCACGCATATTTCGTTTTATCAATTAACGCTGGAACCCAACACCTATTTTCATAAATTTCCGCCCAAGCTTCCTGATGACGAAAGTATTTTTGCCACACAAAAAGCCTGTCAACAGGTTTTAGCCGACCACGGCTATCAACAATATGAAATTTCCGCTTATAGCCAAGCGGGACGACAATGTCGGCATAATCTAAATTATTGGCAATTCGGCGATTACTTGGGTATCGGCGCGGGCGCTCACGGTAAAATCAGTCAAAAATTGCCGGGACAAATTATTCGCACGCAAAAAGCACGCAGTCCGGAACACTATTTAAACGCGCCGGATAAGCTGACGAATTCAGACACCATAAGCACCAATGACCTTCCGCTGGAGTTCGTGATGAACCACCTGCGCATTAAATCCGGGTTCTCTCTGGAAACGTACCAAAGGACTACCGGACTTGAATCATCGTCGATTGAACCAGCCTTAGCCAACTGCGTTAAACAAGGATTGCTAATTCAGCTAGACAATCATTATTATTGCTCCGAACAAGGCTGGAATTTTTTGGATGATGTCTTGCAAAAGTTCATTAATTAACCCGTCACACTTATCCCGGACCACTTAAATATCATGCTTGATTATCAAAAAGACTTTATTAGCTTTGCCCTGAATGCCGGTGTATTAAAATTTGGCCAATTTCATTTAAAGTCGGGACGTATCAGCCCTTATTTCTTCAATACCGGCCTGTTCAATACCGGAGCCCAATTAGGACAACTGGGACAGTTTTACGCTCAAGCCTTAGTTCATTCCGGTATCAAACCCGATATTCTTTATGGACCCGCCTATAAAGGCATCCCTTTAGTAACCACCACGGCCATTGCATACGCGCAATTAACCGGTACCGATATCCCTCTGGCATTTAATCGTAAAGAGGCTAAAGATCATGGTGAAGGCGGCCTGCTTGTCGGGGCCCCACTTCAAGGTAAGGTGTTGATTTTGGATGATGTCATTACCGCCGGCACATCGGTTAGAGAGTCCGTTGCCATCATAAATCAAGCTCAGGCCACACCGGCTGGCGTGTTAATCGCGCTGGATAGGCAGGAAATAGGCCAAAACAACAGCTCCGCTATCCAGGAGGTTACTGAACAATTTGCAATGCCTGTTTATTCGATCATTTCACTGCAGAATATTATTGATTACTTGTCTGCCATTCATAGCGACCAGGTTCCAAAACTTTTGGAATACCAACATGAATACGGCATTCGAATTTAAAATTAAGACCGCAAGTGCTACCTGTAATCAAGATATAGGCTACACTTGCCGGAAGCGCCGATTACCGGTCATTACACCCCTTACAAAAACGTGTTAGTTACAGAAGGTTTGCCATGAGGAATCTGGAATTTAAACAGCAAATGCACGAATATTCGCTGTGGCGTACGCATTTGATACAGGCGATAGACATGTACCTGCAATGGCGACGTCGTTACAATTTGAATGACAGCCAGAGTACAAATACCATTCTCAATATTTTGAGTGGTCTTCAGTCAGACCGCATTACCTTGGCATTTGTTGCCGAATTCTCGCGTGGCAAAACCGAACTGATCAACGCCCTGTTTTTCGCCGAAACCGGCCTGCGTTTGCTGCCTTCGTCACCCGGCAGAACAACAATGTCGCCTACCGAACTGTTCTATGATGAAGCCGGCGGCAGTTATATTCGATTGTTAAACATTGAAAGCCGTCTTGAAGACATATCTCTCACTGAATTAAAACAACAGCCGGAACGCTGGACTCAAATTGAGTTGAACTGCAGCTCCCCCACGCAAATGCAGGAAGCATTCAAAGAACTGATTGCCACTAAGCAAGTCGATAGAGAAGTGGCCCAAAAACTGGGTTTATGGAATGAACGAGAAGCCGCGGAACAAGGCATCGTTAATCCCGTAAAAGTCGAAATTCCTTGCTGGCGCCACGCCCTCATCAGCTTCCCGCACCCGCTTTTGCAGGAAGGCCTGGCAATTTTAGATACACCCGGCCTGAATGCCCTCGGTACCGAACCCGAATTAACGCTAAGTATGCTACCCAGCGCCCAAGCCATCATTTTTGTGCTTGCCGCAGATACTGGCGTCACTAAAAGCGATTTGGACATGTGGCGAAACCATGTCAGCAGTGCTCGAGGCGGCAACAAACAGGGTCTTGCTGTCGTAATGAACAAGATCGACGCAATGTGGGACGATCTGGCAGGTGAAAATGGCTACGATGCGGCCATCCTTTCCCAAATAAAAACGTCAGCAGCTACTCTAAAAATTAACGAATCGGCGATATTTCCAGTATCGGCCAAGCAAGCACTACTGGCAAAAGTAAAATCGGATACCGTCCTGCTTGAAAAAAGCCGCTTGGCAGGTCTTGAAGCCTATTTGGCAAATGATATTTTGCTGCAACGCCGCGAAATTTTAATGACGACCATCGTGCGTGATTTGGGATTTTTGATCAATGAATCATCAAACCTGACAGCAACAGCTTTAGCTAATGCACATAATCAACTTGATGAGTTCAAAAAGATTGATTTTCAAAATCAAGACATGACCGGAAAGTTACTGGCCGAAACTCGTGATCGCCAAGGCGTTTACATGGCCAATATTGAAAACTTCCAGGCCAGTCGCCGAGTATTTTCTGTGCAAGCCAAAATGCTGGTTGATTCTTTCGCTAAAGATAAAATCGACGCCATCATCAAAACCAGCAAACATGAAATGGAAAAGAGCTTGACCACTTACGGCATGAAGCAATCCATTCGTAAATTATTTGATGAATTGCGCGATTTGCTGCAAGACTCGGTCGACATTACCAATGAAACCCGTCGCCTGGTTAAAGCTATCCACAAAAAGTTTAAAGACGAGTACGGATTCAAGGAAATTGAGCCCCAATTGTTTTCGATCAAACAATATCAATTCGAGTTGGAACAAATTTTTGAAGAGGGTGAGGCATTCCGAAGTAGTAGTAAAACCACACTTACCGAGCAAAGTATTGTTATCAACAAGCTTTACAGCACCTTGATTGCCAAAGCTAGGAATGTGTTAAGACAAGCCCACGCAGATGCCACCACCTGGAGCAACAGCGTGTTAACGCCATTAATGCATCAGCTTAAAGATCATAAACGGCAAATTGAAGGCCGTTTACAACTGTTAAGAAAAATCAATGAATCAAAAGGCAGTGTTGCCGAAAACATTGCAACACTTGAGGCTGAAATAGAACCGCTAAAACGTCAGCGCGATGAGTTGATGATTATTGTCAAAGACATCAAGCTGGAAAGCTACGCAGACCAGAAATTCTGATTACTGCCTGATAAAAATCACATCCCAAACACCGTGTCCCAAGCGGATGCCTCTCTGTTCAAACTTAGTCAGCGGCCTATATTCAGGCCGTTGACAATAATCACCTTGGTCACTGCTGTTCACTAAACCGGTTTCAGTAGCCAGCACTTCCAGCATACTTTCTGCGTAATGCTGCCAATCAGTGGCAGCATGAAAGTAACCGCCGACTTTCAATTTTTTTACCAACAGCGTTAAAAACGACGGCCTAACGATACGTCGTTTATGGTGCTTCTTTTTCGGCCATGGATCTGGGAAAAACAAATGCACACCCGTCAAACTCGCATCAGGTAGTTTGCGCTCAAGAATCTCGATAGCATCGTGGCAGTAAATTCTGACATTAGTAAGGCCCTGCTGATCTAGCAACATCATTAAGTGACCAACCCCCGGCCGATGTACTTCAATGCCGATGTAATCAATGCCCGGATTATCTGCCGCCATCTTCGCCAGACTCTCACCATTGCCAAAGCCAATTTCGACAATCATTGGCGACACGCGCCCAAATAATTCGGCAAAGTCATATACGTCCTGAGGATCAAGGCAATATTTATCCCAATGATGCGTCAAGGCATGTTGCTGCCCCTGGGTAAGACGACCTTGGCGACGAATGAAACTGCGTATTCTGGAAGACGTTGTTGCGGGTTTAGTTGTTTCGGAAGACATAGAAAATACAGGGTAATCCGTTCGCAGCAAGATTAATCAGCTACGAACGGTTTAAAAGCAGAAATAAGAAAATTAAAAAAATAAGCCGTCTATCGGAGAAGATGCCGATGCAAAGCGTTTTCTTGGCATACGCCCGGCGAGGAAAGCTTCTCTTCCTGCCTCGATTCCTTTACGCATTGCCGAAGCCATCAGTATCGGATTTTTGGCATCGGCAATGGCGGTATTCATCAACACACCATCGCAACCTAATTCCATAGCGATAGCCGCGTCAGAAGCCGTACCAACACCTGCATCAACCAATATAGGTACCTTGGCATTTTCGACAATCGTTAAAATATTGTAAGGATTGCGGATACCCAATCCGGAGCCTATCGGCGCGGCCAGTGGCATTACCGCCACACAACCAATTTCTTCCAATCGTTTAGCCGCAATGGGGTCGTCATTGGTATACACCATCACGTCAAAACCTTCTTTAACCAATAATTCTGCGGCAATGTAAGTTTCAGCAACATCCGGAAATAAGGTCTTTTGATCGGCCAATACTTCCAGTTTCACCAATTTGTGTCCACCTAATAACTCCCTGGCCAATCGACAAGTTCTTACCGCTTCTTCAGCCGTGTAACAGCCCGCGGTATTTGGCAGAATGGTGTATTTGTCAGGCGAAATGACTTCCAATAAATTCGGCTCGCCCGGATTTTGGCCTATATTGGTACGGCGAATCGCGACGGTGACAATCTGTGCGCCACTGGCTTCAATCGCCATTCGCGTTTCTTCAATGTCCTTATATTTGCCGGTACCCACCAACAATCTCGACTGATAAGATACGCCAGCCAGTACAAACGAATCACCTTGGCCGCCACCGATGGCATGAACTATCTCCAACCGATCACACGCACTCAGAGCATTTGAGCTGTATTGATCAAACGGCAATATTTCCTTGTTCAACTCCACGGCGATTTTTTTACCGCTTAAGCCCAGCTGCTCGACGACATCGGCAACGGTGCTGTCGTCAGCATATTCTTTGGATTCGCCATTCACATAAACAAGCATTTATTTAACTCCTGACTTTCTAACGATGGCGCGGCGCTGTTGCACAGCCAAAGCAAACTTTTTCAATAACGGAATCGTATCATCCCAGCTTAAACAGGCATCGGTGATGCTCTGACCATAAACCAACGGCTGACCTTCCACCACGGACTGATTGCCCGCCTTCAGATGGCTCTCAACCATGACACCCATAATGCGCTGATCGCCACCGGCTATTTGCTCAGCCACATCCTCGCCGACAAGAATTTGTCGCTGGCATTGCTTCAAGCTATTGGCATGACTTAAATCAATCATGATGTTCGCTCTCAACCCGGCTTTTTGCATTTCTTGACCCACATGATCAACACTGACTGCATCATAATTGGGGCGGTCATGACCACCACGCAAAATAATGTGAACGTCTTCATTGCCAGTCGTCGAAAAAATAGCCGAATGTCCGGCCTTAGTAAGTGACAAGAAATGGTGCGGACTCATCGCCGCGCCCATCGCATCAATCGCAATCTTGACCGAGCCATCGGTAGCATTTTTAAAGCCTACCGGACAAGACAATCCGGACGCTAATTCACGATGCACCTGACTTTCGGTCGTTCTGGCGCCGACTGCGCCCCAGGCAATCAGATCAGACACATATTGAGGCGTAATCAAATCCAGATATTCGGTAGCAGCCGGCATGCCGGAGGCATTCAAATCCACCAACAACTGCCTGGCAATACGCAAGCCTTTATTGATATTAAAACTGGCATCGAGGTCGGGATCGTTAATCAATCCTTTCCAACCGACGGTAGTGCGTGGTTTCTCGAAGTACACGCGCATTACGATCAGCAGATCGTCTTGCAACTCGTCTTTGATAACCTTTAATAATTTGGCGTATTCGTGTGCGGCCTGGGTATCGTGAATAGAGCATGGCCCGACCACTACCAGCAAACGATCATCTTTTCCGACCAATATGTCATGTACAGCTTGCCTGGCTTGCAAAGTTGTATGTGCCGCCGCTTCAGAGATCGGTATTTCCTGATGGACTCGAACAGGTGGAATGACTTCTTTAGTCGCGCAAATGCGCAAGTCATCAGTTTTGTATTTAGTTGGCATGGATGCTAAAACCCGTTGCTTTATTAGCAAGTTCATCAAAGTAAGATAGCCATTTTAACCGTTTTCAGACGCCTTTGTTAAATATAACCCGCCCAGCTCAACCCCTAAAAAAGCCTCTTTCGCAAATTAGTTCAGGAAATCTCCGGGCAGATCTGCGATCAATCGGGTTTTGTATTTAAGTTGCAGCATGACAAATGTGATACCACCGAGCGGGTCACTGCTATCAGCTGGCATTGCCTGGATACCGCCATTGCTTCATCCTCGTCTATCCATTTCAGCCGCAGGGCTACCGACTGATCCCAGACTTTTTTTTAGCCAGTCCAATTCCATGTTTAACTGCCCTATCTTGGCGTACAACCGCCCGGTGGGCGCTCTGAGCATCCGCTGGCTTCG
>JABFRC010000055.1 GCA_013141375.1 Methylococcaceae bacterium | reverse complement strand
CTTTTTCTCTGCCTCTGATGGCATGCGTGTGGCCTTCAACACAAAAACCAGTGAAAAAATTAATCCCTTCGACATGGATGCCTTGCTCCATCACGGTTTTCGCTGCCAGCATTGAATCCAGTCCACCGGAAATCAGGGCGACGGCTTTTATTGGCTTGCTCATAACGCTCTAAACTTGGAAAAATCGCGCATTATACGCGTTGTTTTCCTCCAGGCTTCAACTTACCGTCGGCTTGACCTAGACTAAGCTGGCTTTTCTTCTTAAACCCAACAGGCAGATTATGGAACTGACAGACTATTTAAAAATCTTGGTGCAAAACGACGGCTCTGACCTTTTTTTGACAACAGGGGCGCCGCCAGCGGCTAAGTTTCATGGCGTATTAAAGCCGCTGGAGAATATCAAGATGACAAAGGAGCGGCTTAAGGAAATCGCTCTCAGCCTGATGGATGATGAACAGCGCCTGGCTTTTGAGCAGGTTCCTGAAATGAATCTGGCGATTTCCGAACCGAATGTCGGGCGCTTTAGAGTTAATATTTTTAAACAGCGTGGAGCTCATTCTTTAGTGATTCGCAATATCAAGGTCGATATCCCTAATGCTGACGTGTTGGGCCTACCGCCGATCTTGAAAAAAATTATTATGGAGAAACGCGGTCTGGTGTTGTTTGTTGGCGGTACCGGCTCGGGAAAATCCACATCGCTGGCGGCGTTGATCGATTACCGTAACAGCAATGCTTCCGGACATATAATTACGATTGAAGACCCGATCGAATACATTCACCCACATAAAAAGTCCTTGGTTAATCAACGCGAAGTAGGCGTTGATACCTTAAGCTACGAAGATGCGCTTAAAAACACCCTGCGTCAGGCTCCTGATGTCATTCTGATTGGAGAGATTCGCAGTCAGGAAACGATGGAGCATGCGCTGGCTTTTGCGGAAACGGGGCATTTATGTCTATCAACCTTGCATGCGAATAATTCTAATCAAGCGCTGGATAGAATTATCAATTTTTTCCCTGAAGAACGCCGCAATCAATTATTACTGGATTTGTCGTTGAATTTGAAAGCTTTTGTGTCACAACGATTGGTGCCAACGGTGGATGGTGGTCGTACTGCTGCAATCGAGATTCTATTAAGCACGCAGCTGATACGCGATTTGATTCTCAAGGGCGAGGTGCATAGCATCAAGGAGGCGATGGAAAAATCAGAAAATGTCGGTATGCAAACCTTTGACAGCCACTTATTGAGGCTGTTTAAAGAGGGTACCATTTCCCTGGAAGAAGCCCTGCAAAACTCTGATTCACCCAATAACTTGAAGTTGAAAATCAATTTGAGTGAAGGCTTGGGTTCCTCATCCCCTGCTTCTGCGAAAAGTAATGATACTGCCGAAAGGCTCTCAGGCCTGTCATTACAAGCTATTCATAAAGAAGAGGATAATGAGGCTTAAGCTCAGAAAATCCTGCTTTGTTTCTTCGAGCCAGGTCTTCAACCAACCTGGCCTGAGTTAATGTGGTATATTGCCGCCTGAAAGAGTTGGCTGAGCAGTCGCTGTTTTATCGCAAGATAAGATGGAGGAAAGTCCGGGCTCCATTGGGCAGGGTGCCAGGTAACGCCTGGGAGGTGCAAGCCTACGGAAAGTGCCACAGAAAATATACCGCCGGTCTTGATCGGTAAGGGTGAAAAGGTGCGGTAAGAGCGCACCGCGCAACTGGTAACAGGAGTGGCATGGTAAACCCCACCCGGAGCAAGATCAAATAGAGGGACAGACGCGTGGCCCGCGCGGTCCCTGGGTAGATTGCTTGAGCTGCAGGGTGACTTGCAGCCTAGATGAATGACTGTTCTCGACAGAACCCGGCTTATAGGCTGACTCTTTCTTTTTCTTCTAACAACGCATTAGCGTTTTTCAGTGTAAATGTTTCCGGGAGTGCGTTATTCAACCGCCCCGCATCATTTTTAAAATGTATCCGTTTCAAGCGAGTACATTTTGCCAGCTCCATCTCATGTGTTTTATCAACTAATTCTAATAACCTTCTGATTAAGAATGGTATTTGTTTTGCCCAAAATTCTTGGCCGCAAATAGACCGCAAATCCGCTGTAAGTCATTGTGAAAAAAGAAAGATTCTAAATAAAATCGTCCTTGACTAACCCTGGGAGGGAATCTATAGTGCTATCCGGTGGTAAAAAGTGGTGAATAGTGGTTTTTTTGGGAAACATTGGGGTGATTTTTGTTCCGAGGCATTAGTTCAATCAATTTGGACGTAAAAGGTCGATTGGCGATTCCGACTCGTTATAGAGAGGAATTGCAAGAATGCTGTGATGGTCAATTGATATTGACGGTTGCTGTTAATGAACTGTGCGTTGGAGAAAGCGGTTGCCTTTGGGTATATCCATTACCTGAATGGGAAAAACTAGAACAAACGATTAACAGATTGCCCACGTTAAACAAGATGGCTGGCAAATTAAGGCGTTTTCTAATTGGCAATGCGACCGAATGTGAAATGGATAATCAGGGACGTTTGTTATTGCCCGAAAAGCTACGCACCTTTGCCGGCATGGATAAAAAGCTTGTATTAGTTGGTCAGCTTAACAAATTCGAATTATGGAACGAGGACGCTTGGACTGCCAAAGAAGCTGAGTGGATGACGGGTACGGATAATGAAGGATTGGAAGAGTTAGGCTCTTTGTCATTTTAAAACGGGAGAGATGATTTGGAACATTTGCCCGTTATGCTTGCAGAAGTATTGCAGCAATTGGTCATCAAAAATGATGGCATATACATGGATGGCACCTTCGGTAGAGGTGGTCACAGTAAGGAAATTCTGGACCGATTAGGAGAGACTGGTCGTTTGCTGGCTTTTGATAGGGACGCTGACGCAGTAAATTCTGACTTTGCGCAAATAATGTGCAAAGACAAGCGGTTTCAACTTAAACACAGTTGTTTTTCCGGGCTGGAAAGTCTTGCCGAAGCTGAAGGACTGCTTGGCAATGTCGACGGCATATTGTTGGACCTGGGGGTTTCGTCCCCTCAATTGGATAACCCGGAACGAGGATTCAGCTTTTTACGCGACGGAGCACTAGATATGCGGATGGATGCTCACTCAGGCGTGTCTGCGGCTGAGTGGTTGGCTACTGTCGATGAGAGTTTATTAATCAAGGTGTTGTTCGATTATGGCGAAGAACGATTTGCCAGACGCATCGCCAGAGCCGTCATTGAAAAACGCGCGGAAACGCCTATCGAGACAACGCGCCAGTTGGCAAAGCTGATTGAAGATGCGGTGCCGGTTAAGGAAAAACACAAACATCCTGCTACTCGTAGTTTCCAGGCGATTCGCATTGAAATCAATAAGGAACTGGATGAATTGAAAGACGTATTGCAGCAGGCTGCGAAAGTTTTAAAGCCGGGCGGACGTTTAGTGGTTATTTCTTTTCATTCGTTGGAAGACAGAATTGTTAAACGATTTATTCGGAACGAATCCGGTGCCAAATTCAATCCCGGTAAATTGCCGATTAAAGAAGCAGATATAGAACAAGGTCTCTTAAAAAAGATTGGCAAGGCATTGAAGGCAAGTCCTCAAGAGGTTTCGCAAAATCCCCGTTCAAGAAGTGCGGTTTTGCGGGTTGCCGAGAGGGTTTCATTAGCTGATCCCTTGTCGTTAGGTGCTTAAGTGGCGGTTGTTAAAGGATTGATTCTTACCGTGTTGTTGGTGATGTTGATAGGTTCTGCCATGGCAGTGATTTATGTCAAGTATCACACTCGCTTGATGTTTATTGAAATTCAAAAACAGGAAGCGGCGCTTGATCAGTTTGAAGTTGAATGGGGCCAGTTGCAATTAGAGCTGACAACACTTACCGAAGAGAATCAACTTGAATTACTGGCACGCGATAAATTGAAATTGGTCGTACCGCAGCGGGACAAAATTATTTATATAAAACCTTAAATGATAGATTTTCATGGCAAACACAATTCATCAAGGAAGGTAGAAGATTTTTCCGGACGCAGGAAATTTGTAATCGGCTTCATGATTATCTGCATGGTTGTCTTGATTGGGCGGGCCGTGCATTTACAAGTACTCAATAAAGAGTTTCTTAAAGATCAAGGTGATATGCGTCATGTCGACGAAGTCGTGGTCTCGGCTTATCGCGGCATGATTCAGGACAGAAACGGTGAGCCGCTTGCAATCAGTTCACCTGTTCAATCGGTATGGGTCAATCCCATGCAATTGAAAGCAGTCGGTAAAGATGAAGTGATGATTGCTGAAAAAGCGCGAGCTAAAGAGTTGCATCAACGCTTGAACGATCAGCAAAAAGCCGCGTTATTCATCGAATTGCAGCAAGAGAAAACGGCAAAAATTGACAAAATGGAACAGATACTCGGTCTTGAGCAAGGCAAGGTCAGCGATTTGCTTAAAGATGATACGCACAAACAGTTTGCCTATGTGGTGCGACGTATTAATCCGGAGATTGCCGAGCAAGTAAAAGCCTTGAATCTTGTTGGTGTTGGCTTTGATAGGGAATTCAAGCGCTATTACCCGGCGGGAGAGGTTTCAGCAAACTTGATTGGTTTTACCAATCTGGATGACGTCGGCCAGGAAGGCATGGAAGTTGGCTTTGAAAAAACCTTAAAAGGTATTCCCGGTAGCAAGCGCGTCATCAGGGATGGTCAGCGGCAAATAATCGAGGATGTCGAGAATATCAAGGAACCGGTGCCAGGCAAAAATCTGGAATTGAGTATTGATGAGCGTATTCAATATCTTGCTTATAAAGAGTTGCAAGCGGCAGTGGATGCCAATAAGGCAAAATCAGGCACATTGGTGGTGCTGGACGCCAAGAATGGAGAGGTATTGGCGGCAGTCAGTCAGCCATCTTACAACCCGAATACCCGAAAAAATTTAAAAGAAAGTTTGTACAGAAACCGGGCGGTAACCGATGTGTTTGAACCGGGCTCAACGGTTAAGCCATTTGTAGTCGCGGCGGCTCTGGATGGTGGTTATGTTAAACCCAACGAAATCTTTGATACGCATGGTTTTTTGCAGGTGGGCAAACACGTTGTTAAAGATGTGCATAACTACGGTGCTCTGGATTTGACACATGTTATTAAAAAATCTAGCAATGTCGCGGTTAGTCAGATGGCGTTGCGAATGCCGCGGGAATACTTTTGGGGGGTGTATCACCAGCTTGGTTTTGGTGTAAACGCAGGCTCAGGATTTCCAGGTGAAGTAAACGGCAGCTTATTGGATTACCAGCGCTGGAACGATTTTGCACAGGCAACGCTCTCATTTGGCTATGGCGTCAATACTTCGGCCTTGCAATTAGCCAGAGCCTATACCGCATTGGCAGATGATGGGATTTTACATTCGGTCAGTCTGATCAAGCGTGACGAAGATGTTGATGCGAAGCGAGTGTTTTCAGCAAAGAATGCCAAAAAGGTTAGAACCATGATGGAAAGCGTCATCATGAAAGATGGCACCGCCTACGAAGCCAGAGTTGATGGTTATCGGGTTGCCGGAAAAACCGGCACGGTAAAAAAAGCGGGCGCAGGCGGTTATGTTGAAAAGAGTTATTTTTCGGTATTTGCCGGACTTGCACCGGCCAGCGATCCTAAGCTGATTATTGTGGTGATGATTGATGAGCCTTCGGCGGGGCAGTATTACGGCGGCCTGGTTTCTGCGCCGGTTTTTGCAAAGGTAATGGCGGGCGCATTAAGGGTGTTGGAAATTGCGCCGGATGAAGAAGGCACAATGCCGGTATTGTTGACCAGTAAGGGCCCATAGTAGGCTTGCCATGACGCTAAATGAATTATTAGAAGACCAGCAGATTGATATCTCCAATGGCGATATTGGTCTTCACAGTGAAATTACCGGTTTGGCGCTGGATAGCCGCAAAGTAGTAGAAGGCCATGTGTTTATTGCGCTGTCGGGTTCAAAACAACATGGCCTGGAACATGCCTGTCAGGCCTTGGCAAATGGCGCAATTGCTGTGATCTTTGAACCTAAAGATCATGCGGCGCACTTGGCAGGTCTTCTTGCTAAGACGAACCAGGGTTACAGGTCGCCGATTATTGCTGTCGAGGGACTATCAGCCAGACTTGGTGAAATTGCCGCCAAATATTACGGTTTGCCTTCAAAAAAGTTAGATGTCATCGGGATTACAGGCACTAACGGCAAGACGTCCTGTAGTCAATTTTTGGCGCAATTATTAGATGATTGCGGAATTATCGGCACGCTGGGTTGGGGGCAATGGGGCGCGCTGAATAGCACCCTGAACACCACGCCGGATGCACTGGAAGTACAAGGAATACTGGCGGAATTTGTAAAACAGGGACAGCGGACAGTTGCCATGGAAGTGTCATCGCATGGACTGGAACAAGGACGAGTGAATAATGTGCATTTTAAAGGCGCCGTGTTCACCAATATCAGTCGTGATCATTTGGATTATCACGAGACTATGGATGCTTATTTCAAGGCCAAATTAAAGTTATTGGATGCTCCGGGATTGGCATTTGCTGTGGTCAATTTAGATGATGATTATAGCGAGCAAATCATTGCCGCAACCGCGGAAAATGTAGCCTTGTGGGGGTTTAGTGCTAAAGCTGAAAAACAAGGGCGCCGCTCGATCAATACGATCGTGGCAACCAAGATACAGCACCGTATTAATGGCATGCAGTTTGATGTTGTCTGGGCTAACGAGTCTCGGACAATAACGGTTCCGCTTTATGGCGACTTCAATATTGAAAACGTACTTGCTGTTCTGACCGTGATGTTGGCTCTGGGTTTTACTTTAAATGAAGTTATTACCAAGCTGGCAAACATCAAGCCGGTTGTGGGGCGCATGGAGCGCTTAGGTGAGGCCGAAGATCCGCTCATTTTTGTTGATTACGCTCACACCCCGGATGCGCTTGAAAAGGTGTTGACATCCGCACGGCAGCATACGCAAGGCAAGTTATGGGTAGTGTTCGGCTGCGGCGGCAATAGAGATAAAGGCAAACGCCCATTGATGGGAGCCAGTGCAGAGCTGTTGGCAGATTATGTGGTGGTGACTGACGATAATCCGCGTTATGAAAATGGCCAGGACATTGTCAATGACATACTGGCAGGCCGTCATTCAGCCAAAATCGAAGTGATTAGAAATAGAGAACAGGCCATTTATAAAGTGATTAAAAGCGCTGACAAACATGATTGCATAGTGATCGCAGGTAAAGGTCATGAGAACTATCAAGAGCTAAACGGCGAACGTACTCCGTTTAGTGACAGTCAGGTTGCGTTTGAAGCTTTAAGTTTGCGAGCCGAAAAACTGGCTGTCGGAGATTATTCATGCAGCTAATGTTGAGTGAATGCGCCAAAAGTATCGGCGGGGAATTAGTCGGCGAGGATGTCGTAGTGACTTCAGTAAGCATTGATACCCGCGCGATTCAGCCCGGACAAACTTATGTCGCTATTAAAGGTGAAAATCATGATGGTAACGCCTTTGTGTCCCAGGCAATTGCAGCAGGAGCGACATCTGCCATTGTCCATAAGGGAGTAGATACGGCCATTCCGAATATTGTTGTCGATGATACCCGATTGGCATTGGCTGATCTGGCCGGCACCTGGCGCGAAAAACTGGCGCTACGAGTCGTTGGGGTTACCGGCAGTAACGGCAAAACCACCGTTAAAGAAATGATTGCAGCGATACTGGGCTTGCAAGCCAAGGTCTTATTCACGCAAGGCAATTTGAATAACGATATCGGCGTGCCGTTGACTTTGTTGCGATTAAACGAACAGTATCAATATGCCGTGATTGAAATGGGTGCCAATCACCCGGGTGAAATTGCCTACACCAGTCGTATTGCAAAAGCCGATGTGGCGGTAATAACCAATGCCGGGCCTGCGCATTTGGAAGGTTTTGGCAGTATTGAAGGCGTAGCGAGAAGCAAAGGCGAGATTTATCAAGCCTTAAATCAAGCCGGGATTGCCATCATCAATAAAGATGATGCCTTTTACGATGACTGGAAAAAATTGGCAGGAGGCAGACAGTCCTTCAGCTTTGGTTTATCTGCAGATGCCGATGTCACTGCTAGCAATGTCCGCACTGAAATTTTGTATGAAGACGTTGCCGGGCAGAACAATTCAGCTCGATTTGTCACCCGTTTTGAATTATTGACCTCGAAAGGTGGCCTGGAAGTAAGTATAAGGCTGGCGGGTCGGCACAATGTAATCAACGCACTGGCTGCGGCCGCGGCTTGTTTGGCACTGGATATCGAGTTAGAACAGATTAAAAAGGGCCTGGAAAGTCTGTTGCCGGTCAAGGGCAGGTTGCAACCATTGATTGGCGGCCGAGGCAATATAGTCATTGACGATACCTACAACGCGAATGCCGCTTCACTTGAAGCCGGGCTGGATGTGTTGATTAACTGCCCCGGCAAACCGTGGTTGATTTTAGGCGCATTTGGCGAACAAGGACCGAATAGCCCGCAGATACATCACGACCTTGGCAAATTGATCAAGGCAAAAGGTGTGAAACGCTTGATGGCAGTGGGTGATGATGCACGCAATACCGTGCAGGCCTTTGGTCAGGGTGCGAGTTTTTATGCCACACAAAACGAATTGATTGATGCCCTGAACGGTGAGCTTCAGGGTAACGAGGCGCTTTTGATTAAAGGATCAAGAGCGCAACGCATGGAGCATGTGACAACCGCACTGCTTGAAACAACAGGAATTTAGCGAATGCTACTTTATTTTGCAGATTATTTGATGACGTTTGAAGGTGGATTTCGGGTATTCCATTACCTGACATTCCGGGCGATTCTTGGTGCCCTCACGGCGTTGATTATTTCGTTCATCGTCGGACCGGTGATGATCCGCAAGCTTAGCCGTAACAAAATTGGCCAAAGCATTCGCGAATTAGGTCCCGAATCACATTATGAAAAGAAGGGTACGCCAACCATGGGCGGCACTCTGATTTTGGTTGCCATCTCAATCAGTACCTTGCTATGGGCGGATTTGAGCAATCGCTATGTCTGGGTGATTTTGCTGGTGACCTTGGGCCACGGTGTAATTGGTTTTGTCGATGATTATCGCAAAGTAATCAAAAACAACAGTGATGGTTTATCAGCCAAAGCCAAATACTTCTGGCAATCAGTTGTTGCGCTGGCTGCTGCAATATTTTTGTACAACAGCGCGATTCTTCCTGCTGAAACACAATTTATCGTGCCTTTTTTCAAGGATGTGGGTCTTGATATGGGCTGGCTGTATATCGTCATGACCTATTTCGTGATTGTTGGCACCAGTAATGCGGTCAATTTGACCGATGGATTGGATGGCCTGGCCATTATGCCAACAGTCATGGTGGCGGCTGGCTTGGGTATTTTTGCCTATCTCTCCGGACACGTTACATTTTCGGAATATCTGGCAATTCCCTACCTGCCAAACTCCGGGGAATTGATTGTATTTTGCGCGGCACTCGTCGGCGCAGGTTTGGGATTTTTATGGTTTAACGCATATCCGGCCATGGTGTTTATGGGGGACGTTGGCGCGTTGGCTTTAGGCGCAGCGCTTGGTGTGTTGGCTGTGTTGGTCAGACAAGAAATCGTATTGGTCATCATGGGCGGCGTATTTGTGATGGAGACGGTATCAGTCATCATTCAGGTTGCTTCCTTCAAAATGACCGGCAAACGCGTATTTAGAATGGCACCGATACATCATCATTTTGAATTGAAAGGCTGGCCTGAGCCTAGAGTCATTGTGCGTTTCTGGATTATCACCTTTATCTTGGTGCTGATTGGTTTGGCAACATTGAAATTAAGATAACTATGAATATTGCGGCAATCTCAAACGCTTTATTAAAACACTTCGACTTGGATGCGCAATCATCCAAAGTGCTCGTGGTGGGATTAGGCGTGACCGGGATTTCCGTGGCAAATTTTTTGGATAAGCTTGGCTTTAAATTCGCAATTACCGATAGCCGGGATAAGCCGCCGGGAGCTGATGAGTTGTTGCAACAACTTCCGAATGCTCCGTTGTTTACCGGTGGTTTTGACGAGGCTGCCTTCAAGGTGGCTACGCATCTGGTGGTGAGTCCTGGCGTTGCGTTAACCAATCAAGCCATAGTCAGAGCCATTGCCAATGGCGCAAAAATCATTAGCGATATCGACTTGTTTGTATTAGCTACAGAAGCACCCATTGTGGCGATCACCGGCTCCAATGGCAAAAGTACAGTTACGACGATCTTGGGCGACATGGCGAAAGCATCCGGCAAAAAAGTGGGCGTCGGTGGCAATCTTGGTACACCGGCACTGGACTTGTTGGCGCAATCTGCAGAGTTGTATGTTTTAGAGTTGTCCAGCTTTCAACTTGAGCGCACCTGTTTGCTAAATGCGGCCGCGGCAACTGTGTTAAATGTTTCGGCTGATCATTTAGACCGGCACGCCAGCATGGCCGAGTATGCCTGCGAAAAACAGAAAATTTATAACGGCAACGGAGTAATGATCATCAATATTGATGATCCCGTTGTTAGCGCAATGCGTGTGGAAGGTAGAGACACATTAACCTTTTCAATAAAAACCGATGCTGACTTTTACCTTAAGAAAACGACAGACTCTGAATATTTGATGCACGGCACTGAGGCGTTAATGTCTTTGTCGGAATTGCCGCTTGAAGGCAGACACAATGCCGCAAATGCGTTGGCAGCGCTGGCGTTGGGCGTCGCTATTGGCCTGGATAAGCAGGCAATGTGTTCGGCGTTAAGAAAATTTAAAGGCTTGGACCATAGAATGCAACGGGTAGCTCAAATCCGCGGTGTGAATTGGGTAAATGATTCCAAAGCCACCAATATCGGTGCATGTGTTGCTGCCCTTCAGGGTTATGAGCAAAAAGTGGTGTTGATTGCCGGGGGCGATGCCAAAGGTGCAGATATGGCGGAGTTAACGCCAGCCATCAAAGAAAAAGCCAAAAGCGTCGTATTGATGGGCAAGGACGCGAATCTGATAGAGCAGGCGATAGCAGGTTGTGTTCCAGCCTATTTTGCTGCAGATATGAACGAAGCCGTACAGATTGCAGCCCGTTTGGCGCAATCGGGTGAAAGCGTATTGTTATCGCCGGCTTGCGCCAGTCTTGATCAATATAAAAACTATCAAGATCGGGGTGATAAATTTATTAAATCGGTAATGGCCTTGGCGGTACAAGCATGAAAAGCTTGAGAATCAGACATTTCTATTTTGATCCCTTGCTGCTTGCGGCCTGTGTTTGTTTATTGGTGATTGGCTACATCATGGTGGTGTCCGCGTCCTTACATTTGGGTGTGAAAATTGCCGATGACAACTGGTATTACCCGATTAGACAGTTGGTTCATATTGCCCTGGGCTTGTTTCTCGGTACAGGAGTGGCACTCGTGCCGATGCATGTCTGGCAGAAATATGGACCTAATTTGTTCTTGGTGGGCTTGTTTCTGTTGGTGGTTGTTTTGATACCGGGATTGGGTATCAAGGTCAATGGCAGTACACGATGGTTATCGATAGCCGGCATGAGAATACAAGTTTCAGAAGTGGTGAAGTTTTTCTCGGTCATTTATATGGCAGGTTATGTCACTCGCCATCAAGACACTATTCGCAACTCTGCTTATGGCTTGTTGATGCCGCTGGCGCTTTTTTCAGTAGCCAGTCTTTTATTGTTATTGGAACCAGATTTCGGCTCGTCTGTGGTCATTTTAATGATTGCGATGGGTATTATGTTTTTGGCCGGAGCCCGATTGGCTCAATACATCATTTTGTTAGGCCTACTGGCATTGGCTGCCATGATGCTGGTGTATTTTTCACCTTATAGATGGCTACGAGTGGTTAGCTTTTTAAATCCTTGGGAAGACCCACTTAATTCCGGATTTCAGTTGGTACAGGCACTAATTTCATTTGGTCGCGGTGAATGGTTGGGTGTCGGATTAGGTAATGGTATCCAAAAACTATTCTATTTACCTGAAGCACACACAGACTTTCTATTTTCCGTGATTGCCGAAGAGCTTGGCTTTTTAGGTGTATTGGTTGTCATCGTATTATTTGCCATTTTCATCTGGCGAAGTTTTGTTATTGCGCTGGCTGCGGAGCGAGCGGGCCAGACCTTTTCAGCCTTTGTAGCTTATGGATTAAGCATCTGGTTTGGTTTTCAAACTTTCGTCAATATGGGCGTCAACATGGGCATTTTGCCGACTAAGGGATTGACACTGCCGTTAATGAGTTATGGCGGCGGCAGCATGATGATTATGTGTTGTGCGGTAGCGTTATTGTTCCGAGTGCAAAGTGAAGTTGCTGGTTTAAGTGAGCGATCACATAAGCGGACAGAGTCTTCAACATTGAGAAATCAATGGTTGAATAAGGTAACTCGCCATGCCTAAGCGTATTGTGATTATGGCGGGTGGCACCGGCGGTCATGTATTTCCTGCACTGGCCGTTGCTCAAGACTTATTGCAGAAAGGCTGGCAAGTGAGCTGGCTGGGTACTCAGAAAGGTCTGGAGAGTCGGGTTGTACCTGACAACAATATAGAGATCGATTGGCTATCTGTCGCGGGAGTGCGCGGGAAAGGCATCGTTTCAAAACTGGCTGCGTCGATCATGTTACTGAAGGCTTGTTTTCAGGCATGGATCATTCTTCGTCGACGTAAACCGGATGTGGTCTTGGGCATGGGCGGTTTTGTCGCAGGACCTGGAGGATTAATGGCCAAGGTATTGGGTATTCCATTGGTTATCCACGAACAGAATCGTGTACCCGGCACAACCAATCGCTTACTGGCAAAAATTGCCAACAAAGTGTTGGAAGCATTTCCGGGAAGTTTTAGATCAAAGTTGAACGCAAAATGTACTGGCAACCCTTTAAGACTGGCGTTTTTAGGCGAGCTGGGCGTTCATCTTATTCATGAAAATGAACTGCATTTGTTGGTCGTTGGCGGCAGTCAGGGCGCACAAATTTTGAATGAAGTGGTTCCTGAAGCCATTGCCGAATTGAATCAGCAAGCAGGCGACAGCGAGATCAATCAACTGCATGTGCGGCACCAGACCGGCCTGGCGATGAAAGAACAGGTTGAGGCCCGCTACCAGACGCTGGGTATTCAGGCTCAGGTAAGCGCATTTATTGAAGATATGGCTGGGGCCTATCAGTGGGCAGATGTCGTGGTGTGCCGTGCCGGCGCGATGACTGTCAGTGAGGTTGCGGCAGCGGGCGTGCCTGCGATATTCATCCCTTTACCGAGTGCGATAGACGATCATCAAACGGCCAATGCCAGAGTATTAACTGAAGCCGGTGCGGCAGTCATGCTAAAACAAAATGAGCTGAGCGCAACTGCGTTGGCCGAACAGATTATCCAGGTAAGTATGCATAAAACGACCATGAGTGATGCGGCCAAGCAATGCGCACGATTAGATGCAACTGAACAAGTAGCGGGCTTTTGTATCGCAGAGGCAAGTGTATGAACTTTCCTAACAGTCAATTGCCGACAGACGTCCTGGGCAGTATTGAGCGAATTCATTTTGTCGGTATCGGTGGCACCGGCATGAGCGGTATAGCGGAAGTTTTATCGAACCTCGGCTATCAGGTATCTGGATCGGATATCAAAACCAGTGCAGTAACAGAAAGACTAGCCAGTTTGGGCGTCATCATCAACATTGGTCATCAACGTCAAAATATTGCGGGCGTCGATGTTGTTGTGGTGTCCAGCGCCATTGATCGCAGTAATGAAGAGGTTGATGAGGCTTACATTAAAAGAATTCCGGTTATCCCTCGCGCCGAAATGCTGGCTGAATTGATGCGGTTTAGATTCGGTATCGCGGTTGCAGGTACCCACGGCAAAACCACCACAACGAGCCTTATCGCCAGCATATTGGCGGAGGGCGGTCTAGATCCCACTTTCGTGATTGGGGGTCGCCTGAACAGCGCAGGTACGAATGCAAAATTGGGCTTGGGCCATTATTTGGTCGCAGAAGCCGATGAGAGTGATGCCTCATTCCTGTATTTGCAGCCGATGATGGCGGTGGTGACCAACATCGATCAAGATCACATGGCGACTTACCAAGGCAGCTATCAGCGCTTGAAAGATACGTTCATAGAATTTTTACATCACCTACCTTTTTATGGGTTGGCGGTCTTGTGTCTGGACGATGACGGTATCAGGGAGGTGTTGCCACAAATCTCTAAGCCAGTGACGACTTATGGCGTAGATGAGAAAGCCGATGTTCGAGCGATCGACATTAAACAAGTAGGCATGCAGACTTCATTTACTGTGTTGCGATCTGGTCGACTGCCTAACGATACCGATAATAGTCAGGGCGAATATTTGCCCTTGCAAGTCACTTTAAACATGCCTGGTTGGCACAATATGCTAAATGCGCTTGCAGCAATTGCCATCGCAACCCGTCTTGGTGTGGACGATGAGGCAATAGTCAAAAGCTTGGGAGCTTTTAAAGGCGTAGGACGGCGCTTTCAAACTACAAACCTGAAATTACCCGGATTGGGCGAATTGCCCCTCGTCGATGATTATGGTCATCACCCAAGAGAAGTTGCAGCAACACTGGAAGCCTTGCGTCAAGCCTGGCCTGAAAAACGCAAAGTCGTTATTTTTCAGCCACACAGATATACACGAACACGCGATTTGTTTGAAGATTTTGTGCACGTTCTCTCCACCGTAGACTTGTTGATTTTATTGGATGTGTATTCGGCGGGTGAAGCCTCGATACCCGGTGCAGACGGCAGAGCATTGAGCCGGGCTATTCGGATGCGTGGCCAAGTCGATCCTGTATTTGTCGAAAATTATGAAGAATTGCCGGAAATACTCGCGGGCTTGGTGCAGGCCAATGATGTGATTCTGACTATGGGCGCCGGCAATGTCGGGCAGATTTCTACTACCTTGCCTGAATTATTAACACATGCGCTGGCGCTTCGGGAAAAGGGGCAAAGTCGCTAATTGTTATGAATGGTCGTTTGTTGCATGAAGAGCCTTTGGCGAAATACACCAGTTGGCGAGTCGGAGGGCCCGCTGAGCGATTGTATATACCGGCGAACCGCCAGGATTTGTGCGAGTTTATTAAAACATTGCCGGCATCGGAGCCATTATTTTGGATAGGGCTCGGCAGTAATTTATTGATCAGGGATGGTGGTATACGCGGTACGGTGATAAACACCAAAGGCAAGCTCAAAGAAATGCGTTTGGTTGGCGACCTCTTGGTTTATGTAGAAGCCGGCGTACCTTGTGCCCATGTCGCACGGTTTTGTGGTGAACACGGTTTGATTGGTGCTGAATTTTTGGCAGGCATACCTGGCACCATGGGCGGTGCATTGAAAATGAATGCCGGTGCATTTGGTGGTGAGACGTGGTCAATTGTTGAAAGCGTGGAATTGATTAATGCACAAGGACAAGTTAAACAGCGTCAGCCCGAGCAATTTACCGTCAGTTATCGATCGGTCAAGGGCCAGGAATGTGAATGGTTTATCGCGGCAATATTGAAGTTGCAGTCGGGTGATGTAGTGGCAAGCCAACAAAAAATTAAAAGCTTATTGGAACATCGCTCAAAAACACAGCCGACTAATCAGCCAAGTTGCGGATCGGTATTTAAAAACCCTCCAGGGGATTTTGCAGCAAGATTAATAGAGCTGTGTGGTTTAAAAGGAAAGGCCATCGGCGGAGCTGCCGTATCCGAGAAGCATGCGAATTTTATTATTAATACCGGCAAAGCGTCTGCTGCTGATATTGAAGAGTTAATTTATTACGTTCAGCATCAAGTTGAGCAACAACAAGGCATAAGTTTGCAAACTGAGGTATGCATGGTAGGTGAAGCATTATGAAATCGGTAAACGATCCCAAAGCATTTGGCAGGGTTGCGGTGCTTATGGGCGGGCAAGCGGCGGAGCGGGAAGTCTCTTTAAGAAGTGGTGCCGCTGTATTTGCTGCGCTGAAACGCAAAGGTGTCGATGTTATTGCTGTTGATGTGACTGCTAGCCCAATTGATGCATTAACTGGCTTTGAGATAGACAGGGTATTTAACATCATTCACGGACGTGGTGGTGAAGATGGGGTGTTGCAGGCTGTACTCGAGGTTTTAGACATTCCGTACACAGGTAGCGGTGTACTGGCGTCGGCCTTAAGCATGGATAAATTGCGTACCAAATTATGCTGGCAGGGCGCGGGCTTAACGACTCCGGCTTGGGCTCTGTTAAAAGATGAGAAAGATTTAGACGATTGTATTGCCAGGCTTGGATTTCCTGTGATTGTGAAACCGGCTCAGGAAGGTTCAAGTATCGGCATGAGCAAGGCACACAATCGGGAAGAGTTGGCAGAAGCTTTAAAACTGGCCTCCGGTTTTAAATGCGACGTTTATGCAGAAGCTTGGGTCACCGGTAAAGAATATACAGTGGCGGTATTGAATGGTCAGGCATTACCCGTGATCCGATTGGAAACACCGAATGCTTTTTACGATTATGAAGCCAAATATCAGGCAACAACGACGCAATACCATTGCCCCTGTGGTCTGCCTGAAGAACAGGAGCAACAATTAAAGAATTTGGCTGAAGTTGCTAGTAACGTGGTTGGTGTGAATGGCTGGGCAAGAGTTGATGTGTTCTTGAATGAGGCTGGAAATTATCAATTGATTGAGATTAATACCGTGCCGGGGATGACCGATCATAGTTTGGTGCCGATGGCAGCAAAACAGGCAGGAATCTCTTTCGATGATTTGGTTTGGCGCATACTGGAAACCAGTATTGATCGTAATCAAGTCTGAACTGATGTTGCCGGTTAATTTTTGATGCAAGGCGCCAAGTTATTAATAGGATTATTGGTATTGGCCGGATTGGCTTTTGGGCTTAGACAGCATTTGCTGAAATCAAAACCTATTAAATATGTCAGAACCGAAGGTGTTTTTCAGTATTTGGGAAAGGATGAAGTTAAGGAGGCGCTGCTGCCTTTGGTGACCACCGGTTTTTTTGATGCGGATATGCAAGCAATCCAGCAGGCAGTGGCTAATTTAACCTGGGTTGAAAATGTCAGCGTAAAACGAATTTGGCCGGATGCCATTGATATAAAAGTGAAGGAAAAAAAACCCTTTGTACGCTGGCACCAGAACAGCCTGGTAAATCTGCGAGGGGAAATAATTTATCCCAAAAGCATGGAGCAGTTTAAAGACTTGCCATTGTTAGAGGGGCCTGAACATCAGCAGGTGAAAGTGCTGGAAATTATGAAAGGCATCAATACGGCACTAGCGGATCAGGCACTGGAGATGGCCGAATTTAGTGTGAATGATCGGTGGGCATGGAAGATAAACACAAAAGATGGCATGGAGATTCTTCTCGGTCGTCAGGATCAATTGAAAAATTTACAACGTTTTCTAAAAACGTTGGATGCTTTAGGGCAAGAGCGAGTAAAGGCAATTGCTGTTGTTGATTTAAGGTATCCCAATGGCTATGCGGTTTCGTGGAAACCGGAGGCTGAACTACAAGACTGGAATGCGAATGCAGTTCCACAAAGCGATACAACGGGTAACTTAAAAAAGGCGAGTCAGAGTAAACAAAATGGCAAAAAAAACTGAGCGAAATTTAATAGTCGGGCTTGATATCGGCACGTCGAAGGTCGCAGCTATCGTGGGTGAATTGACCGCTGATGGCGGGATTGAAGTTATAGGTATTGGCTCCACGCCGTCGCGAGGACTTAAAAAAGGTGTGGTTGTTAATTTAGAGTCGACAGTTCAATCCATTCAGCGCGCGATTGAAGAAGCTGAATTGATGGCTGGTTGCCAGATTAAATCGGTCTATGCGGGAATTGCCGGTAGTCATATCAGAAGTTTGAATTCACACGGAATTGTCGCAATCAAAGATAAGGAAGTCACTCAATATGATATAGATCGAGTGATAGATTCTGCGCGCGCAGTGGCAATTCCAGCGGATCAGAAAATTTTGCATATCCTGCCTCAGGAATTTGTAATTGATTTGCAGGAAGGTATCAAAGAGCCTATCGGCATGTCCGGTATTCGTCTGGAAGCCAAGGTACACATGGTGACCAGCAGCGTGAGTGCGTCGCAAAACATCGTCAAATGTATTCGCCGTTGCGGTCTGGAAGTCGATGATATTGTGCTGGAGCAATTGGCCTCATGTAATTCGGTGTTGACCGAAGATGAAAAAGAACTCGGCGTTTGCTTGATTGATATCGGCGGCGGCACCACTGACATCGCCATTTTTGTGGAAGGTGCGATCAAGCATACGGCGGTCATTCCCATTGCCGGGGATCAAGTGACGAATGACATTGCTGTCGCACTGAGAACGCCAACACTTAATGCGGAAGATATTAAGCGCAAATATGCCTGTGCGTTAACGCAACTTGCGAATGTTGACGAAACAATTGAAGTGCCAAGTATCGGAGATCGGGCACCAAGAAAGATTTCGACGCAAAACCTGGCGGAGATTATTGAACCACGTTATGAGGAGCTGATGTTGTTAGTGCAGTCGGAGCTTAGACGCAGCGGTTATGAAGAATTAATTGCCGCCGGTATCGTATTGACTGGCGGTAGTGCAAAGGTAATGGGGCTTATCGAGCTGGCGGAAGAAATCTTTCACATGCCGGTCCGCGTGGGAGTTCCTCAAAATGTCACTGGTTTGACGGAAGTGGTAAAAAACCCAATTCATTCAACCGGAGTAGGACTGTTAATGTACGGAAAAGATCATCAAGGGGTTGGCAGGAGTCTCGATTCTGACGGCCCAAGTGTGTTGGCAAGAATGAAAAACTGGTTTCAAGGTAATTTTTAATTTAATTCAATAGCTTATTAGGGGCAGCGAAAATGAAATATGAATTGATGGATATGTGTACTGAAAATGCTGTGATAAAAGTCATTGGCGTAGGGGGCGGCGGTGGAAACGCGGTCAGCCACATGGTGGGAAGCAATATTGAAGGCGTTGAGTTTATCTGCGCAAACACGGATGCCCAGGCGTTAAGAAAATTAGGCATCGGCACCATTATTCAATTAGGTATTGAATTGACTAAAGGTTTGGGTGCAGGTACCAATCCGGAAGTTGGACGCCAAGCCGCCGCTGAAAATAAAGATCGCATCAGAGAAGTACTTGAAGGGGCCGATATGGTTTTCTTGACAGCTGGCATGGGTGGCGGCACAGGCACTGGCGCAATTCCTGTGATCGCGGAAATCGCTCGCAGCATGGGCATCTTGACTGTTGCGGTCGTGACAAAGCCATTTCTATTTGAAGGCAAAAAGAAAATGGCAATCGCTGAACAAGGGATTGCTGATCTTGAAAAATATGTCGATTCTTTAATTACTATTCCCAATCAAAAATTGTTGCCGGTATTGGGTAACAATGTCTCTTTGTTAAATGCATTCAAGGCAGCAAATGATGTATTGCTGGATGCGGTTCAAGGTATTACTGAGCTGATCGTTCATCCCGGTATGATCAACGTTGACTTTGCAGACGTTAGAACTGTTATGTCCGGAATGGGTGCGGCAATTATGGGTACAGGCGCTGCAACTGGCGAACACAGAGCGCGTGAAGCGGCAGAAAAAGCCATTGCTTGTCCATTGTTGGAAGACATCAATCTTCAAGGTGCGCGTGGAATATTGGTAAATATCTCTGCATCAGACATGGGAATTGCTGAATTTAACGAAGTGGGCAATATCGTTCACGAATTTGCTTCTGAAGATGCGGTTATCAAAATTGGTACCGCTATCAACCCGGACTTGGGCGACGAAATTAAAGTAACTGTCGTTGCAACCGGAATGGGCCTGCCTTCTAAAGTCATTAAATTGGGTCCCAAGGCCTCAGTTAATAACGTAAACCCGAATGCCGCTGGTGAAGTTAATTATGGTGGATTCGATACTCCAACAGTCATGCGTCAAAATAAGACCGAAAGCAGAGAAACCCGTTTTGGCGCTCAACCTAAAAAGGAAGTAGATCTGGATTATTTAGATATTCCAGCGTTTCTAAGACGTCAGGCTGATTGAGATTGATGTTCTATCCAAAGGGCAAATTGGCTTGTGGTAGAATTGCCTGTTTTTGCACTCTTGACTTGGCTTATTTGACCTTATGATTAATCAGCGAACTTTAAAAAATACCATTAGGGCAACTGGCGTAGGACTGCATACGGGTGAGAAGGTCTATCTCACCTTACGTCCGGCTGAAGCAAATACCGGCATCAAATTTCGCAGAGTCGATTTAGAGCAGCCGGTGACAATCGATGCAACGCCGGAAAATGTTGGTGAGACGGTTTTGTCCACGACATTGGTGGCGGGTACCGTAAAAATTTCTACTGTCGAGCACTTGTTATCTGCTTTGGCTGGGTTAGGTATTGATAACGCAATCATTGATGTCAGTGCAGCCGAGGTGCCAATCATGGATGGCAGTGCGGGTCCATTTGTGTTTCTTTTGCAATCTGCGGGCGTCGAAGAACAAGATAGTCCCAAACAGTATATTCGTATCAAGAAGAGCGTTCGCGTTGAGGACGGAGATAAATGGGCAGCTTTTGAACCTTTTGAGGGTTTTAAAGTGACATTTACGATTGATTTTGAACATCCTGCGTTTGATGAGCATGTCAAAACCGCCACAATGGATTTTTCATCGACTACCTTTGTAAAAGAAGTGAGTCGGGCCAGGACATTTGGTTTTATGAAAGATATCGAAATGTTGCGTCAGAATAATTTGGCATTGGGCGGAAGTCTCGATAATGCGATTGTGGTTGATGACGACAAAGTGTTGAATGAAGACGGCCTGCGTTGTGCGGATGAATTTGTTAAACACAAGATTCTGGATGCGATTGGCGATCTCTATCTTTTAGGACACAGTCTTATTGGTGAGTTTACCGGCTATAAATCCGGGCACGGCCTCAATAACAAGTTATTGCGTACGTTGTTGGCCAATAAGGATGCCTGGGAGATGGTCACGTTTGAGAAAGAAGAGGAGGCGCCGATATCTTTTATGCGCTCTGCGCAAAGCGTTCGCTCTGCTGCATAATGCCCCTAATCTTTGTTGGATAGGCTCTGCAGTGTAGCGCTGAGTTTTAACAAAGCGAGTTTTAATTGCTCATCAGAACTTGCAAGCCCCGCGCTTCTGATGAGCTTTATTTGGTCTGCTGACGGAATCAAAGGTTTTAATGCTAGAGTTGATTCCAATCTAACTTGAGGCGTGAGTATTTTTACTTGCAGTTCGGTGACAGGTTCTTTGATAAAAGTGCTTGCTGCAATAAGTGTTGCCCCCTTGTAAAATCTAAGCTGAGATGCCCAGGTCGCGGAATCAGTGTAAATAATTAGCTTTCTTTGCTTGATTAAGCAATGCAGTACATGCGTTGCAAGCTCGGCTGGTAAATTTTTGCAGATAGGTTGAAGAAGTTGTTTATGGCGATCAATGTTGCTGTATATATAAGCAATAGCTTGATTGGGGAATCTTAATGCGGGTTTAAACGCAGTGTATTTCTGAGGCATTATGATTTCAGTAAATTAATTTTCTTCAGTTAGAGTAGCGTCTGGTTTGATAGATAATTAGCGCAAAATCATAAAGTATCAGTTGACTCAACTACTTGATATTTATATGGCGTCTTAGGTCCAGTTCATGAATACTCTATTGAGTAAGCAATCGGTGAATTGTAGATGCAGGAAGGATGGATTCTTGTTGTTCACGAATTGCAGATCAGATGCCTTGACGCAATTGGTCGAGCAATGTGATACAAGAAAATTTGGGTAATAAAAAGCCGCGACCTAATGAATTAGGTCGCGGCTTTTTATTTATTAAATCAGAGTAACTTCTTCGGCTTGTGGGCCTTTTTGTCCTTGAGTTACATTGAATTGGACTTTTTGTCCTTCATCAAGTGATTTAAAGCCTGAGCTGTTAATGTTGCGAAAATGAACGAAAACGTCTGGGCCATTTTCTTGTTGAATGAAGCCAAAACCTTTTTCTGCGTTAAACCATTTAACTGTACCGGTAGCCATTTTTAGTCCTAATTTGAGTGTTGTAATGTAAGCCTGTTCAGGCTGATGGAGCTGGGAAATTTGAAAATTACTTATGATAAACAGGACGAGCAATTACAACGTAGAACATCGTAGAGATAAGCATAACGGTAAATCAATTTCAAGCTGAAAGTATTGTAGGGTGAGTCAGGTGACAAGTCAATTTAAATTCCTCTGTCAAAACTGGCCTGCTTGGACAGGGGCGGCTTTTATCTGTATATAAAGCTATTCAAGGTATATAATCGCGAACTTTGATTTAATTATCCACTTACATAACATCGGAAAAAACATGCTTGGGAAACTGGTCAAATTAGTTGTAGGGAGCCGTAATGACAGGCTGGTGAAGAAAAAAAGAGCATTGGTTAAAAAAGTTAATGCGCTTGCTTCTGAATTCGAAAAATTATCTGACGATGAGTTGAAATCTAAAACTCAAGAATTTCGTGATCGGCTGGCAAAGGGAGAAAATCTGGAAAATTTGATTCCTGAGGCTTTTGCTACTGTTAGAGAGGCTTCTACCCGTGTTTTTGGTATGCGTCATTTCGATGTGCAATTGATAGGCGGGATGATATTGCACGATGGCAAGATTGCCGAAATGAAAACCGGTGAGGGTAAAACCCTCATGGCAACCTTGGCGGCTTACCTGAATGCACTCCCTGGCAATGGTGTTCATGTAGTTACAGTAAATGACTATTTGGCAAAGCGTGACTCGGAGTGGATGGGAAGGCTGTACGGCTTTTTAGGTATGACTACAGGGGTAATTATCAGTCAATTGGATAGCAGTGAAAGACGCACGGCTTACGCTGCTGATATAACTTACGGCACTAACAACGAATTTGGTTTCGATTACTTGCGCGACAACATGGCCTTTAGCCTGGATCAAAAGGTGCAGCGAGATCTTTATTTCGCTATTGTCGACGAAGTGGATTCCATCCTGATCGATGAAGCCAGAACGCCATTGATTATTTCTGGACCCACCGAAGAAAACACCGATGTTTATACAAAAACCAACGGCATTATTGCTTACCTGACCAAACAGGAAAAAGAAGATGGTCCGGGTGATTATTCCATTGATGAAAAAGTGCGCCAGGTATATTTGACAGAAGCGGGGCATGAGCGGGTTGAGGAGTTGATGGTCGAGCATGGCTTGATGCTAGAAGGTAGCAGCTTGTACGATGCTTCAAATATACGTCTTATGCATTATCTCAATGCTTCTTTGCGTGGCAATCTTCTCTTTAAAAGAGATGTCGATTATATCGTTGCTAACGATGAAGTTGTCATTGTGGACGAGTTTACCGGACGTATCATGACGGGTCGACGTTGGTCAGAAGGCTTGCATCAAGCAATCGAAGCCAAAGAAAATGTGACTATTCATAATGAAAATCAAACACTGGCTTCCATAACCTTCCAAAATTATTTTCGCTTGTATGAAAAGCTATCGGGTATGACAGGTACTGCCGATACTGAAGCTTTTGAGTTGAATAAGATTTATGGTTTAGAAGTTATCGTTATACCAACGCATCGCCCAATGATACGTAAAGATCTTGGCGATTTGGTTTATTTGACGGCTAACGAGAAATACAATGCAGTCGCTGAAGACATCAAGCAATGCGTCACTCGTGGCCAGCCTGTTCTCGTTGGTACAACTTCTATTGAAAATTCTGAACGACTATCCGCGTTGCTAAAAGAGTTGGGCATAACGCATGAGGTGTTAAACGCTAAGCAACATGAACGCGAAGCTCATATTATTGAGCAAGCAGGCTTGCCGGGTGCTGTGACCATCGCAACTAATATGGCAGGTCGAGGTACCGATATCGTTTTAGGGGGAAATCTGGAAGCCGAGTTGGCGTCTTTAGGTCCCGATGCTAGCGATGTAGAAAAACAGCGCGTTCGTGGCGCTTGGTTAGAAAGACATGAGCTAGTACTTGAGAAAGGTGGTCTCCATGTGATTGGTTCCGAGCGGCATGAATCTCGCCGCATTGATAACCAGCTGCGTGGTCGGTCTGGACGTCAGGGCGATCCTGGCTCAACTCGCTTTTATTTGTCATTAGAAGACGATCTGATGCGTATATTCGCTTCTGATCGCGTGGCCGGTTTAATGCAGAAATTGGGCATGGGCGATGGTGAAGCAATTGAACATCCTTGGGTTACTCGCGCTATCGAGAATGCGCAGGCCAAGGTTGAAAATCGTAACTTCGACATACGCAAAGAAATTCTTGCTTATGATGATGTCGCCAACGAACAGCGCAAAGTGGTTTATTCGCAGCGTAACGAATTGATGGCGGCCGAGGATATTTCCGAGATTATTTCTGCGATACGTGCAGACGTTGTTAATACGGTAATTGATCAGCATATCCCTGCTAGAACCATGGTTGAGCAGTGGGATGTTAAAGGGCTGGAAGATCAGATAAATGAGGAATTTAATGTTCAAATTCCAGTCAGGAAAATGCTTGATGAAGACCATGCTCTGCATGAAGAGGCTTTGCGTAAGAAGATTGTTGAAATTTTAGAAAATAGTTACTCAGATAAAGAGCAGCGCATTACTAAAGACGTCCTTCGGCATTTTGAAAAATCAGTCATGTTGCAAGTATTGGATAACAGCTGGAAAGAGCATTTGGCAGCCATGGATTATTTGCGCCAAGGCATTCACTTAAGAGGCTACGCTCAAAAAGACCCCAAGCAAGAATACAAACGTGAAGCTTTTACCATGTTTACTGATTTGCTGGAGCACATTAAGCATGAAGTGGTTGGTATTTTGTCGAAGGTGCAGGTAAGGCAGGAAGAAGATGTTGATGCTATTGATCAGCAAAGACAAGCGCCGCGGGAAATGCAATTTAACCATCCAGAGGCTAGTGCATTTGGTGAGCAAGCTGCTGAAGAACCAGAAATTCCAGAAATTTCGGTAGCATCACCTGTGACTCGTGACGGCTTAAAAGTCGGTAGAAATGACCCTTGTCCTTGCGGATCAGGTAAAAAATTCAAACAGTGCCACGGAAAGTTAGATTAAGCGTCAGGTATTTTAAAATATCTGATCAATTGACATTGAGTTTGGGTTTTTCTTATCAAACTCATTGTTTTCAGAGGGTGAAACAATAGTGGGCGCTTTTTCTTCCTGAAAGAACTCCCACTTTCCGTTTTTATTAGAACTCGATGTTAATAAGCCTGTATTGGGATTGATATAGGCTTTGACTATTCCCGGTGGTATTTCCAAAGTGCTCTCCGTAACGCCGATTAATGCTGTTTTCATGAATTCGATCCACATTGGTAGAGCAGTGACTCCTCCAGTTTCAAGATTACCAAGTGGTGAGAAATCATCAAAACCTACCCACGCCGTCGCTACAAAATTGCTTGCGTAGCCATTAAACCATGCATCGCGTTGTTCGTTGGTGGTGCCCGTTTTGCCCGCTAAATCTTGCCTGCCTAGAATTTTTGCAGGTGTGGCCGTGCCGCGTTGTACGACATCTCTGAGTAGTGAATTCATCAGAAAGTTGATTTTTGGATCAAGGATCCTTGGCGCATATATCTTTTTTGAGGCTTCTTCGTCAGTGCAATTTGGGCAGGCGAGCTTAGGTTTTGCTTCATAAATGGTTTCGCCTTGGAATGATTCAATGCGTTCAATGTAATAAGGGTTAATAAGAAAGCCGCCATTGGCGAATGTTGCATAAACACGAGCCATTTGTAGCGGGGTGGCATCGCCACTTCCTAACGCCAGAGACAATGTTTTCGGGATTTGATGCTCGGTAAAGCCAAAGCGCAATGCAGAGGCTACGGCTTTTTCAATGCCTATTTGCTGGAGTAAGCGGATCGAAATAATATTTCTGGAATGTGTGATTGCGTCTCTTAAGCTAGTAAGGCCGTAAAATTTTTTACTGTAGTTTTCAGGTCGCCACTCATTTTCCTGTCCAGGAATGTCGATCACTACGGGGGCATCATTAATCATGCTTGCCGGAGTGTAACCTTCCTCTAAGGCTGTAGTGTAAATGATGGGCTTAAAGCCAGAGCCAGGCTGGCGTTTGGACTGTGTTACCCGATTGTATTTATTTCGAGAAAAATCAAATCCGCCAGTTAATGACAAAATTGCGCCGCTACTTGCGTTTAAAGAGACGAAAGCGCCTTCTACTTGAGGAATTTGCGTTAATGTCCAGCTTTGGTTGGGTAATTGGCGGATGCGGACAAGACTGCCCGGTTTAATCAGCGTACTTAATGTTTTTCCAGACCATTGAATTGATTGGTCAAAGATTTTGACCACACTGTTATCTTGAAGTTTTACTTTTGCGCTCCCGTTACTCAATTCTACAACTGAAGCTGGCTGAGTATCTCCAATAACGGGCATATCCGGAAAGTTGTCTTTCTTGGGTTTGGTTGTGTTTTTTGCTCGATATCCATGGCGTTCGTCGTAAGCATGTAGTGTGTTTGCAAGCGCTTGATTGCTTATGGATTGGAGCTGGCCATCTAATGTTGTATAAACCTGAAATCCCGAGGTATAGGCTTGATCTCCATATTGATCGACCATTTTTTGACGAACCATTTCGGCAAAGTAAGGTGCGGAAATTTGTGGAGTTGCAGCTTGTAGTTTTGCAGTTGAGGGTTGTGCCTGGGCTTCTTCGTAGGCTCCTTGGTTTATGAATTTAAGATCGAGCATGCGTCTAAGTACATAATTACGGCGTTCCATTGCCCTCGACTCATTGGTGATGGGGTTGTATAAGGATGGTGCTTTTGGTAGTCCGGCAAGCATTGCTTGTTCGGAAAGTGTCAGTTCATCTAATGACTTATCGAAATAAACCTGAGCGGCAGCGGCGATGCCGTATGCTCTATGCCCCATAAAAATTTGGTTCAAATACAGTTCAAGGATTTTGTCCTTTGAGTACTCACGCTCTATTTTTAAAGCGAGGATGATTTCTTTCAGCTTTCGGGTGTAGGTCTTTTCGTTACTTAACAGAAAATTACGAGTGACTTGCATGGTTATGGTGCTGCCTCCCTGTTTTTTTTTACCTGTTAACGCTAATTCAATGCCGGCTCTAAGTAATCCTTTGGCATCTACGCCTTGGTGAGCGAAAAAGCTGTCATCTTCTGCAGCAAGAAACGCTTTCATTAAAAGTACCGGTACTTGCGATATGGAAATAGGGATGCGTTTTTTTTCGCCGAATTGGGCGATTAAGAGTTTTTCTTTGCTGTAGATTGTTAATGGAATTTGATATTGAACATCTCGTAGTTTCTTGATGTCCGGTAAATCAGTGCTCAAATGCCGGAATAGATAAAATCCCGCAACAGCTGATGAGAGTCCTAATACAAGAAAAATTATCACGAACCATTGGAGGCAGCGTTTAATAAATGATTTTTTTGCCACAAGTTATCCGGGAGACATCGTAAAATTACAAATTAATTTCGGGAATAAAGGAACGATGTCTTCAAATTTAGAGCGTTATTAGTACGATAGAGAAGAAATCACGAAAAACAGGCAAGACATTTTAGGGGCTAAAATAAAAAACACTACTATACTTTCGCCTGCAAAGATTGTTGGTGGTGCGGCGGGTGTCCCCCTGTATGCCATGAGTCACAAAAATGATCGGTTTTTAAAGGGTGTAACATGAGCTGGCCAAATAAAAAGCAGACTGCCGTATTGGGTATTGATATTAGTACTGCTGCTGTTAAATTACTTGAATTGAGCAAAGCGGGTGCCCGGTATCGGGTAGAGAGCTATGCAGTTGCTCCGCTACCGCAAGATGCCGTTATAGATAAGAATATTGCCAATATCGATATCATTGCTGAAACCATCAAAGTTGCAGTCCGTCAGTCGGGCACAAAACTTAAGCAGGCGGCCGTTGCTGTTGCAGGGTCGTCTGTAATGACTAAGATGATAACAATGCCCGCGGCTTTGACTGACGACGAGCTTGAAGAGCAAATTCTGGTTGAAGCCGATCAATACGTACCTTATTCCTTAGATGACGTAAGTTTTGACTTTGAAGTTCAGCATGAAAATGAAAATAATCCGGAACTTGTTGATGTTTTATTCGCAGCTTCCAGAAAGGAAAATGTGAATGACCGTGTTGAAGCGCTAGCAAAAGCCGGATTAAAAGCTCGAGTGGTCGATGTTGAAGCATTTGCCATCGAGAACGCCTTTACTTTACTGGCGGATCAATTGCCGGATGCCATTGAAGGTCAAACGGTTGCTATCGTTGATACAGGAGCAACAATGACTACGTTGAATGTTCTGTACAATCTTCGAACTGTTTATACGCGTGAACAAGGTTTTGGTGGAAAGCAGCTTACAGAAGAAATTCAACGCCGCTATGGGCTGTCTTATGAAGAGGCCGGTTTGGCCAAAAAGCACGGTGGATTGCCAGATAACTATTCAACAGATGTACTTGATCCATTCAAACGAGCAATGGTTCAACAAATTCAACGTTCAATGCAGTTTTTTGTTTCCTCAAGTGCAAACAGACGGATTGATAGTGTTGTTTTAGCCGGTGGTTGCGCGTCTATTCCTGGAATAGACAAATTAGTTGAACAGATAATGGGCGTGCCCACTTATGTTGCTAATCCATTTATTAACATGGCCTTATCAAATAGGGTCAAACCCCAGCTATTAAGTAACGATGCTCCCGCAATGATGATTGCCTGCGGTTTGGCATTGAGGAGTTTTGACTAATGGCCAAAATCAATTTATTACCCTGGCGAGAAGAACGTCGGGCGCAGCAAAAAAGAGATTTTTTTAATTCGTTAGCTGCCGGTGTGCTTTTTACGTTGCTGATTTTTGTATTTGTCCATTTATACATTGCTGGCTTACAAGCCTACCAAGAGCAAAGAAACAAATTTCTCCAAGATGAAATTGCTGCTGTGGACAAAAAAATTGTCGAGATAAATAGCATTGAAGAAAAGAAATCAAAGTTGCTTACCAAGATTGAATTAATTCAAAAATTGCAGGAGAGTCGTCCTGAAATTGTGCATTTGTTTGATGAACTGCCAAGAGTGACTCCTGACGGGGTTTTTCTCAGTAAGTTTGTCCAGGTTGGTGTAGATCTGACGTTTGAAGGAAAATCACAATCAAACGCACGTATTTCAGCGTTTATGAGAGCCATAGAGTCCTCTAAATGGTTGAATTCGCCATCATTGACCGTGATTCAAACACCTGATAAAGCCAACGTTGAGCAGCTAAGTGATTTTACGTTGCGGGCAAAGCAAGGCGTTAAAAACGCTGACGTTGCAACTGGGGGTAAATAATGAATTTGTCAGATATCAACTGGGATTTGAATCAATCGGGATTATGGCCATTTCCGATAAAATTGGCAGCAGTTGTTTTGTTAAGTGTTTTAACGTCAATAGGTGTCGTTTATTACGACACATTAGAGCAGTTGGATGCTCTTGACTTGGCTGAAAAGAAAGAGATTGATCTAAAACAATCATTCGAAACAAAACAAAAGAAAGCGGTTAATTTACAGGATTACAAAGACCAGTTAACCCAAATTGAAGCTGAGTTGGAAGAAATGATACGGCAAATGCCTACTGAGGAGGAGGTCGCCAGTTTACTCGTTGATATTTCCCAAACAGGCTTGGCAAGTGGCTTAGAATTTAAATTATTTAAACCCAGTCCGCCGGTAAGAAAGGATTTTTACTCTGAACTACCTATTAGTATTCAGGTGGAAGGTAAGTATGAAGAACTGGGTTTGTTCGTAAGCGGATTGGCTTCATTGCCTCGGATTGTAACTGTCCATGATGTCAATATTGCTCCAAAAGCCAAGGACAGCAAAGACGCGAAAGGGGCAGAGATGGTTATGTCAGCAACTGTTAAGACTTATAACGAAGGTGGTGAGTCGGCTTCTGACACAGGCCCCAAGAAAAAGAGGGGGAAAGCAAATGACACTAAATAAAGTACCCTTAAATGTAGTTACTCAATACACGATTAAGGCAATTTGCGCACTATTTTTGGTGGCTACTGCAGGTTGCAGCAGTGACGATTTAAACGACCTAAATCAATTTGTCTCAGAAGTTAAATCAAGGCCAAAAGCACCTATTAAACCGCTTCCGGAGATTAAGGTAATTGAGCCATTTGTATTTAAAGCCGAAGATCTGCGAGATCCTTTTAAGCCCTTGGCTCAACCCGAACAAACGGAAGCAGCAGTCGCCGCAACAGGGAGTGGTATAAAGCCTGACACTACAAGGCGCAAAGAAGAGTTGGAAGCCTTTCCGTTGGAAGTATTAAAAATGGTCGGTTCTGTTTTTATGGACGACAATTTGTGGGGACTGGTGAGGGCTGATGACACAACTATCCATCGGGTTAGGCTTGGAAATTATATAGGCAAAAATTACGGCAAAATTATCCGCATCAGTGTCGATAAAATTGAACTGATGGAAATTGTGCCTGATAAACCAGGAACTTGGCGCGAACAGCAAGCATCATTAGTGCTGACCGAATGATTAGTGCCCCGCATACAGGTATTTTGAGGAACAACGTAATGATTAATAAACAAACCGACATTAAGGTGAACAAAATGGGGCGTTATTTATGGACTCGCATCGGCTTGGGGTTGTTAATAGGATTGATGCAAATATCTGCTGCAGAAGCTAGTGAATTAGCAATAACAGGCATAGATTTCGCCACCCAGTCTGGTGATCGGCTTCAGATGCAGTTAGAAATCACTGGTGGCTCTGCTGTTGCACCAAAAGTCTTTAAAACCGACAACCCGGCGCGTATAGCACTTGATTTTGAAGGTACAAAAAACGCCCTTCCTAAAAAAATGTACCCCGTTAATCAGGGGGCGGTGAGTAGCGTCTATGTGGTTGAAGCATCGGGTAGAGTGCGAGTGGTGGTTAATCTACTGGAAACCACTCCTTATGAAACGCATGTGGAAGGTAATAAGGTGCTGCTCACTTTAACTCGTGCGAAGGCAGTGGCTCCTGGCACTGTTGCTATTGGTCAAGCTCCGGTTTCTCCTGTAACTAAGCCGGCTTCATCTGTTGCGCCTTTATCATCAAGACCATTAATTCCGGTTGGGGATAAATCTGCAAATTCGGTTGCTACAGCATTATTGCCGGCACAAGCTATCAGTGGATTTGATTTCAAACGCGGAGAAAAAGGTGAAGGACGCATTTTAGTTAACCTTGCAAACCCGAACACTATAGTTAATTCCAAAGAAGAAGGTGGCAAAGTCATCATCAACTTCTTGAATACACAGTTGTCAGCCAATCTATCCAGAAGGCTTGATGTTTCTGAGTTTGCGACACCGGTTAAATTTATTGATACGGTTTCAAGTAATCAAGAAACCACCATTACCGTATCGCTACAAAACAATTTGTATGACTATTCAGTTTTTCAATCTGATGGTTTGTTGACTATAGAGTTCCGGCCTTTAAGCAACGAAGAAAAAGATGCCTTGGACAGGTCACGAGTTAAATACTCTGGTAACCGCTTATCGTTAAATTTCCAGGAAATAGAAATTCGTAGCGTTATTGCAATTTTGGCTGAATTTACCGGTCAAAACGTGGTTGCAGGTGATGATGTTCGTGGCACCATCACTCTTAAACTGGATGATGTGCCATGGGATGAAGCACTTGACTTCATTATGATGACCAAAGAATTGGGTAAATTCGAAACTGGCAACGTCACGCTGATTTCCCCTTTAGACAAAATTAAAGACTATAAAAAGAAACAAGAAGAGACCCAAAAAGTTGTCGAGCAATTAGACCCTCTGGTTACCGAGTACATCAGTATTAATTACGCCAAAGCTGAAAATTTCAGAAACCTGTTAAATGGTCGGGATACTGGTGGCTTTGGAGCTTGTACTAGTGGCAAATCCGGTTCATCTTCATCAAGTTCATCCTCTAGTGGTTCTTCAGGTTTTGGCTCATCAAATTCAAATGCCTCTATGTCAGGCGGAGGGCTAGGAGGTGGCCAAGGTCAAGGCCAAGCCTCAGGCGCGGGTGGCTCAGGTGGAAGCAATGATCAACTTAGAATGCTGTCACCGCGAGGTTCTGCGATTGTTGATGCCAGAACCAATACATTGATCGTCAGGGAAACTGCCAAACGCTTGGAGGACATCAAAAAATTGATACGCAAACTGGATATCCCGGTTCGGCAAGTGATGATTGAATCACGGGTGGTGATCGCCAGTAATAATTTTGTGCAAAACCTGGGCGTTCGCTTTGGTGTGGCCAAAGAAGCTGTCGTTGGGTCGAATAAGACATTTGCCGTAGGTGGTGCCGGGACCTCAGCTGCGATTGATGGTACCGGTCAAGTTAAAGAAATGTTGGTGGATTTAGCCACAAAATCTAATCCCTATGGTGCATTAGGCATGACCTTAGCTAGGGGGGCGGATTATGTGCTTAACCTTGAATTATCGGCATTACAGGATGAAGGAAAAGGCGAAGTTGTCTCTAATCCTCGCGTAATGACTACTGATCGTTGCCAGGCAACCATTAAACAAGGTTTTGAAATACCTTATACAACGGTCAGCCAAAATGGTACTAACGTTCAGTTTAAAGAGGTGCTTCTTGAGATGGGCGTTATTCCTCAGGTAACCCCTAGTGGAGCAATCATTATGGCTTTAAATATTACCAAAGATGAGCCGAACTTTGCCGCCGCCATTAACAACGTGCCGCCACTGATAAAACGAGAAATAGAAACCAATGTGCAAGTAATGGATGGTGAAACTGTCGTGTTGGGTGGGGTGTTTGAGGGTGCTCAAAGTAAGTTGGTCAATAAAATACCGTTTTTTGCAGATTTGCCGGGCATTGGCTTCTTGTTTAAGCGCACCGATGTAAATGACGATAAAAAAGAACTATTGATTTTTGTGACCCCAAAAGTCGTAAAAGATAACTCGGCAACTGATCAATAAATCCGGAGTAATATATGAACAAAAATTTTATATCTGCGCTGATCGTTACTCTATCAATAGTTTCGAGTTCAGCATTTTCAACGGTTTTAATTCAACCAACGCCTAAACCAAGTACGGGATCAGGAAGTGGGACGGGAACCGGAACCGGAACAACGAAGATTGTCTTGTCTGCTGTGGATGATGCTGAAACCATCCTTGCCGGTCAATCGCCTAGTTCCAGTGTTATTGGTAATGTAACTTCAAATGATCCAAATGTGACTACTTTTGCCACAAACATTAAAATCGCACTGCAAAGTTCATTAATCGGCAAGTATGGATATATACAATTTAATTCTACCGGTGCATATACCTACAAGTTATATGAAAGATTACCTGTTCTTTTGGCTTTAAAAGGCGGCCAATTTCTTACGGATAAGTTTACTTATAGTCTCCAGTCTGGAATTCAGCAGTCAACAGCTACTTTGACAATCACGATTCTAGGTAATCCGGATAATATTTCGAATGGATCGGATGTCGAAAATGTTGAAATTGAATATAACAACAGTTTTGACAAAGCAAATGCTTTAAATCCTGGTCAAATGATAAAGGGTCATCTAATGGCTTCAAATGATAGAGATTGGTATTCAATAGGCAGTCCGGGAGACGAAATTATTCATATCGAAGTTTGTGCAAGTGGTTCTGTGTGTTACGGAAAAAAAAGCTGGGTAATGTATGTGTTTGATAGCACAAAACTTACTCCGGAAATTGCGAATGCAGCAGTGCCTTTAACTATTACTAGAAATGATACTGGAGAAGTAATAGATGCATATTACTCAGATTCTATGTATTTGGCCTATAACTATGGTGCTTATGAGGGTGCACTGGTGGGGGTTGTTGATCCTTGCTATGACACCACCAATTCGGTTGATATTGGGGCTCCAAAAGGAGCGAGAACATACTTTGTGGCGATTTCTGTTCCATTAGAAAGGGATGGGACCCCTAAAGGATGTTCGAATGGATCGGTATTGCTTAAGAAGGCAGGAGAACCAATTTTTGATGCTGGTAAGAAAGTAGAAACAACCAGACAATATATTTCGGCATTTCCCAATAGTGACGATGAGTACGCACTAACTGTAAGTAATACTGGCAAAAAACCGCTGGCTGTCAATAATGTATCTGGCTCACCGGCATCAGCTGCAGCGGCACCTTATGCGCCAAGTCAGGCTTTACCAACACTGAACGAGAGCAAGCACCAATTGGTTGTTCCTAAAGTGCGTATTTTTAATGATCTGTATTCTGCAACATTAAGTTATCAAGGATCGATTGTTAAAAAGAGTTTTAACCCTAGTGAGGAAGTTAGGCTGAGTTTAAAGAAAATCTCCGGGCTTTCAGAGGCACTTTCTGGAGACCCGTATCAAGCTACCTATAATCCGGAAAATAACCAAGTGGTGTTATCTAGGATACTGGATACTAAATCGGGAGAATTTTACTCAGCGGTATTCAAATACCATCCGCCAGAAGGTAAAAAGCCTCTGTGGCTGGAAGCCGTTAGTGTGACGTTAGTTCAATAATTTGCCATAGCCTTAAGGCTATGGCATTGCCGAGAAGCCAGCAATTCTGATTGATGGCTTCTACTCAACATCAAAAGGGGGCATAATGCCCCCTTTTTTATTGTTTTTAACCTCAAAACTGAGTGACAAATGGCGCAATCCGAGAACATTTATTTAATTGGCCTCATGGGTGCTGGTAAAACCACTATCGGGCGGCAGTTGGCTAAAGCGCTGGCTGTGCCTTTTTATGATAGTGACAAGGCCATTGAAGAGCGCACCGGTGTTGATATTCCGACGATATTTGAATTCGAAGGAGAGCAGGGCTTCAGGGACAGGGAGCAGAAAATGCTTCAGCAATTAACCGAAATGGACGGGATTGTGTTGGCAACCGGCGGCGGGGCGATATTACGCGAAGAAAATCGCAACGCTCTAAAAAATAATGGCTTCGTGGTTTATTTGCAATGTGCGATCGATAGAATTCTGGAACGAACCCGTCGCGATACGCAGCGGCCACTATTGCAAACAGATAATCCCAGATCGCGCCTGGAAGCATTGTTCGCTGAACGAGAGCCGTTATACCTATCTTGTGCTGAATTTAAAGTAGACACCGGCACCTTGCCAAGCAAGGAAGTGGTTAATCGTATTTTGGAAGCCTATAAATCTGTCCATCGGTAACAAATGAAAACATTACACGTAGAACTGGGTGCGCGTAGTTATCCCATATATATCGGTGCAGGCTTGTTGGATAAGCCGGAATTATTGACTCAGCATATCAAATCCAAGCAAGTTGCAATCGTTACCAATGAGACAATTGCTCCTTTATATCTGGATAAACTGGTAAGTAATTTAGCCCATTTCAGTGTTGAAACGGTCATTTTGCCAGATGGCGAGCAATTTAAGACGCTGGAGTATGTCGGTAAAGTTTTTGACAAATTACTGGCGAATAAATTCAGCCGAAATTCAACATTGATTGCGCTTGGTGGCGGAGTTATTGGTGATATGGGCGGATTTGCAGCCGCCTGTTACCAGCGCGGCATTGCCTTTATACAAATACCCACGACTTTGTTGGCGCAGGTGGATTCGTCCGTTGGTGGTAAAACCGGGGTTAATCATCCTTTAGGCAAGAACATGATCGGCGCGTTTTATCAGCCGCAAGTTGTGATTGCCGATGCCGATGTACTAGATACCTTGGATGATAGACAGCTGTCCGCCGGATTAGCCGAAGTGATCAAATACGGTTTGATTAGAGATTTAGAGTTTTTTGAGTGGCTTGAGCACAATATAGAAGCGTTGCTTGCCAGAGATAAGCGTGCATTAGCTTTTGCTATTGAGCGGTCTTGTGCCAACAAAGCCGAGGTTGTTGAGCAAGATGAAATGGAAACCGGGCTCAGAGCAACATTAAATTTAGGCCATACCTTTGGTCATGCGATAGAGACAGGTATGGGCTATGGCGAATATCTGCATGGCGAAGCAATAGCAATCGGAACGTGCCAGGCGGCCGATTTGTCCAAGCGCAAAGGTTGGCTGGACGATGATGATGTTGAAAGAATTATCCGGGTTTTTAAAAAAGCTAGATTGCCGGTGACGCCGCCTGCCGATCTCGATGTTGAGCGATTCATTGACTTGATGGCGGTGGATAAAAAAAATGTTGATGGCCAGATACGGTTGATTCTATTGGCACAAATAGGCGAGGCAACGTTGCCGGTTAATGTACCCCGTGAATTATTAGAGTTGACGCTAAAAAGCTATGGTAGAGCTTGATACTTTCACTGTTAGTTTGAAAAAGCCGCCGTTAATGAAAGCAACGACGGCATTGTCGCTAATTACGCAAGAACGTAACCAAAAGTTGGAGTTATTGATCCATCTGTTGGCAAATCTGCCGCACTCGTTAGTGGTATGTGGACCTGACGGTATCGGCAAAACCACACTGATTAACATTTTGCAGGAGCGTAAAAATCCATCATGGCTTTATTGCCCAGTAAAAGGTAATGCCGCATTGAGTTTTGAAGCCATTCAAGACAGTCTTGCTCACACTTTGGGGATAGATAAATCCCAATCCTTATCGGCAATATTCAGTAAATACGGCAGTCAGCATAGAAAAATAGTGCTGACTATTGATGATGCCGGATTACTGGTGCCCGGCCTGATAACAACTGTTGTGCAATATGCCACGGCTAATCCTGCATTGCGCATTGTATTTGTGCTTACCCATGATGAGCTGCATGTATTGAGTCAGTCCGATCGTGTGTTGGACGATTGTCATGTAATTGAAATTCCGCCGTTATCTGAAAAACAGTGTGGTGAATTTTTACTGGAATTGTCCAGTCAACCGTCGTTTCCGTTATCACAAGCTGCAATAAATGAAGATTTGATAGAGGCTGTGTATCGAGATACACACGGCATACCCGGTAAGATTTTCGAACAAATTCCCGAATTATCAATCAGCCAGCAAAATAATAATGGCGGGTGGTGGATGGCTGCAGCGGCCGTGATATTGGTTGCCATTACTCTCGGCGTCCAATATTTGAGTCCAATGCTTAAAGACTTGGCGGAAGCTCCTTCAATACCATCGCCAAAGCCAGAAGAATCTAAGGCTATAGAACTTAAATCCAGTCCTGCTTTGCCAACAGCTCAAGTTGAAAAAGAGGTGCCGACGCCGAATCCACAAGCCAGTTTGGAGGCCGAGCCGATTGTTATTGAGTCTGTTAGCCCGGCAGAGCCTGTGGTGACTTTAGAGATAATGCCTGATAATCCGAAGCCAGAAACCACTGTAACGATTGAAAAGCAGCCGATCATTACGCCAGTCCCTGTTATTGAAAAGCCGATACCTGAGTCTAAAATTAGCACGAATTTAAAACCAACGCCAAAAGCAAAAAATGTGCCGGAGATATCGGTAACTGAAGAAAAAAAACCGATAATTAACCCGCCTGATCGCACAGCGGGTGCTTACACTTTGCAGTTGATAGTGGTTTCGAAACAGTCGTCGGTCGATGAGATTAAGGCTAAATATCCCAGTCTAAATTCTGGCATTCGGGTGAATAAGTTTGTGGCTGGCGGACAAGAGAGATATGCATTGATGTACGGATCCTTCGATAGTGCCGCTGCGGCAAATAAAGCCCGTCAGTCGCTCCCCGCGGAATTTCGAAATTCTCTGGCTAGAAAAATAGGTACCCCTTAGCCAAACAGTTGTTAATTCGCATAGGGTTCGTTATGTACCCTAGTATTTTTTATATTTGACGTACCCAAAGAAGGCGATGACTAAATGCCAGCATTACAAAACGATATTTTTATCAGAACGTTATTAAAACAGCCCGTAGATCGGACACCGGTGTGGATGATGCGTCAGGCAGGCCGCTATTTGCCAGAATACCGCGAAGTAAGACAGCAAGCGGGTAGTTTTCTGGATTTATGCACCAATCCTGAATTGGCTTGTGAAGTCACTTTACAGCCTTTGCGCCGTTACGGCTTTGATGCCGCTATTTTATTTTCGGACATATTGACTGTTCCAGATGCGATGGGCCTGGGTTTATATTTTTCTGAAAACGAAGGCCCAAAATTTACTAATCCGGTCAGAACCGCTGCCGATGTAGAGAAATTACCGATTCCTGATCCTGAAGATGAGCTGCGTTATGTCATGGATGCAGTTAGATTAATCAGAAAAAACCTGCAAGGCAGCGTACCGTTGATTGGCTTTTCAGGCAGTCCTTGGACATTGGCAACGTATATGGTTGAAGGCGGCAGTAGCAAAAGCTTTCAAAAAGTTAAGTCGATGATGTACAACGAGCCAAAGTTGATGCATGTCATGCTCGATAAGTTGGCTCAATCGGTCGCAGCCTACTTGAATGCGCAAATTGCTGCGGGTGCCCAAGCGGTCATGTTGTTCGATACATGGGGCGGCATGTTGAGCACTGAAGATTACACTGAGTTTTCTCTTTATTACGCCAAGCAAGTCAGAGCATTGCTCAATACCAACGTAGATGGTCAGCAGATCCCGACGATTTTATTTACCAAGGGTGGTGGCTTGTGGCTGGAGCTTATGGCCGATGCCGGTTACGATGCATTGGGCTTGGATTGGCAGACGGATATTCATCAGGCTCGGGCCAGAGTCGGTGGCAAAGTTGCCCTGCAAGGCAACATGGATCCGGTTGCGCTTTACGCTAATCCTGACGTGATTGCTGAAAAGGTCAAAGCTGTTTTGGCCAAGTACGGCGAGGGTTCCGGCCATGTGTTCAATCTGGGGCACGGCATACTGCCCGATATTAATCCTGAGCATGTCAAGGCCATGGTTGATGCGGTGCGACAATACAGTCCTGCTTATCATCGTTCTTAATGTTCGTTGTTAGATCTTGGAGAATAGGATGAAAACTTTAAAAGTGTTAGCGGCAATGGCATTGATGGTTCTCAATACTGGCGCGGGTGCTGAAACAGCGAAATCCGAAGAGGTCGTGGTTTATCGCAGTTCTTCCTGCGGCTGCTGTGGCAAGTGGGTCGAGCATTTACAACAAAACGGCTTCAAAGTTAAAGACATTGTCACCGATGATGTGCAAGCCATCAAAACTAAATACGGCATTACCCAAGAGCTGGCTTCCTGCCATACGGCAGTTATTAATGGTTATGTGGTGGAAGGTCATGTGCCTGCGGCTGATATTGCCGAATTATTAAAGAAAAAATCGAATGTTACCGGAATTACCGTGCCGGGTATGGTCAACGGCAGCCCAGGAATGGAAATGGGGCCTAAGGCAGATGCCTATAAAGTGGTCAGTTTTGATAAAAAACAGAACTACAAAGTATTTAACAGTTATCCAAGCAAGCAATAGATTGATAAGCTTCATCGAAAAGATTATCCCGATCAATCGGGCATAAAAGTTTTTGTTTGCATTGAGGCAGTCAGGCGTTTCGGTCTGACAGGTTTTCAGCCTGTCAGATCGTCATTTTGAGGGGGCAAATTGGTATTTTGTCGCATCCAACTAGAAAGACGGGTTAATTTTCGGATAATTCTCTGAAAGCTGGAAATTCATCAACGGAGTAAACCCCATCATGAACACGCAATTAAATAAAATCATCTGGCTAATCGTTTCCATATTGGGAGCCACTGCAGTAGGCGGCATCGCCATAAATCGCGGTGAAGACATCAATGCACTTTGGTTTGTGACTGCGGCATTATGCATTTATGCCATTGCCTATCGTTTCTATGCGGCATGGATTGCTGCCAATGTATTGGTCATAGATACAACCAGAGCGACGCCGGCAGAACGCTTGGATAACGGTAAAGATTTTGTGCCGACCAATCGCTGGATATTGTTTGGTCATCATTTTGCTGCCATTGCAGGCCCTGGACCATTGGTTGGTCCAACGCTTGCGGCGCAATTTGGTTATCTGCCCGGTACATTGTGGATTTTATTTGGTGCCGTGCTAGGTGGTTGCGTTCAAGATATGGTGACGCTGTTTCTGTCCACTCGCCGCGATGCCAAAAGTTTAGGCCAGATGGCGCGTGATGAGCTAGGTCAATTGGGCGGAACAGCGGCATTAATCGGTACATTTTTTATCATGATTATCTTGATAGCAGTGCTTGGCTTAGTGGTCGTCAATGCTATGAAGCACAGCCCTTGGGCGACATCGACGGTGGCGGCGACCATTCCGATTGCGATGATCGTCGGTGTGTACATGCGTTTTATTCGTCCCGGCCAAGTATTGGAAGCCTCCGCAATCGGGGTAATTTTGTTATTACTCTCCGTTTTGGCTGGCGGCTGGATTGACAACAATGCCACGCTACGCATCTTGTTTGACCATGAAGGCTTAACGCTCGCCTGGTGGGTGATGGCCTACGGATTTGCTGCGGCGATATTGCCGGTGTGGTTGTTACTTGCGCCGCGTGATTACTTATCGACTTATATTAAAGTCGGCACCATTACCTTGCTGGCCCTTGCCATCATTATGCTGCAGCCGGAAGTGAAAATGCCCGCGCTGACTCAATTTATTGATGGCACCGGGCCAATCTTCGGCGGCAAGTTATTTCCATTTGTGTTTATCACGATTGCCTGCGGCGCGATTTCAGGATTTCATGCCTTGATTGCCTCAGGCACTACACCCAAACTTTTAATCAACGAGCGCGACATTCGGATGATTGGTTATGGCGCTATGCTGCTTGAATCTTTTGTGGCGTTGATGGCGATGATTGCCGCTACGGTTTTGGATCCCGGCGTATTTTTCGCGATCAACAGTCCGGCCGGAGTTGTCGGTGCGCTTGAAATCGATGCAGTAGCAAAAATCAGCTCCTGGGGTTTTCCGGTTTCCGTCGAGCAGATGCAACTGTTGGCAAATCAAATGGGGGAAGCCTCATTGTTTGCACGTACCGGCGGTGCGCCATCGTTGGCAGTGGGCATGGCAAGCATATTCGGCAGTGCATTCGGAGAGAAATTGCTGGCCTTGTGGTATCACTTTGCGATTATGTTCGAGGCCATCTTTATTCTCACCACACTGGATGCCGGTACGCGCGTCGGTCGATTTATGCTCCAGGATATGCTGGGTAATATTTGGCCGAGAATGGGCGAAACTTCCTGGACGCCTTCGGTGATTTTTACCAGCGCCTTGGTTGTCAGTGGCTGGGGTTATTTTCTTTATATCGGCGTGATTGACCCCAACGGCGGTGTCAATATTTTGTGGCCACTGTTTGGCATAGCCAACCAGATGTTGGCGGCTATTGCTTTAAGCGTGGCAACCGGCATTTTGATTAAATCAGATAAGTTGAAATACGCCTGGGTGACCGGCTTACCATTGCTATGGTTGATTATTATTACCAGTTCGGCCGCGTGGGAAAAAATTGCCAGCACTGATGTGCGCGTCGGCTTTTTTGCCGGTGCTAATGATCTTGTCGCCAAATTAGCTTCAGGTAGCATGAGTCCAGAAAAAGCCAGCGTTGCGCCACAGTTAATTTTTAATCTCCAACTGGATGCCTGGCTGACAGTATTCTTTGTTGCGTTGTTATGGCTGATTGTGTTCGATATGTTGCGAGTTTGTGGACGGTATTTAGCGGGCAAACCCGTGCCGCCGCTATCTGAATCACCGCATCGTCCCAGCCGATGGGTAGAAGACTGGGTGAGAGATTAATGTTAAGTCAACTCAAAGCCGGATGGCGCCTACTCCGCAGACTTTCTGGGGATGATGCCTATGAACGATATTTACGACACTATGCCAAGTGTCATCAATCCGATTGTGCAAGTGAATGCCATACACCGTTGAGCAAAAAGGAATTCTACAAACAATGGCAGGATGAAAAATGGAACGGTGTAAAAAGATGTTGTTAGCGCTTTTGTTATTTCGAACAGAAAGTTAGGGAACCGCTGAATAAATCGATTTCGATCATGGTTTGACAAGATCACTACGAACGAAATCAATAGGTTAGCGTTCATCCTGAGCTTGTCGAAGGATTTAATCAGCGCTTCCCTTGATAAAGGGTAAATAGTTACCACCAACCTTAGTCATTTATTGGGAATTTTATAAATATGCCAAATAGAAAATTTAAAACCAGTAATCCAAAATCAACAATTACTGCACTGCCGACTTTAGGCATGGATAAGAAACATGTTGTGACGGATTTCAAACGCTACTATGGCCATAGATTAGGTAGGGATGAAAACTGCCGATCTCCACATTATGCATACGAAGCCTTGTCACTTGCGATCAGTGATCGTTTAATCGAGCGCTGGAAAAAAACATATAACGCCTACAAGGAAACCAATTGCCGTAAAGCCTACTACCTCTCCATGGAATTTTTGATGGGTCGTAGCTTGAGTAATGCCATGCTGAATTTGGGCATTGATGATGCTGTAAAAAAAGCCATGTACGATTTGGGTCTTGAGCTTGAAGAATTGGTCGATAGCGAACCGGATGCCGGTTTGGGAAATGGCGGTTTAGGACGCTTGGCAGCATGTTTTATCGATAGCTGCGCGACCTTGCAATTGCCGGTTACCGGCTATGGATTGCGTTATGAATATGGGATGTTTTCTCAGATAATTTCCAACGGAGAGCAGGTCGAAAAACCCGACCATTGGCTGCGCAATGGCAATGTTTGGGAAATTGAGCGGTCTGAATATGCTCATCGCATTAAATTTGGCGGTCATACTGAAAAACATATCGATGAGCGCGGTAAAGAGCGCGTGTCATGGGTCGATACCCACGATGTGTTGGCCGTCCCTTTTGATACGCCGGTACCGGGTTACCAAAACGGCACAGTGAACACTTTGCGTTTATGGAAATCCACCGCCACTGAAGAATTTGATTTGCAAGAGTTCAATGCCGGCGATTATGCAGAAGCGGTGGCAGCAAAGAATACGGCTGAAAATATCACCATGGTGTTATATCCCAATGACGCCAATGAAAACGGCAAAGCGCTGCGTTTAAAACAGCAATATTTATTGGCTTCGGCAAGTCTTCAAGACGTTATCGCTAATTGGGTCGGTCGTCATGGCAACGATTTTTCCGAGTTTGCATTAAAAAATTGCTTTCAATTAAACGACACTCATCCGAGCATCGCAGTAGCCGAACTGATGCGTTTATTGATGGATGTACATGGCTTGGCGTGGCACGATGCCTGGGTGATTACTCGCAGCACCATGGCGTACACCAATCACACCTTATTGCCAGAAGCATTAGAGCGATGGTCAGTGAGCCTGTTTAAACAATTACTGCCGCGATTGATGGAGATTATCTTCGAAATCAACGCCCAGTTTATGGCCGAAGTCTCGGCGCACTGGCCGGGCGATAAAGAGCGTTTGGCGCGAATGTCCTTGATTGAGGAAGGCCATGAGCAGCACGTCAGGATGGCTTACCTGGCAATCGTGGGAAGTTATTCGGTGAATGGCGTGGCGGCACTGCATTCAAAGCTGTTGCAGCAAGGTTTGTTTAGAGATTTCTATGAACTCTGGCCAACCAAGTTCAATAATAAAACCAACGGTGTTACGCCACGTCGCTGGATTGCCTCTTGTAATCCGGAATTGGCCACTTTAATTACTGAAACCATTGGTGATGGCTGGCTGACTGATTTGTCATTGTTAAGAAAATTAGAGCCTTTTGCTGACAATGCCGCATTTCGAAAACGTTGGTATGAAACCAAACAAAATGCCAAACAACGCTTGGTTGATTTTAAAAAACTAGAACACGACATGGATCTTAACGTCGATGCCTTGTTTGATGTTCAGGTAAAACGCATCCATGAATACAAACGCCAGTTACTGAATGTACTGCATGTTATTCATCTTTACGACCGCATAAAACGTGGCGATATCGCCAACTGGACTGATCGTTGTGTATTAATCGGGGGTAAAGCGGCGCCGGGTTATTTTATGGCGAAAAGAATTATCAAGCTGATCAATAATGTGGCGTCAGTTATCGATAACGATCCCGATGTAGGCCCAAAGTTGAAATTGATCTTTTTGCCGAATTATCGGGTATCAGCCATGGAAAAAATCTGTCCGGGCGCTGATTTATCTGAGCAAATCTCAACTGCGGGTAAGGAAGCTTCGGGCACCGGCAATATGAAGTTCATGATGAACGGAGCCTTGACTATCGGTACGCTCGATGGCGCCAATATTGAGATTCGCGAGGAAGTCGGCGATGATAACTTCTTCCTGTTTGGCTTGACTGAAGAAGAAGTTGAAGAGCAACGCCACCATTACAACCCGGCACAATATATTGAAACGGATGAAGACTTACGTCGAGTCATCAACTTGCTGGAATGCGGACATTTCAATCAATTTGAACCGGGTATTTTTGACTGTGTTTTGGATTCAATCAAAAGCCCGCATGATCCGTGGATGACCATTGCAGATTTTCGTAGCTTCCTTGATGCGCAAAAACGCGTCGAAGCGGCCTATAAGGATAAAGAGCATTGGACAAGAATGAGCATTCTCAATTGTGCTCATAGTGGTAAGTTTTCAACGGACAGAACCATTACTGAATACAGTAAAGAAATTTGGAAATTGACCCCGGTAAATGTGGCGGTCAAAGACTAACGTAAATTGCTAAAAGCCATAGTCAGTTAGTCAGAAAAGCCGGCTGTGGCTTATGCGGTAAAAATGTCTTAAGAATTACTTCAAAATAGGTTTGGCAAGGTTGGCATTCATTCGGTGCCAACCCGCTTACTATCCAATCGCCAATCATAATTAACATGGCAGACTTAAAAACTTACCTCAACGTTCCTTTTGCGCAAAAAGATGAGGCTAAAGCACTCGGTGCCAAGTGGGATCCTGCCAACAAAAAATGGTATGTGCCAGGCGGTCTGGATGCTGCCCTTTTTACGAAATGGCAATTATCCCCTGGGAAATCAGAGGTTTCTGCAACGCCGATTAAACCTAGCACCTTAAAAAGCACCTCAACACAAAATACCGGCACGGGGGTAATAACTCTGCCCGCAGATAAAAATTTTGTGGCTTATGACAGCGATACTCCACCATGGGATTGAGTGTCACCCTCCATTAAGATGCGCAAATTAAAATATCTGACGGGTTATTCGGAAGTCGTTCTCGGTCAAGTGCATCAACTCATTGACAATGACAAGTTGGCTGGCGTGTTGTTAAAAAAATATCCGTCCATGCACGATATCCGCACCGATAAAGCTTTGTACGTCTATACCCTGGACATTAAAAATCAATTTCTGCGTCAATCCAGTCCGCTGAGCAAGGTGGTTTACGATGACAAGATTGATGTACTGCATCAAGCCTTGGGATTGCATTCCTTTGTCTCCAGAGTGCAGGGTGGCAATCTGAAATCCAAAAATGAAATTCGCGTTGGCGCAGTTTTTAAAACGGCTCCGCTGGAGTTTTTAAGAATGATTGTCGTGCATGAACTGGCACACTTACGGGAAAAACAACACAACAAGGCCTTTTATAAGCTATGCCAGTATATGGAACCCGATTATCACCAGCTGGAATTTGATATGCGCTTGTTTCTCACGCACATTGATCTCGTGGGCAAGCTTTATTGATTACAACCTTATACCAATCCCAATAAATACTCATGCTATCCATTCTCGGCAATTGCTCCTACATTGCCCTACTACCTACATCCATGTAGGCATCCAATGGGAGAAGGTTACGTTGAGGGTTCAAAATAAAAACTTATTGGGATTGATATTACTATAGAGCGCCGTCAAAGCCCTGTTGACGCCAGGCTTCGTAGCTGATGATGGCTACTGCATTAGAAAGGTTAAGACTCCTATTGTTCGGCATCATCGGAATTTTAATGCGTCGATCTTCATCGATGCTGTTCATTACTTCGGCGCTCAGGCCTGATGTCTCAGAGCCGAAAAGCAAGATATCTTCGGGCTGAAAAGCACACTGGTCGTAGCTTTGTTTGCCTTTTGTCGTACACGCAAAAATTCTCCTACCCTTCATCGTATTAGCAAATTCGAAATAGTCAGCATAAGTAGTTACCTTGGCAAGGTCATGATAATCAAGGCCGGCGCGTCGGAGATTTTTTTCTTCCAGATCAAATCCCAAGGGTTCGATCAGATGCAGGCTGAAGCCGTTATTAGCGACCAGGCGAATGATATTGCCGGTATTAGGCGGAAGGCGGGGTTCAAAGAGAGCGATGTGGAACATATTGGTTTAGCAGTGTTGGGCTTTAAATAATCTGGGTGCTGGTCTCTGTCGAGAGCATGAAAACATCATTGGCTGCAAAGAAGCGTTTTCCCGGAACGATTGGGCATTAGCGAAACAAATTGACAGTTCAATTCATCAGGTGCTATCTATCAATCGGCGCCCTGTTTTGTCAATTGGGCTTGCTCCTCCACTGCATGCAATGAGGGCTGTTTCATGTCCAAAATAATCGATAAGCATTGCGACGATAAAGAAGCCGGCATTCGTTTCCACATCAGCTCGGCGACAATGGCCATTAAAAAACTCAGCTACGTGGCGTTTCAGCGCTATCTCGATCAGGTAGAACACGCCAGCTATCGCTGTCCGGCCTGCAAATGGGGCGGTTTGGGCAAACATCTGGTTCCTATGGAAGCTGATGATACGGATTTGTATAGCCTTGAACACCAGGCTGAGACTTGGTACGCCTGTCCCAAATGTGAGGCTGAAATTGATTTAGATCACCCGGTGATGAGGCCGGTAGACTAGTTAAAGCTACCTTTAAAGTTGTTTGAGCCGCTTTATTCTTCCTGCTCAAACAACATATGGGCCATTTTATTGGCTTTGGTTTTTAAATAATCCAGATTGTCGTCATGTGCCTGGACTTCTACCGGAATGCGCCCGGAAACATTAATGCCCAGTTTTTTTAGTTCGTCGATTTTCTTGGGGTTGTTGGTCATTAGCTGGATGGATTTAATACCCAGACTTTCCAAAATCAGTGCAGCAATGCTGTATTCTCGTTCGTCGGCAAGATGCCCCAAATGAATATTGGCGTCGACAGTGTCCATGCCTTGATCTTGTAAATTGTAAGCCTGTAGTTTCTTTAACAAGCCGATGCCCCGGCCTTCCTGCCGTAAATAAATCAATACGCCGCTTTCAGCCTGGCTAATAAGATGCAAAGCTAAGTCCAATTGCTCGCCGCAATCGCAACGCCTAGAACCTAATACGTCCCCCGTAAAGCATTCGGAATGAATGCGCACCGGCACCCTTTCTTTGTTTGCGACTTCGCCTTTGACCAGGGCAACATGCTCTTTTTTATCGATACTGTTGGTGTAGTAATGCAGGATAAACTCACCATGCCTAGTTGGAATGGGGGTTTGTACCAAATCGTTAATGTTTGCTTTCACTTAAGTTAATAATCCGAAATGTAGATGTTTTACTGAAATGAACGCCCTTCAGTCAGGGTAGTTCGAGTTATTTTTGCCGGCTATTTTCTGGCTTCAATTAATTTAATGATATCGCCGCTTTGTTCATCGACACGTACCGAATTAAAGCCCGCGGCTTTGATATTCCTGAGTGTATTCCTGTTGATATTTGCACCGACCAGTTTCACAACCACAGGGTTGAGAAAATTCATTACTTTGGCAATGAGCGGTCGGGAACTTAATACATGCTCCAGCAATAATACCTGACCGCCTGGTTTACATACCCTGTGCAGTTCTCTTAAGCCTTTAACGGGCGCGGGTACCGAGCAAAATACACAAGTAGCAACTACTGTGTCGAAACTGTTATCGGCGTAGCATAGCGACTGCACGTCCATTTGCGCCAGTTCTACCTCAATGCCTTTACGTTGTTTATGGTCGGCGGCTTGTTTGAGCATGCCTGGGCTAAAATCAATGGCGGTGATTCTTGCCTCTTCGGGGTAATAGTCGAAATTTTTTCCGGTGCCGACACCCACTTCCAGTACATGTTCACCTTCCACTTTTGCCCATAGACGTTTGCGCCAAGTCTTGAAAACCAGTCCTTCCATCATGGCTTCTATTACATCAAAGTAAGGTGCCAGCCGGTCATAGCGTTTTTGAATACTTGCGCTGTCTGTTTTCATAAGCGTAAAGGTCTGGTTGGCGGTGCTGCAGTTTACAGCGCTGACTTGATTGGCTTCAACCTTAAAAATTTGTAACTACTTGGAGTGTTTCAAAAAATTGGTTTTTCGTGGCGAAGATATATAAAAATTTTGCCCAAATATCGAAGTACGGTGTCTAGCTTTTACAGGCAATGAGTCCGGCAAAGTTGTACCACTTGAAAAACACATCGGCATGTGCAAACCCGACTTCCTTTAGCAATGTCATGTTTTCGCTGATTTTATAAGGAATCAACACGTTTTCCAACGCTTCGCGTTTTTGTGCGATTTCCATATCGCTGTAATGATTGCGGCGTTTATAACTGTAATAATAATTAATAAAATCGCGGTTGAAGTGACTGTCTTCGGCAAGGACTTTTTCTACCAAAATCAAAGTGCCGCCAGGATTCAAACCGTCAAAAATGCACTGCAATAATTTTTGCCTATATATCGGACGCACAAACTGTAAGGTCAAGCACAGCACGACGACTGAGGCATTGTCGATGTCAACGTCCTGATTTAAATCGGCGACTTGTAGTTCGTAAGGGCGATTGAAACCCGCTTGATCGAGTTTGCTGCGGCACTGATCGAGCATTTCCGGCGAATCGTCAATGCCGATAAAGCGAATGCCTTCGGCCACCTGGGTATTCATGCCGATGAGTGTTGTACCGGTTGCACAGCCTAAGTCATAGACATAGCTGCCAGGCTGGGCATAATCGGCGGCCTGTTCGGCGATCATCCGTTGCATTTCTCCGTAGAACGGCACCGAGCGATTGACCATGTCATCAAACACTTTGGCAACGCTGCTGCCGAACTTAAAATCCGCAACTTTCTGGATTTGTTCCTTAAATACCTGGTCTTTACTCATTGGATTGGCGGGCTGTGGTGGTTCCGGGTCTTGTTGATTCGGGCATTATAGCTCGAATGCCGGGCTCGAATAAGATTGCCTAGCTTGCGGGCAACCTCTTTTGTAAGACATGGAAAGCCTTAATAAGCGGTTTATGCGATACTACGCGCCATTTTTACGACCATCATTGATACCTTAGGGAGCAAATACATGACTGCATTGGTTGGCATCATCATGGGGTCCACATCCGATTGGGACACCATGCGCTTCGCCGCAGACACCTTAACGCAACTGGGCATTGCACACGAAGTTGAAGTAGTTTCCGCGCACCGTACGCCTGATAAATTGTTTCAATACGCAGAAGCCGCCGAAGCCAAAGGCCTGGAAGTGATAATCGCCGGTGCTGGCGGCGCGGCGCATTTGCCTGGGATGACGGCGGCAAAAACAGCGGTGCCGGTGTTGGGTGTGCCGGTACAGTCCAAAGCTTTAAATGGTATGGACTCATTGTTATCGATCGTGCAAATGCCTGCCGGCATTCCAGTCGGTACTTTGGCAATCGGCAAAGCCGGCGCCATCAATGCGGCCTTGCTGGCAGCCGCTATTGTAAGCAATAAGCACCACGAATATCGCGCCGCTTTAAACGAATTTAGACAAAATCAGACAGACAGCGTATTGGCAAAATCAGATCCACGCGAGGAAGAGTTATGAAAGTCGGCATCTTAGGCGCGGGACAATTGGCTCGGATGATTGCGTTGGCAGGCGTACCGCTGGGTGTAGAGTTCATTTTTCTCGATCCTTCAGCGGATGCATGCGCCAATAAATTGGGTGAGCATTTATTAGGTGACTACAACGATCCAAAACTGTTGGCGCAATTGGCGGAACGTGCCGATGTCGTGACTTATGAGTTTGAAAATGTACCTGCCAAAACCGCAGAGTTTTTGGCGACCCACACGCAAGTGCATCCTGCCCCGAAAGCTTTGGCTGTGGCCCAAGATCGATTAGTCGAAAAAACATTTTTTAATGACATCGGCATTCCTACACCGGCTTATGCGCCAGTCAATAGTCTTGCCGATCTTGAACAAGTGATGCCGACAATCGGCTATCCCGCAATCCTGAAGAGCCGGACACAAGGTTATGACGGCAAAGGTCAGTCGGTGCTGAAATCGTCTGATGATTTGGCCAATGCCTGGGACGTGCTGCAAGGCGTGCCTTCGATTGTTGAAGGTTTTGTGCCGTTTGATCGGGAAGTGTCCATCGTTGCGGTACGCAATGTGTCTGGCGCAATTGTGTTCTACCCCTTATCCGAGAATGTGCATCGCGGCGGCATTTTGCGTGTTGCTCAATGTCGAGCCAATGATGCATTGCAGGCGCAAGCTGAAAGCTATGCCACGCGATTATTAGAGGCGCTGGATTATGTCGGCGTGCTGGCGCTGGAATTGTTTGAAGTTAACGGCAAGTTAATAGCCAATGAATTTGCTCCGCGCGTACACAACTCTGCACATTGGACAATTGAAGGCGCGCAAACCAGTCAATTTGAAAATCATCTGCGAGCCATTCTGGATTTACCCTTAGGTTCGACGGATCCGGTAGGCAATGCAGCCATGATCAATTTCATCGGCGGGCTTCCGACTACCGAGGCAGTATTGGACATCGATCATGCGCATCTTCATCTTTACGATAAATCTCCGCGCAAAGGCCGCAAAGTGGCCCATGCTACAGTTTGCGGGGATACAGAAGCACAGTTGCAGGGCTTAATTAAACAGCTGTCCGCACTGGCTGATCAGGTGGATGATTCCTGAGAGGGGAGCGTTACATCTTAGATAGTGATCGATAAACCTTTATTGTTTCCGAACACATTTTTTCCAGAGTAAACAATCGATTCGGGGCAATTTCCGGAACGGTAACAGTTAAATATGCCGCAATTTTATCGGCGGCATATTTGATATCTCCGACCGGGACTTTGCCTTCCGGAAACAGCTCGTTAAGTTGTTCCTCTATGCCGCCATGATCATAACCCAGCACCGGAATGCCCATGCTGAGGGCTTCTGTTGCCGTCCGGCCAAATGCTTCCGGTATTTTTGACAGCGACAGCACCACGCTGGATATCGCTAGAATATTTTGCAAATCCGAGCGATGGCCGGTAAAGGTAATCGCGTTTTCAAGATCATGCGCAGCAATCAGCGTTGCCAGTTCCTGTTGATATTGGCTTTGTTTGGGGTGCGTTTCCCCGACAATCAATCCATGGGCCGCAATGCCCAATTCGCGTAACTTGACCATTATTTCAATAAAATCTTCAATGCCTTTGCGGCGGGTCAGCCGGCCGGGGAGCGTCAGCAAAGCGATATCTTTAGTTTGCGGAAATTGCTCAAACCATTGTTTAAGCCAAGTCTCATCAGGTTGGTAACCGGGGTAATAATGATGAGTATCTACGCCGCGGTGAATGACCTGGATTTTGTTGGCTGCGACAGTCGGGTAGGACCTTAAAATGTAGTCCTTCATCATCTCTGACACGGTAATCACACGCTCACCACAGGTCATGATGGCGCTGTAACGATTTACGGAATGTTGGCCGTGAAAAGTGGTGACCAAGTTGGGTCTTGACGCTTTTGGCAATGTAAGCCACGCCAGATAACCGATCCATGCTGGTAAGCGCGAACGAAAATGCAGGATATCTGGACGAATTTCCAGCAACAACTTCCGCAGCCAGAAGATGTAGCGCAGGGTCGATAACTTTTTAGCGCCGATATCGGCTTGAATATGCTCGCTGCCTTCTTGGGTCAGCTGCTCAACCATACGCCCGCCCGCCGAAATCACAAGTGAGCGATGGCCTTGTTGTACCAAATATTTGCCGATTTCCAGTGTGCCGCGTTCGACGCCACCGCCATTCAGGGCCGGTAATACTTGTATTATGGTAAGTGACTTATTCGTCATTACAAAAATCCTTAAGAATTAATTCCGCGCAGCGATCAGCTTCGTTGAGCTGGGCCGGATGTAGCGAGAGCTTGGGGTGTAAGAGCCAGTCGCTGTATCGAAATAACAGTTTGTCTTGCAGCAAATTGAGTACGCCTTTTTGTACGCGGCCCGATGTAGTGGCGGGGACTTCCAGCAAACCGGTCAACGCGCCTGAAGTCAACGCTTCGTAAATCATCGACACGCTGTCCTCGCTTACCCAGACTTGGCCGGCTTCACTCAGCTGTTTAGGCAGCCAGTCGGCATCGCATGCGGTGTGTGGAATGATGGACAGATTTTGGCTGTCGCCAGGCAAGCAGGCGATAAAATCACCCGGCGTGCGTCGCGAAGTGGTGAGTTGCCAGTCGATGTCAGGATGCGCGGTGAGAATTGCTGTCACTTGCCCTGCGACATGTCGGCTGTCCCAGGCATAATGCTTGGAAGGCCCGCCAATCAAGAACAGGCCTTTACCTTCATTTTTGGCTGGCATTGGTTTTATTTTGTTGATGACGCCGCGTGTGGCAATGACATTGGTTTGCGGAAAATGGCCGTCATGTTCCGGAATAAGCACCAGATCAAACCAGCTGATGGGCAAGCTGGGTTTCATCAATAAAACAGCCTTACCACCAAACAGCCAGCGGCTTAACAACAAAAATTTATGCGTGCTGTGGCCGGCGCCGAGAATCAGATCAGGCGCGCGTTTTTTATATTGCCGGCGCAGTTTATTTAATGTGCCCAAAAAACCCCGTTGCTGCGCTAAAACCGGTATCCATTTTCCATCGATTACACAACGTTCTGAAAGGGCATTGACCAAGCCTTGCAATTGATTGCGATGGCCGGGTTTGTTATCGGTAAATATCCAGAGATTTAGTCGCTGGTCCGGAGTTGATACAGGTTTTTGTGTTTGCATGGCTTCAGCTCTGGATTTTATTGATCACAAACAATCTGGGTGCTGAGTCCTTATTGATTGCGCTGTAATAAATTTTGACCTTGAAATGTGCGGTATTGAGTTGTTCGCACCAGTGAGTTACCTGCTCGGTTTCCTGGTCACCGCCTTGATGGCCTGGGTAGGCAACTAGGGTAAGCATGCCGGTGGGTGACAATAAATCAATCGCGGCATTGAGGGCGATGAGGGTGGAATCGAACTGGGTAATGATAGTTTTATCACCGCCAGGCAGATAGCCTAGATTGAACATGATGGCGTTAATGCGGCCATGCAGCGAGTCTGGAATGTGCTGAGGCATATTGGCATGGTTATCTTGAATCAATCTTACGCGCTCTTGCAGTTGTGCCCGCTGGCATTTTTCCTGTGTGGATTGTAAGGCTGCTGACTGAATATCAAAGCCGAAGACTTTGCCTTCCGGGCCGACGTGTTGGGCCAGGAATAGTGTGTCATAGCCGTTGCCCAGTGTGGCATCAATTGCAATATCGCCGGGTTGCAAGTGTTTGGCGAGCAACTCATGAGCCGTGGTAATTAGGCTAGTACTTTTCTGCATATCTCTTTATATCGCAGTCTGTAGGAAGGTGGCTGCCGTTCAACATATGCTGCACAAATTGCCGGCTGTACCAGGGAATTTGCAAGCTGCCTTTGGCGCCGAAGCCATTGAAGATCAGTAATTGCGGATTATGTGGGTGTCGGCCGATGAAAGGTTTTCTGTCCGCGGTGCAGGGACGAATATTGGCTTTATGCGCAATGATCTCTGCCGAGAATCCGGGCAGAAGTGTTTGCATAGTATCTAACAACTCATTTTTACCTGCTTCGGTCGGTAGTATGTTCAGGTTTCCCCGGTCGAAAGTCGCGCCAACTCGAAGTTGCTGATCCGTAGTCGGAATCAGCCAGTGACCATTATTGAGGATATTGTCGGGTAATGTGGCTTGATGGCTCAATGTCAAAATTTCGCCTTTGACCGGCCTAAAAGGCAACCAAGAAAACCAGGGGTTATCGGTAGCTCGGTGGCCTTCGCAAAAAACAATGTGCTGGGTACTGATGTCTTGCCAGCGAGGCGAGCTGCCAAGTTCAATGTCGGAATAATTGACATTGGTTACTCGATAGCAGTTTTTAGAAATAAAAAAAGCTTTTAAGCAGCTTAATAGTGACTGGGTTAACAAGTAGCCAGTGTGGTTTTGTTGCATACAACCAAACGGTGATGGCCGTGTGTCGGTTGAGTCGGCTTCAGCGATATATTCTCGATAAGCAGGATCAGCAAGTCGATTGGCTGCATAGATGGCTTCATTGGCATTACGCAAAATTCGCAACATTGGTTTTTCAATGTAGAAAGTTTGCTGAAAATACTCGGCAAGTTCGGCGTAAAGTCGTGTGGCGATAGGAAGAAGTGTGTCAATTTCAGGCGCTTTGACCAAGCGTATGCCAGTGACGGGATTGATAAGGCCGGCGGCGACTTGAGAGGCGTTTTCTTCACCGTTATCAATAATCATGATCCTGCAGTCGCGTTTTAACAGCTCCCACGCCAATAAACTGCCTGCCAGACCTTGGCCGATGATCAGGACGTCGACTTTCATCGGCTTGGTGGCGTGTGTGATTATTTTAGGGTTAGCGCCGTGTCGGAAAACGCAATGCCATCCCAACCATCACGCATGAAGTTCCTGATGTTTTGATGGCCAGAGCCGTTTGGATCGTTCAGGACATCTTGGTGATAGAAATCGCCGAACAGGTTGAGGGTTTGGGCTTGATCCAGCTGGTGTAATTTGGCGAAAGCAAAGATTTTGCATGAGCCTTCGTTGGTGCCTGCAGGGCTGGTAAGGGCATGGTCACCAATACCATTGCTGAATTCAGTCGGCTGGTAATCATAGTGTTCGCTGATGACTGCGATGGTGTCATTAAAGCTAATGGGGTGCTGCTGTTTGGCTTTTTCGATAAAGGCGGCAAGTGACATAGACTGGTCTGTTTAAGGTGATTTTGTTTAAATAGTAGTACGTTTGAGGATGCTAAAGGTTAATCATCTTCAGCGACTTTCAACATTAACTCGCGCAAATTAGCTGGCATTTCTAGTGTTTCGAGATTCCAGGCTTCACGAATCAGAATTTCTTCCATGCAGTCTTCCATGATTTTATGAGCATCGGCGGTGGCCTTGGCTATTAAACGATGCGTTTCGCTGTTGATGTAGCTTTCATCGCTTCTGACGCATTGACGCTGATATTCGAATAGTTTGCGTAAATGGGTGATCTGTAAACTGACTTGACTAGGGCAGGCGCACATGAATATAGCACCTTGATCGCGGATTCTATCTAACTGGGCATGGGAATATTTAGTGTCTAATAGAAGCATGATTTACCTCATCTGATTTATTGGTTGAAGTAGCTTGTAAATATAGTTTCTGCTGTACAGCGCGTTGCTGGGTATGAAATTTAGGGCGAAGACACTACATAAGGCTTAATTAGGAACAGATATTGATGCTTATGTTTATGTAATCAATGTCATAGCTGGTTGCTTGTTTAGACGCACTTTAGCCGCGCTTTAAAACTCGCCCTTTTTCCCGTTGCCAGTCTCGGTCTTTAACGGTGGCGCGTTTATCATGCAACTGCTTGCCCTTCGCAAGGCCAATTTCCAGTTTGGCGCGGCCGTTTTTCCAGTACATCGATAAAGGGATGATGGTATAGCCTTTGCGCTCTACCGCACCGATCAGTTTGTTAAGCTCATGAAGATTAAGCAGTAACTTTTTTTGGCGGACGGCGTCAGGGTTGACATGGGTCGAGGCCGAGAGCAACGCAGAAATATGCGCCCCGGACAACCAGGCTTCGCCGCGTTTTATAACGACATAGCTTTCTTTGAGTTGGACTCGGCCTTCCCTTAAGCTTTTGACTTCCCAGCCTTCTAAAACCAGCCCCGCTTCAAATCGCTCCTCAATAAAATACTCATGTTTTGCCTGTCGATTGACGGCAATAGTGGCATTTTGTTGGGATTTATTATTTTTAGATTTTTTATCGGCCATGGTGTTGGGCAGGATTTTTTAAGCTTACGGAAGGAGATACTGTGTTATTTTACCCGATTTTCTGAAGCCTTGAGCTTTTAAACTACAGATAACAGGCATTCATAAGATGAGTACACAAAAAATACAGGGTGAATGGTCATCGCGCTTGGCGTTTATTTTGGCGGCTACCGGTTCTGCGGTAGGGCTGGGGAATATCTGGAAATTTCCCTATATCACCGGCGAAAACGGTGGCGGTGCGTTTGTTTTGGTGTATTTGCTCTGTGTATTGCTAATTGGCATTCCCATCATGATTGCTGAAACCATGATGGGTCGTCATGCCCGGCAAAATCCGATTGATGCCTTGAAAACGCTGACGGAAGAGGCCGGTGCCGATCACAACTGGCGGTATCTGGGCTGGATGGGCGTGATAGCGGGTTTTTTGATTCTGTCTTATTACAGCGTGATTGCCGGATGGGCTTCGGCTTATGTGTTGAAGGCTTTTTTTGGCAGTTTTTCCGGTGTCGATGCCCCTGGTATAAAACAGTTATTTGGTGATTTTATTGCCAGTCCAATACAGCTGATTTTTTGGCATAGCGCGTTCATGTTCGCGACCATGTGGATAGTCAATCGCGGCGTAAATAACGGCCTGGAAAAAGCCGCGCGATTATTGATGCCCAGTCTGTTCGTGCTGTTGATCTTGTTGGTCGGCTATGCGATGACCACTGGCAGTTATGAGCAGGGTTTACGCTTTTTATTCACACCGGATTTTAGTAAATTAACCGCGGATTCGGTCTTAACCGCGATGGGGCATGCCTTTTTTACCTTAAGTTTGGGCATGGGTTCTATCATGGTCTATGGCGCTTATTTACCTAAGAATATTTCGATTGCCAAGACTTCAATGTTGGTTGCAGGGGCTGATACGGTCGTGGCTTTATTGGCGGGGATTGCTATTTTCCCGATTGTCTTTGCCAACGACCTGCACCCAGCATCGGGTCCGGGTTTGATTTTTGAAACCCTGCCGGTGGCATTCGGTAACATGGCCGGTGGCTGGTTATTTGGTGTGCTGTTTTTTGTGATGCTGGTGGTGGCGGCATTAACTTCGTCGATATCACTGATTGAGCCTGCAGTAGCCTGGTTGGTAGAAAACAAAAACATGACTCGCCAGCAAGCCTGTATATGGTCGGGTGGCGGTGCATGGGCTTTAGGTTTGGCCAGTGTATTTTCATTCAATGTGTGGTCGGAAGTTAAATTATTCGATCGTACTTTATTCCAATTACTGGATTACTTGACGGCCAACCTGATGCTGCCGATTGGCGGCTTTTGTATTGCGGTATTTACCGGCTGGATCATGCACCAGCAACATAGCGAGCAAGAATTGGCCATTCCGGCTGAAAGCTACAAAATCTGGCAGGTGTTGGTTAAATATGTTGCGCCATCAGCAGTGTTTTTAGTTTTTCTGCATGTGGTCGGAGTGCTTTAATCATGACACTGATCCAAAAAAGTGCTTTGGTTAAGTTTTCTGCGCAACGCATGTTTGATTTGGTGAATGATATTGAGCAATATCCCCAGTTTCTGCCCTGGTGCAGCGGCAGCAGGATTCTCAAGCGTGAAGAGGGTGTCGTCGAAGCCGAATTGCTGATTGCTAAAGGCGGCTTTAAAAAATCGTTTGCAACTCGCAACATCATTGATCCGGGCGGTCGCATCACCGTTTCGCTGCTCAATGGGCCGTTCAATTCTCTTGATGGTGTCTGGAATTTTATGCCGTTACGGGAAGATGCCAGCAAGATTTCCCTGGATCTTGAGTTTGAAATGTCCGGTTTACTGGCGAACTTGGCCTTCGGTGCGGTATTTCACCAAATTTGTAACACCATGGTCAGTTCTTTTACCGATCGGGCTAAGCAGCTTTACGGCGGTAGCAATGATTGATGTCGAGGTTGCTTATGCAATCCCTGAGCTCCAGGTGCTTGTGCAATTACGACTGCCAATTGGAAGTAATGTCGGTCAAGCCGTTAACGCTTCCGGTTTACAGCAACAATTTCCTGAAATAGATGAAAGCTCGATAGCGGTGGGCATATTTGCCAAGCCCTGTCAGTTAGATCAGGTTTTAGCGCAGGGCGACCGGGTGGAAATTTATCGGCCGCTGTTGAATGATCCGAAAGATGCCAGACGGCAGCGGGCCGTGAAAACAGCCGTTGCCAAAAGATAATTTACTGGTTTTTAAACCGGGCTATCGGTATTAGCGCTTGCCGGTTTGGGTGTCTTTTCAGTTTTGGGTGAGTTCTCAATGCCGTCATATCCAAACCAGCCGCGAATAGTTTCCCATAGCGTTTTTTCAAGATCGCGTTTGGGGACATCGATAGTTGTCTCCGGCGCGGGTTTGGTTACCTGATTTTGGCTAGGCCTGAAGTCGCCTTGGATACCAACGACCAGGTCGTTCTGGAAGAATAAGCTGATTCTTTTTTGTTGTCTGTCTTCGCCATCCAGTTGCGCTGAGTATATGAAATCCCAACGATTTTGATGGAAGTAATCGGTTAGCATTGGCGATCCCATGATGTAAAGCACTTGGCGCTTAGTCATGTTGGGGCGAAGTTGATCAACCATGCTTTGATCGATCATATTGCCTTGCTGAACATCTACGGTGTAAACGCCGGGTAAGTGTGTCAGGATGGTTGTGCAGGCGTTAAGTGTAAGGCTGCCGGTAAGTACAACGATGCAACGCAAAGCGCGGTCACTGCGCAACCTTAAAGGGAAAAGCGGTTTTCTCATGATGAGGCTGAGGAATCAACAAAAAATCAAATGATACAGGATGTTAAGGGATTAGCCTATAAAACTGTCATGCGCTTGCAAGCTAAAAGCGGCTACAATG